>CAYFNQ010000043.1:1683-7111 GCA_964344535.1 uncultured Actinomyces sp.
CCGGATGTGCCACCTTCTTGACGAAGCCTGTCAAAGTTGTGTCGTCCTGTTAGGAGCTTGTGGACGTAGGCCTGGTGCCCGGTGTCCCACAAGATCGTGTCCTTGGGCGAATCGAAAACACGGTGGATTGCCAAGGTCAGCTCAACGACACCCAGGTTCGGACCAAGGTGTCCGCCTGTCCTTGACACCGACTCAATGAGGAACTCGCGGATCTGGGCTGCTAACGCCACTAGCTCCGCTGAAGTGAGCGTGTCCAGCTGCTTTGGATCAGTGATCCGAGCCAGTAAAGGACCGGGTTGAACGTGGGTGGAGCTCATGGTTCGAAGTCTAGCCGAGCCGGCCTACTAGACTTCGAAGCAGGAACGGCGCTAGCGAGGTCTGATGTCAAACAAGAAGAAGGCACCTTTTGGTTCATGGGAGTCCCCAGTGACCCCGGAAGCACTGACCGAAAGAAGGGTCATCCTGAGTCAACTGCGGATTGACGGTCCTGATGTCTATTGGATTGAAGACAATCCAAGAAGGCAGGGACGTAGCGTTTTGTTGCGCCGCGATGCGATGCAGCAAACCCGCGAAGTCTTGCCCTTGGTGGATGGGGAGCGCCTCCTCTCCGTTTCTACCCACGTTCATGAGCGCGGCGGACGCGCATATGCGGTCGAGGACGGGAACCTAGTTGTCTCTGACGGCGCCGACAACAGGGTCTACAGCTTTAGGGTTTCTGATCGCCGCAGAGAGCTTGTTCCCCTAGTCCCGCTTTCTGACAAGCGGTACGGCGACTTTGAGATCGACCTAGCTAGAGGCTTGGTCTACGCGGTGTTAGAGGACATTCCTTCCGGTGCAGACAAACGGGACGCGAAAAACTCCCTTGTCGCAATTCCCTTGGATGGGTCTGGCGCACGCGATGAGGCAGCCATCAAGACCATTTTTGAAGGCACTGACTTTGTCACTTCGCCCACGCTTTCTCCCGATGGCACCAAGCTGGCTTTCCTCACTTGGAACCACCCTGAAATGGCTTGGACAGAATCGGAGCTGCACGTTGGTGACCTGGAAGCAAACGGGGAGCTGAGCTCAGACGTCGTGCTTGTGGACAAGAAAGACGTTTGCGCCTACGAACCAAGATGGACGCTAGACGGCGACCTGATCCACGTTGACGACTCCACCGGCTGGGCCAACCTCTACCGGACTGAAGGGTTCAAGACGCGTCCCGACGAACCGGCGGATGCCTGGCAGTCACGCCTGCGCACCCGAGCCCTGCACCCGTCCGAAAAAGCATTTTCTAGGCCCCACTGGCAACTGGGTCTGCACTCTTTTGACAACTTGGATGAGGACCATTTGGTGTGCGGCTGGGCTGAAGGGCCACAGTGGAAGATTGGGTCGATGCGACTGGACAACGGCCTGTTGGAAGAGTGGGATCTGGACTGGGAGCCAGTTGGCAACATTGCTGCCTCACCGAACCGGGTTGTCTTCTTGGGCATGAGTCCCACGGAGAGCCCCGCAATTGTTGAGGTGCAGGACGCCCAGGCCAGCGTCATCAGGCCGGCAGCCGAAACCCTGGTGGAAGAAGACCAAGTTTCGGTCGCGCAGCGACTTTGGTGGACGAACAGGGATGGGACGCAAAGTTACGGGCTTTTCTACCCGCCCACTTCAAGGGACTTTGAGGGTGCGGAAGACCTTCCCCCGCTCCTAGTGCGCACGCTTGGTGTCCCGACCTCAGCCGCCCGCTCCGGCCTGAATCTGGACCTTCAGTACTGGACTTCTAGAGGATTCGCCGTCCTTGTCCCCCACCCCAGGGGCACGACTGGGAATGGGCGAGCCTACCGTGAGGAACTGAACGGCAAGTGGGGTCGCGCGGACGTGGCCGACATTGAGGATGGCGTGAAGTTCTTGGTGGACACAAACCGTGCGGATCCTGCCCGCGTGGGGATCCGGGGTGAATCTTTGGGTGCCTTCACAGTGCTGTCTGCGCTTGAGCGCACTAACGTGTTCACGGCCGGAGTGCTCCTGGCTAGCTCCGCTGACCTGCGTGAATACATGGAGACGGTCAACAAGTTCGAAAAGCATTACCCCCAGCGACTACTGGGAGTAGACGAACTTACTGATGAGGCAATCGCGGAGGTTTCTCCGCTTGCAAAACTGGAGAGGATCAACACCCCAGTTCTGTTCATCCACGGCAGCGCCGACCATCTCTCCAGCGTCGAAGGCGTGGAGAAAACTGTCAAAGAGCTGGAGGAACTAGGAAAGCCGGTGGCTTTCAAGGTACTGGTCGGAGAGGGTCACCTGTTTGGGCACGACCATGCTGTCGAAGAAGCCCTGCGAACAGAACTGGCCTTCTACGGAAAGGTTTGGGACCTCCCCGTAGAAGACCAGCACTGCGAAATTGCTAACTGGCCGCAAGCCTAGGCGGCGGCGTCTTCCTTAGCCTTCAACTGGCGTAGCACGTACTGCAAGATGCCACCGTTTCGGTAGTACTCCCGCTCAGCGGGGGTGTCTACCCTGACGGGAGCATCGAACTCAATGACCGTGCCGTCTTCGCGTGTGGCACGCACATGCGCGGTCTTTGGGGTGCGTCCCTCGTTGAACTCTTCTAGTCCCGTGATGTCGAAGACCTCAGTGCCATCCAACCCCAGGGAGTCACGGTCTTCGCCCTTGGGGAACTGCAACGGCAAGATCCCCATACCCAAGAGGTTTGAGCGGTGAATGCGCTCAAAGGACTCAGTGATGACAGCTTTCACGCCCAGAAGGTTGACACCTTTTGCTGCCCAGTCGCGCGACGAACCGCTTCCATACTCCTTGCCAGCCAACACAACTAGCGGGGTGTCCTCCGCCAGGTAGTTTTGCGCAGCGTCGTAAACACTGGTGGTCGGCCCACCTTCTTGCGTGAAGTCACGGGTGAACCCGCCTTCAACACCCGGCACCATCTCATTGCGGATACGGATATTCGCAAACGTGCCGCGGGCCATCACCTCATGGTTTCCACGGCGGCTCCCGTAGGAGTTGAAGTCGCGCACCCCAACACCGTGGTCCAGTAGGTACTGGCCAGCGGGTGAGTCTGCGCGGAAGGAACCCGCGGGTGAAATGTGGTCGGTGGTGACAGAGTCGCCCAGCTTGAGCAGGACGCGCGCGCCTTCAATATCTTCGATGGGTTCTGGAACCTCCGGCATGTTGTCGAAGAAAGTGGGTCGACGCACGTAGGTGGAGTCTTCCTCCCACGTGTAGGTTGACCCTTCCGGCACCTCAAGGGCGTTCCACAGGGGACCGCCTTGGAAAACATCCGCGTAGTCGTCTTCGAACATCTTTCGGTCCAACGTGGAGTCGATGACTGCCTGAACTTCTTCAGGCTCTGGCCAGATGTCCTTCAAGAAGACGTCGTTGCCGTCCTGGTCTTGACCTAGGGGTTCGGTATCGAAGTCGAAGTCCATTGTTCCGGCCAGCGCGTACGCGATCACTAGGGGCGGGGATGCCAGGTAGTTCATCTTGGTGTCCGGGTTGATGCGTCCTTCAAAGTTGCGGTTACCCGAAAGAACAGAGACAACTGACAGGTCGTGGTCGTTGATGGCCTCCGATAGTGACTCTTCAAGGGGTCCAGAGTTACCAATGCAGGTGGTGCAGCCGTAGCCAACCAGGTAGAAGCCTAGGGCTTCTAGGTCCGGCCAGAGACCAGCCTTTTCGTAGTAGTTCGTGACAACCGGAGATCCGGGTGCCATGGAGGTCTTCACCCACGGCTTTGATTTGAGCCCCAACCGGTTTGCGTTTCGCGCCAGTAAGGCGGCGGCCATCATCACCGACGGGTTTGATGTGTTCGTGCAGGACGTGATGGAAGCGATCATCACCTTCCCGTGGTCCAGCTCCACTTCGGAGCCGTCTTCCATCTCAACCGACACCTTGCGGTGGGGACGCTCATCGCTCTGCCCCGGATGTTCCACGGGACGGCTGCCATCGATGTCTGGAGTGCCGATTTCTACTGGGTCTGAGGCTGGGAACGTCCCAATGAGGGCGTCGTCCAGTTCGGTGTCCTTCACTTCCGGCTTGTCATCAACGTAGTCCGCTAGCACGTAGCGGAAGGAATCTTTAGCCTCTGAAAGGTCCACGCGGTCCTGCGGTCGCTTGGGACCGGCAATCGATGGGACCACCGTGGAAAGATCCAGCTCTACGTACTCTGAATATTCGACCTCTTTTTCGGGGTCGTGCCACATTCCCTGCTCTTTGGCATACGCCTCTACCAGTGCCACCTGTTCTTCGGAACGGCCGGTGAGGCGCAGGTAGTCAAGGGTGACGTCATCGATTGGGAACATGGAAGCGGTCGAACCGAACTCCGGGCTCATGTTGCCAATCGTTGCCCGGTTAGCCAAAGGCACCGCAGAGACACCGTCTCCGTAAAACTCAACAAACTTCCCGACCACACCGTGCTCACGCAACTTTTCCGTAATCGTCAAAACCACGTCGGTGGCAGTGGCGCCCGCGGGGATCTCCCCCGTCAGTTTGAAGCCGACCACGGGTGGAATCAGCATTGAAATTGGCTGGCCCAACATGGCAGCTTCGGCCTCAATACCGCCGACACCCCAAGCCAAGACACCAAGTCCGTTCACCATTGGCGTGTGAGAGTCGGTCCCAACGCAAGTGTCCGGATAGGCCTCTACGACACCGTCTTCTTCCTTAGTGAAAACACCGCGCGAAAGGTGTTCCAAGTTGACCTGGTGAACGATACCGGTGCCCGGTGGAACGACTCTTAGCGAATCGAACGCATCTTGGCCCCAGCGTAGGAACTGGTAGCGCTCCTCATTACGTTCGTATTCGCGCTCCACATTCGCCTCAAAAGCTGTGGGAACGCCGTACACGTCGATTTGCACAGAGTGGTCAACCACCAGTTCAGCTGGGACCTGGGGGTTCACCTTGGTCGGGTCGCCACCCATTTCTTCGTAAGCCTCACGCATCACCGCTAGGTCTACGACGCTTGGGACACCCGTAAAGTCCTGGAGCAGGACTCGCGCAGGACTGAATTGAATTTCAGTGTCGGGCTCCGCGTGGGGATCCCAATTGGCGATGGCCTTGATGTGGTCGGCGGTGACGTTCTCTCCGTCTTCCGTGCGCAAAAGGTTCTCCGCTAGAACTTTCAGCGAGTACGGCAACTTTTCCGTACCTTCTACGGCATCCAGCCTATAAATGGTGTAGTCCTGGTCACCAACGGTCAGCGTGTCCTTCGCGTTGAAGCTATCCAACTTGCCCACATGTCCCCCTTCGGTGTGGCAACAAACGTTCACGTCTCACCCTAGGGGTTTTGCTGGCCCTACGCGGTCTGTGACTCACTTTCTTCGCCTGTGGCCGACGCGTTTCGCTGCAGGGCAGCCACTGTTTCAAAGTGGTGAGTGTTAGGGAACAGGTCCCAGGCGCGCAAAGACTCCAAGCTAAATCCGCAACTGGTGAGGTCCCTAAT
>CAYFNQ010000043.1:7211-10335 GCA_964344535.1 uncultured Actinomyces sp.
GCTCCCTCATCTAATTCCAGCGTCAATAACTGGCCGGCAGGGCCAACGGCATCTGCTAGGAAACGGGAAAACAAGCCGGCGCCGGAGTAAAGCTCTAGAACTCGCTCACCGGGTTCCACGTCCGCGGCTTCCAAAACAGCTTCGGTGAGAGCCTGAGGTGCCAACCGGTGCGTTTGCCAAAACCCATCTGGCCGTACCTTGAAAATGTGTTCTTTGTCGCCTACGGCAACGGTCCACTGCAGCGCGGATGCGTTTTCTTCCCCCGTATCCCTGTCGAAGCTGCCCTTGGGTGTGACAACTCTGGGAGCACCCCCAGTTGGGGCAACAAGGGACACCCGGTCACCTGCAGCCCACTTCCCGGACCACTTTTCATCACCGGGGTCCAAGTCAGTCACGTTTGAAATGGCCGGCACCGCAAGTGGGACTTCCTCAACGGGAACAACCCGATCTGACCTGTAGGGTCGCATCCCCAGTCGGCCGTCGCTACCCGCCACCAGTTGAACCCTGGTGCGAACACCCTCATCTAGATCTTCTTCAAGGGATTGAACTTGCACTCCGTCCGGGTAAAGAGCCCGGACTGCTTCCGCCAGTTCCTCTCCCCCAATCCGCCGGAGCTGGTCCGCCAAAACAGTTGCTTTCCACTGAAGTTGAGCTTCCCTGGAAATGAAACCCAGATCTGCTGCTGCGGCACCGACGTCCTTCGGGTCAGACCAAACGTGGGCCACACGCTGCTCAGATGGTTCTAAGACCTCCACTGTGTCCGCCCACAGGAACTTCTTGTGATCCGCGGTGACTTGGGCACGAACCTTTTCACCGGGCAGTGCACCGCGCAAAAAGACGGTGCGACCATCCTCTGCCTTAGCAATAACGGCCCCGCCGTGGGCCGGTAGCCCCGCCTCAAGCTCAATCAGTTCAGTGGGCAACTCCCGCACTTGGGAACCCCTTTTAAAACGGGCTCCGTGCCCGTGCCGCTTACGCCTAGTGGCCATCAGACCTCCAAAGATTGAGCCCAGTCTAACTGTGCTGAGCTTCGGCCCCTGCGTTGTCGCCTACAGCTTCAGATGATTCCTGAACTGCAGCCACAACATTGCGGAGCAAAACCCAAGTCGCCCACGCACCCAGCGCGAACAAGGGCAGGCCCATAACCAGCTTTGCCGTGCCTAAGGCAACCGTGTTTTTCCCGTAGAACAGGGGAAGTTGAACGGCAAGCCTGGCGGCGAAGACAGCGAACCAAACCCAGGTTGCCTGGTCGCAGCGTTTCTTGAACGTTTTTTGTAGTGAAGCGGGAACCGGACCGGTCAGCATTGGCCGCAAAAGCAACGCTACTAACGGGCGCCGAACGGTTAGGGACAGAAGGAGGATGAGGGCGGCGCTGGCGTTTACGATCAGGCCCCACGCGAAATAGTTTTCAGCCTGCCCCGAAAATGCAGCCCAAATGACGCCAACGCCAACACCAGCAACCCCAGCTAGTGCCTGGAGCGGAGATGATTTTTGTAGGAGGCGAACCACGACAAACAGGGCAGCAACCCCACCGGCTAGCCAAAGTGTGAGCGGCAGGTCGTGGGTGATGACGTAGGCAACCACGAAAACTAGACCGGGAAGTAGAGACTCCAAGGCTCCCCTTGGACCGCCAACGGCAGTGCTCAAAGAGAAGTTGTCTTGGCCTAACTGGCCGACCACCCCTTTTGCCCCTCGAATCCCCGCGTCCGAGCCAGGTGTCTCTTGACCGCTCACCGTGTTAGTTCCGCGCTGCAGTTGTCGCCCGTTGTCGCTAGTCGTCGCCGTTGATCACTCAGTTTCATCGACCGCGCCGGCCTCGCGTGGCAGACGCATTGGCATCAGGTCAAACCGGATGCGCGGTTCGCTGCCACGATTCACTATCAGCCGGTCAATGAGATCTTCGCAAGCCTTTGTCTGCTCAGGGTCCCCAGCGGCGGCACTACCTTGGATGTCGATGCGAGCCACCCACCTGGGTCCTTCGACACCGATGATGCGCATCGGGACCAGCACCTTCTTCCCACCGGGTCCGGGTTGAGGAATCTTCGCGGCGATCTCCAGCCCGTAGCGGCCCGAAACCTCCGCAGCTTCTCCCCCGTTGCCCTCTATGGAAGCCTCAATTTGCGCGGCCAGCTCCGGCCACGCATTGCCCGACTTAGGTGCCGCAGCAACAGAAACTGCGACACCCGAGTTTCCCAACACCAGCAGAACTTGCCGCAGCGTTTCCTTGTCTGCCTCCAGCTTTCCGCGCAGCTGCATGCCCGGAACTTTCGGGACGTACAGGGCCCCTAAGTCCAGGTATCCTTCCGGCGGCTCTTCACCAAGCGAGTCAACGGGACCTGGCGCGTCTGAGTGGGATTCGTTAGTCATTGCAACTCAGCCCGCGCAGTCCACGCACATGGGGCTAGAAGGATCAGAGTTCTTTGAGATCTGGGATGAGTGCTGTACCAGGAAGCAAGAAACGCAGGTGAATTCGTCATCCTGAGGGGGAACGACAACCACTGTCAGCTCCTCTTTCGACAGGTCCGCACCGGGAAGCTCGAAAGTTTCCGCTGCCTCCGTCTCATCCTCATCAACGTCATTCGACCCGACATCTCCGCGTCTTGATTTGAGTTCCTCAATCGAGTCCTCGGAGAGTTCTTCTTCGCTCTTACGCGGAGCATCGTAATCCGTCGCCATCGCTGTCCCTTCCGACCCATAGTCGCGCTGCCAGTAACGTGCGACTGGATGCTAGCACCCTTTGCGGCTTAGATCGCGAATAGCTAAATGGAGACGCCGTGCCTGCCCCGGTTTCTTACGAACTGGTGGCACCATTAGCTACGAAAGGGGTCCTAATAGTGATAGAACTCAAACTTTCGGGTCGCACCGAAGACGGTGTCTCACTCCTCTTTGAGGACGACGAAGGCAACAGCTACCTAGTTAGGCCCACCAACAAGCTGCGTACGGAACTGGCTAGAACCCAGCTGGCCGTTGCACCTGCGCCCACTAAGACAAAAGCAACACCGGGCCAAATCCAATCGCTCCTTCGCCAAGGGATGTCTCCCACACAGGTTGCCGACGAAATCGGTTCAGATCCGGAACGGGTTCTGCGCTACTACTCACCTATCGCTGATGAGATTCACAGAGC
>CAYFNQ010000044.1:0-8327 GCA_964344535.1 uncultured Actinomyces sp.
ACGTTGAGGAGAGTCGACTTCCCGGCACCGTTTGAACCTATGACGGTAACGAATGAGGATTTGGGGAGCTCCAGGTTGATATCAACAAGAGCTTTACGTTCGTTAACAGTGCCCCGCAAGAACGTTTTGGAGACGTTTTTAAGCTTTAACATGTCACTCATCTCCATCCAAAGCAGCATTTTCCATGACTAGGCGGTCCGTCATCCGCTGCTCTGGGGTTCGCCTGCGCCAACCGAGCAACTTGTTGAGCCGGGCCCCCAGTTTCCACTGAGGAATGAGCAGCGCCAACACCACAAGTGCGGCTGAAACCAGCTTCATGTAGTTCGGGTTCAAGCCCATCATTAGTGCAAGCTGCAAGACCACCCGGTAGAGCACTGCGCCCAGGACGGCAGCGGCGGCCGCCTTCCATATGGTCAAGCGACCCACGATTGCTTGGCCGATGATCACTGAAGCGAGCCCCGCGACGATGATGCCGATGCCCATGGAGACATCGGCGAAGCCCTGGTATTGCGCAACCAACGACCCCGACAGTGCAACCATGCCGTTTGACAGTGCTAGTCCCAGAGTCTTTTGGAAGTCGGTGGAAACCCCAAAGGAACGCGCCATTTCTGCCGAGTCGCCCGTGCCTCGCATCGCCAAGCCAAGATTGGTGTGCAAGAACCACACCAGTACTGACAGCGCCAAAATCACGAACGGCAGCATGACTAGTGGTCCCCACCATGAGCCCATCAGACCGGCTTCTTTAGCACCCAAGAAGACGGTGGGTTGACGCAAGAGCCCAATGTTGGACTTACCCATGATGCCTAGGTTGACCGAATACAGCGCTATTTGCGTCAGGATGCCTGCCAGCAGGCCATCAATGTTGCCCTTGGTGTTCAGCAACCCTGTCACTAAGCCTGCGGCCATACCGCAAGCGAAGGCGACTAGCAGTGCTAGGACCGGGTTGTAGCCGTTGACAATCATGACTGCGGTGATGGCTGCTCCCGTGGCAAAGCTGCCGTCGACCGTGAGGTCTGGGAACTCAAGGACCCTGAAGGTCAGGTAGACCCCCAGGGCCATGAGCGAGTAGAGCAGCCCTAGTTCAACAGCTGTGATCACAACGACTCCCGTATAGGTTCGTTACTTGTTGCGTTCGTTACTCAACAACGTTTTCTGGGTTGGCTTCTTCCACTAGCTGCACAGGAATGGTTACGCCCATGCGCTGAGCAGCTTCTAGGTTCAGGTACAGCTCCGGTTCGGCTAGCGTCTGTACGTCTAGTTCCCCAGCGGTGGTTTCATTCTTCAAGATCTGGGCTGCCATCAGACCTGTCTCATAGCCCAGCTGGTAGTAGTCCAGCCCGTAGGTGGCGACAGCGCCGCGGAACACAGAGTCACCCTCAGCCCCGAAAACAGGGATCTGGTCATCCTCGCCAACCTGCAGAACAGATTCCAGTGAAGCAACAACAACGTTATCGGTGGGGACGTAGATGGCGTCAACCCCGCTGTTCGCTAATGATTGGGCGGCCTGCTGGACCTCAGTAGCTGCTGAAGCAGGGGCTTCCACGATTTCGATGCCCATCTTGTCCGCAGCCTCCTTCGCCCACTCCACCTGAATCAGCGAGTTCGGCTCACCCGGGGAGTAGACGACACCAATGGACTTCACGTCCGGCACAATTTCGGTGATCAGCTCTAGTTGCTCCGGAACAGGGTTGGCGTCCGAGGTGCCAGTGACGTTTCCGCCCGGGGACTCCCAAACTTCAACTAGCTGCGCGTCAACCGGGTCGGTGACAGCCGTGAACAGGACGGGAGTGTCGGTGATTGCACTGGAGGCTGCTTGTGCCGCCTGGGTGCCGATGGCCAACACTAGGTCTGTGTTTGTCTCTTTGAACGTTCCAGCAATGGAGGCCATCAGTGAGGCATCGCCATTGGCGTCCTTATCTTCGAACTGAACGTTCAGACCAGACTCTTCCAATGCGGCCTTGAATCCGTCAGCGGCCGCAGTCAAAGAGGGGTGTTCCATCTGCTTGCTGATACCGACCACGTAAACGGTGTCATCGCTGACAGCACCACCGTCGTTGGAATCTGCTCCCTTGGAATCGGCCCCACCGGAACATCCGGCAAGTGCCAAAGCAATAGCTCCCGCAGTAGCGGTGAAGGAAACGAACTTCTTCATGCTGAACCTTTCAATCAGGCCCCAACCCGACCGGTGTCCTAGCAACTGTTTTCAGGACATTTCGGGTTGAGGCAACCCAGTGATCATAAGGTGTCCTAAAGGTTCAGGCAGTGTGGTCCATGCCGTGGGCACGGAAACTTTCAAAAATGACTGCCGGTCAGCTGTGCAGGTAGCTCTCTAGGTGGTCTCTTTCGGCCTGCAGGTCATCCAGGCGGGCCTTCACGACGTCACCGATAGAAACGATGCCCACAACTTGGTCATCTTCCACCACGGGAAGGTGGCGAACTCGGCGCTGCGTCATCTTGGTCGCCAAGTCTTCGATTTCGTCTTCAAGCTCAGCCGTCTCAACATCCCGCGTCATGATGTGGCTGACCGGACGTTTCAGGTCACCGGATTCGCGGATGAAGCGGACGACGTCACGTTCTGAGACGATCCCGCCCAGACGGTTGTCATCCTCTAGGACAACGACAGCACCGACGCGGTGGTCCGCCAATTTTCGCAGCAGTTCTTGGATGGTTGACTGGGGCGGCAAGGAGTGGACCTGTGACCCTTTTGTGTTCAAAATATCTGTTACGCGCATGCTGAAAAACTACCACTTGAAGTAACTTCGCTTACCCTGAAGTCCGCGTGCCGGAAGAAACTAGGGTTGTGCTGGCAAGCTAGAGGACAGACCAACCGGCGGCGGCCAGTGCAAAGCCACCGGCTTGCAACACCGTCTAAGAACCCATGAAAGAGGTACACCCTGAGTAACAGGACCGGCGCTTCCCCTGGAGAGCTTCTTTCGAACCGTCAGCGTATGACGTACGTTCTGATTCTGGGAGCACTCACCGCGCTAGGACCGTTCACGGTTGACATGTACCTGCCGGCTTTCCCCGCCATTGAGACCCAATTCGGGGTGGATGCCGCGATGGTCCAACTGACTTTGACCGGAACGATGGTGGGGTTTGCAACCGGACAGCTAATAGTCGGTCCACTGTCGGACAAAGTTGGACGCAAGGCTCCGCTGGTTGCAGCTGCCGTCTTACACGTCAGTGCCTCCGTGTTGGCAGCGATGGCCCCATCCATCCTTTGGTTGGGTGTGTTCCGCGTGCTCCAGGGATTTGGGTCTTCGGCGTCAGGCGTCGTCTCCATGGCCATGATCCGCGACCTCTTTGCCGGCCGGCGCCTTGTGCAGATGATGTCGCGTCTGGCGTTGGTGAACGGTTTGGCGCCCGTCATTGCTCCCCTAGCCGGATCACAGCTGCTGCTCATCACAAACTGGCGAGGGATTTTTTGGGTCCTGGCCACCTACGGCCTGCTGATCTCCATTGCAGTTGCACTGTTCATCAAAGAAACTTTGCCCTCGCACGTACGAAAAGCCGACTCCCGTTCCCTGCGTTCCCGCTACCACTCCCTGTTCTCCGACCGCGTCTTTGTCGGCGTGATCGCCGTCAGTTCCATGAACACGACAATCTTGTTTTCGTACCTGTCAGCTTCACCGTTCCTGTTCCAGCAGGTGTACGGAATGAACGAGCAGCAGTTTGGCTACGCATTCGCCATCAACTCTCTAGCTGTAATTGCTGGAGTCCAAAGCGTCTCCCGTCTGATCCATAGAGGACTGGTAGCCCCGCAGTTCGTTTTGGTCGTCACCACCATCATGCAGCTGGCGCTTGCCGCAACAATATTTACTCTGGCAGTGGCCGGGGCGGGCATGTGGGGAACGCTAGTTCCCCTGTGGTTCTTGATCCTCATGTGCGGGGCTTCATTTCCGACCCTGCAGTACTTGGCGCTTGCAGACCACGGTGCTGAAGCGGGCACTGCCGCGAGCGTGATGGGTGCAATGAACTTTGGAATAGCGGGCCTGCTGACACCGATCATCGGCTGGTTGGGTGTCCAGTCAGCACTGCCAATGGCAGGCATGATGGCTTTCGCTGCCGCCTTAGCGATACTGGCGCTGTGGGCGCTGGTTAGGCCCCGGCAGCTACCCGCAACTATTTAACTTCTGCCGACTTTCTTTTCGGGCGACTCAGTCTTGTGCGGCCGGCTTCCGCCTCAGTCCATTTCGTAGCCTTGTTTTCACCTTTTGAAAACGGCTAGATGCTGCCTTGCTTTCCAAATCTGCAGGAGCTGCCTCAATAGCGGCGCGGATCCGGACCTTCACAGTGCCGGTGTCGTCGCCGACAACGTCAATGTCTTCAACTTCCACGTCCTCAAATTCGACGTCTTGGGCATCGCCATCCTGCGCGTCAAAGTCTCCGGGGAATTCTTCTGGGGGAGGCGGGAAAGCGCGCCTGGCAGTTGCGACAACTTCCTTGCCGAAAGCGAGTCTTTCTGCTCCACCGGCAGCCGCAGCAACCCCGTAACCTATGCGCGCCTGCTGCTTGGGATTCATGGTGGCCGCAAGCGGGTACAGGTCCTGGCTGTCAACAATTGACAGCAGATCGCCCGCGACCCCTCCGGGAAGGGCTGTCGCCAGGCTTTCAGCCCAGTGCATCCAGTCCCTGGGGTCTGGGGTGCGCAGGACTTCCTGGGGTTGCAGTGGACTCTTTGCCAAGCTGACGGCCAGTGCCTTGATTTGGTCGCGCGACAACTGTTGGCCAGTTAGCCCGTACACCAACGTGTTTGTCTGGTCTTGGTCTAGTTCCAGACCGTGGATTTGAGCCAAAGCGCTGGCAAAAAGTGCAGTCAACTCAAACTGGAGCTGATGATCTCCGGCTGGCAACATTTGCAGCCCCCTGGTTGCAAATGCAGTGGCGCCCCTAACCGCCAGGACCCCGGTGAGCCTCCTTGCCGCGGACTTTCGGGAGCTGCTGGCGGTCACGTTTCGTGCCGACCGTGAGAAGGGGATCATGGCTACGCCAACAGTTGCGGCCATCTGCCCTGCAGAAACTAGTGCACCGACACCAGTCACGGCGGATAGGTAGTGGCGTTCCAGGATTGCCACTAGCTGCTCCGGGGTTGCGTCCCGATGTCTGCGACGCAACCACCGAAGGTAACTTCGCGCCAGTTTTTCGCGCTTTCGAGCTTCCTGGGGGTTAGACGTGGTGTCATCCATGACTAGATCTTCCCAGCAAAGCGTTTGAAGTGGGGAGAAATAGTGCTACTTGCCGCCTAGAAGGCCTCCCAGCATGTCCCCAAGGGCACCTAGTCCACCCGACTTGGGTGCGCCCTTTTTGGTTGCGCCAGGCTTGGATGAAGCGGACCCGGTGAGGCTTTCAAGGAGACTTCCGAGCATGTCCGAAGTACCTGCTTGGGTGCTGGGTGCTTTCTTGTCGGAGGACTTTCCAGAAAACATGCTGTTGGCAAGGTAGCCCATGACCAGCGGCGCCAGCATGGGCAGCATCTTGGTGATGAGTGAAGCGTCAGCTCCCCCAGCAAAGGCTTTAATCGTTTCCTCTTTGCCGTCACCAAAGACCTTAGCGACGATCTTCTCACCATCTTTGGTGTCAACTTCTTCGATGCTGACCTTTTCGTTCCCAACGTGGTCCTTCAGCGCAGCTTTGAGCGCGTCTCCACCACCTTCGCTGGTATTGGAAGCCATTTTCCCAAACAGTGCTGGCAGGGCCTGTGAGGCAGCTGCCATTGCTTCCTTGGGATTCACTCCTAGTTTCGCGGCGATGTCATCGATAGGGAGCTGTCCCAAAAGGTCATCAATTTGTTGGCTCATGGCGCTTACTCCTGGTCTTCGTCTTCTTCGTCGATGTCTTCTTGGTCGGCGTCGACCTCATCCGTGTCGGTCTCGCCAGAGCCGGTTTCCTCTTCCACGTTGAAACCTTCGGTTTGTAGCTGGCTGACTACGCGGTCAACATCTTCTTGGGTGTACCCACAGTAGTTGATGGCTTCGCTTTCCCACCGCTTTGTGATGCGGTCTTTTCCGGCTGCGTGAGCATCCGCAACGGTGCCTTCATAAATGGTTCCGTCAGCAGACTCTTTGTTTACATCTGGGACCTCTGCACAGACGTGGAAGACTTTTCCACTCTTTGTCCAGTAGACGATGTCTTCGCCCGTCAACAGAACAATGGTTTGCTCTTCTTCAGCGTAAAGCTCCTGGGATGCCGAATCGTATTCGACACCGGTGAGGACAGCGACACCAACTAGTAGCACTGCCCCAATGCCACCAACCAGGGCCTTTTCTTTCCCGTCCAAGTTCTTGTCGGCAAAAACCAGGATGACCAGTGGCAGGAACGCCAAGACGGTCATAAAAACGCCCAGCTGGTTTTGAATGAAGAAGCGGGTCTTGTTCTTTTCAGAGGCGGGGTCCAAACGGTTAGCTTTACGCCACGCCAGGTTTCCTGCGACAGCCAGCGCTGCCATGACGACCAGCGCAACGATCAGGAGCCCAACCTTGGGTTCATCCCGCCGCAACAACAGTACGACTGCCGTGATTTCCAGCCCAATCGCTAGGATCCACGCAACCCACGCCACGATGCGCAGATTCGTCGCCTTCTTCTTGCTTTCCGGTGTGGGGCTCCAGACTCGCTTCGCCTTACCCGATCCAGTCTCCGTAGGAACACTCTTCTTTGAGGGTTCTACTCGAACCACTTTCTTCTTTGGCGCCTGTGCCATTACTCCTCCTGCATCCCGTGCTCCCAGTGAGCGTACCGGACCAGTCACACAGCGCTGCGGTTTAGTTCAGGACCGTTTGGAAGCTAACTCAGATTCGCAGCGAGTTCGTCCAGTGCTTTTAGGAGCTGGCCGGTCTGTTCCGGGTATGTGAGTGTGTAGCAGCGTCGACGCCCGTCAACTCTTACTTCCACCACCCCTGACTCACGCAGCACGGCCAGGTGCTTAGAAACTGTCGGCTGGTCGGTTTGAGTTTTTTCCTGCATAACGCCAACGTCGCATTCTCCGCCTAAAAGTCCCCGCAGCAAGGATCTTCGGAGGGGATGCGACAAGGCGCGGCACAGGGCTGTTTCTGCCTGCTGTGTCGCGCCTTGCTGCGTTACGTGCGTACTTATTTGTTTAGTCACCCTTCGATTTTACCCAAGTGGCTCAATGCGGAAAGGGCTGCCACTGTTCCGTCCGAAACGGCGGTGGTGATCTGTCGGTCGCGCTTTACCCTCACATCGCCGGCTGCGTAGACGCCCGGCACGTTCGTTGCCATCAGATCGTCTGTCACAATGTAGCCAGCGTCGTTCAGTTTCACTTGACCATCTAAGAACCCGGTGTTTGGGACATAACCGATGAACACGAACGCACCATCAATTGGAGTGTTCGTTACGGTCCCGTCGCTCTTCGATTTAGAAGTGATTGTTGAAAGGCCCGGATCTCCCGCGAAACCCTGGATCTCCTGTCCGGTCAGGAAACTGATCTTCGGGTTCTGCTTTGCCTGTTCCACAATGTGTGGCTCGGCTTGGAACTCATCGAATTCGTGCAGGACCGTAATGTCGGAGGCGAATTGTGACAGTGCCACGGCTTCTTCCAACGCGGAGTTTCCCCCGCCAACAACCGCGATGGGGCGGTCTGTGAAGAACTCACCGTCGCAGGTCGCGCAGTAGGAGATTCCTTGGCCGAAGAACTGGTCTTCACCTTCGACCCCCAGCTTCCTGGGGACTCCGCCGGTAGCCACAATTACTACGGGAGCTTCGTAAACAGTGCCGTTCTTGAGGCCCACTTTTTTCAGTGTGCCCTCCAGGTTCACTTCCGTGATCCTGGCGAACGGTTTCACTGTGCCACCGAAACTCTTCACCTGGGCCAACATGGTTTGGGACAGTTCGCGACCGGATACCTCTCCCGTGCCCGGGTAGTTGGCGACGGCGTGAGTCAGAACCGTTTGGCCACCCACTGTGCCCGTGTCTAGAACCAGGACGCTTCGTTGGGCGCGCGCCGCATAAAGCGCTGCGGTTAGTCCAGCTGGTCCGGCGCCTAGAACTATGAGGTCAAAGAGGGTTTTAGTTTCCTTGTTAGTCACAGTTTTAGACACGGTGACTTACGCGAAGTTTTCGTCGAGGATGTCCGTGACCTGGTCCATCGACTGGATAGAGCTGGTGGCTTTGACGACTTCACCGTTCTTGAAGTAGACGGTGAATGGCAGTCCCATGAAGCCCTGTGTTTCAGGTAGGGAGCGGATGGTGACCGCGACCGGGTCATCAAATGCCATGTCGCGGAAGGCTACCTGTGGGTAGTCCTCCTCCACTGCTTCCATCACGTCGTAAACCGGCAGGCACATGGGGCCCATGCGGCCGCAGCAGATCAT
>CAYFNQ010000044.1:8427-9629 GCA_964344535.1 uncultured Actinomyces sp.
TCTTCCAGCGCAAGGTCTGCAATGTTCACCCCGTCGATAGAGACCTTGCCGAGCTTGGGGTCGTGGAGCCTAGAGAGCAGCGCAGCCATCGTGCTCTTACCGGATCCCGTCGGTCCAACTAGGGCAGCTGAGCTTCCCGCGGGAATCTGGATGCTCACGTTTTGAAGCACTGGCGCCTCATCCTGGTACTGGAACGTCACATTGTCGAACGAAACCATTCCAGATACGTCTTTCGGGTCCAGCTTCACTGGGTTCACCGGGTCAGCTACCTCAGGTTTTAGGTCAAGGTATTCAAAGATGCGGCTAAACAACGCTTGGGCAGTGACCCACTGGACGCCCACATTTAGCAGCCCCATGAGGGGTCGAAAGATGGTGGTTTGCAAGGCCGTGAAAGCGACCAGCGTTCCAATGGTCATGCGCCCTTCTGCGATTGCACCGCCAGAGGCCACGTAAATTGCTGCCGGGATTGCGGCAAACACGATGGACATTGTCGCCATCCGCCACCTGCCCGCAAGTTGGGATGCCACCTCCAGTCCCACCAGTTCCTGGGACGCAGATTCAAAACGTTTAGCCGATCTTTGAGTGGAGCCCAAGGTCTTCGTAAGGCGGATTCCAGAAATCGACAAACCCTCTTCCACTTGGGTGTGCAGTTGGGCCATCTGATGCTGGCGCCTACTCATCAAATCGCGGCGCATCAGCGCCACTTTCCGCGACAGGAGTGCTGCCGGCGGCAAAACAAGAAGAGACAGGGCGGTTAGTAAGGGAGAAAGAGCCAGCATGGCCACGACGGCTGCAACAACCGCTGTCAGCTGGGAGGCAACCTGGGTTGCACTGTTCGTCACCACGTTTTGCATCGCAGAAATGTCGTTAGTGAGCCTGGACTGCACTTCCCCACCAGGAGTCCTGGTGAAGAACTCTAGAGACTGGTTCTGCAGGTGAGTGAAAACTGAAGACCGCAACTTGTGCATCACTTCTTGGCCCATGTTTGAACTCAACCAGGTCTGAACGACACTCAGAGCGGAGGTCACGGCAGCCACCGCCACCATCGCCAGAGCCAAACCAACAAGGAGTGCCCGGTTGGCTTCAGGCAGTGCCCGGTCAATTACGCCCCGGACTAGAAATGGTTGGGCCATCCCAATTAGAGAAGAGACGCTGATTAGCACCAAAACTAAAACCAGGGTCCACTTGTGAGGTGCGAACAG
>CAYFNQ010000045.1:0-9319 GCA_964344535.1 uncultured Actinomyces sp.
CACGGTCGTGCGGGTTGATGTCTGCTGCGGGAACTGCGTCAGTTGCGCCTGGCGCGTCTGTGGTTCCTCCACCAGCGTCTCCGCTTTGTCCTTTATCGCCACCTGAGGAGCAGCCGGCTAGTGCCAGTGCGCCAACGGCAGCTACTGCGGCGAGGCCGTAAACCTTGCGTCGCATTCAGTACCTCCAGTTAGAGTTTTCTTTTATCCAGTGGGAGCGCGTCCCACCCCTTCGATTTGGCTGCCAGCACTGCCGGTCAGCCTTCACGTTGGCACTGCGGGGCAAGCAGAGCTCACCCGCAATCGTCTAGAAGGCTAGCGCCAAAGCCGGCAGCTGGGAACCGCGCAAAGCGGTCCTCACAGTTTCGCTACCAAACCGTGACCAAAACATACCTAAAAAGAGATGCGGGTAACTTGAGTGGAACTTCCTTCCCAGTTCGACTATTGAACAAGGGGTGCCAAAGCCGAATTGGCGACGGAGTCCGGGGCATCCGCAGGTGCGAAGACGTTGACCGGCTCCGGGTAGTGGCATGCGGTCAACAGCTCTGTAGAGCCAGGTGGCGCTAAGAGCTCCGGATCAATAGTGTCGCAAGCGACCCTCTTGTCGTCTGGTAGCAGCTTGTACAGGGGACAGCGTGTCCTGAACCTGCAGCCCGAAGGCGGGTTGGCAGGTGAGGGAAGGTCTCCCGATAGCAGGATGCGTTTCCTGGACTGCTCCAACTGCGGGTCGGGAACAGGAATCGCTGACAGTAGGGCCTGCGTGTACGGGTGTTCGGGTCGGTTGAACACCTCCTCCACGTCACCGATTTCCACGACGCGACCTAAGTACATGACTGCAACACGGTCGGCAATGTGGCGCACCACGGACAGGTCATGAGCAACGAATAGGTACGACAGCCCCAGCTTGGCTTTCAACTCATCCAGCAGGTTGATGACACCGGCCTGAATTGACACGTCCAAGGCTGAAACTGGTTCGTCGAGGACCAGCAGTTTAGGTTCCAAAGCCAACGCTCTGGCGATCCCGATGCGTTGGCGCTGCCCGCCGGAGAAGTGGCGCGGGTACCTATTCAGGTGTGCTCGCTCCAACCCAACCAGCTCAATGAGTTCGTTGACCCTGCTGCGCATCTCCGCTTTGGAATAGCCGTTGTACTTCAGTGGCTCCGAGATGATGTCATAGATGGGCATGCGCGGATCCAACGATGCCATGGGATCTTGGAACACTACCTGCAGGTCGCGGCGAACCTCTTTACGCGCGTTGCGGCCCAGCTTGTCTGTGCTACGACCCAAAACGACGATGGTTCCGTCCTGTGGTTTTACCAGGTCCAAAATCTGCAGTAAAGTCGTGGTTTTACCGCAGCCTGACTCTCCCACCAAGCCCATGGTTTCTCCGGCTTTAATGGTGAAAGAGATCCCGTCGACGGCGTAGACGGTACCGACCCGGCGCTTGAAGACTGCACCCTTCATGAGCGGGAAGTGCTTCTTCAGCCCTTCCACTTGCAGTATGTCCTCACGCTCTGCGCGACCGCGGCGCCCCGCTTGACGATCGATGTCGCGGGGAATCGGATAGATCTGCTTGTAGCCCCACCCGTGCTCTGCGATCTCATCGGAACGGATGCACGCCACCGTATGAACGTCGCCAACCAACTCTTCGTCCGCCAGCTCTTTAGAGTCATCGCGGACCGGCTCGTCAATGGGTAGCAGCCGCGGCTCCCCATCCAAACAGGCTGGGGTTGCCAGTGGGCACCGCGGTGCAAATGGACACCCGGTCGGCTTCACCAGCATTGATGGCGGGCTACCTTCCAAGGTGGCCAATGCGGTGTTTGACTTCTCATCCGGTCGGGGCAAGGCACCAAGCAGTCCGATCGTGTAGGGCATGCGAGGACGATAGAAAATATCGTCGACGCTGCCGAACTCAACGACACGTCCCGCATACATGACCGCGACTTTGTCCGCCATGCCCGCGACGACCCCAAGGTCGTGGGTAATCATGATCACGGCAGCGCCTGTTTCTCTTTGAGCCGTCTTCAGCAGCTCCAAGATTTGGGCTTGGATAGTCACGTCCAATGCAGTGGTGGGCTCATCCGCAATGATCAGGTCGGGGTCGTTGGCGATGGCCATGGCGATCATGACGCGCTGCCGCATACCCCCTGAGAACTCATGCGGGAAAGACTTGAAACGTATTTCAGGGTTGGGGATACCAACTAGTCCCAGTAACTCCATGGCCCGTTCGCGCGCAGCAGTGTTGCTCATCTTTTGGTGAATTTGCAGTGCTTCCACCAGCTGAGCACCAACTGAGTAGACAGGGGTCAGTGCTGACAGTGGGTCTTGGAAGACCATGGACAGCACTTTGCCGCGAATGTTGGACATGTAGGCGTCGCTGCGGCCTAGAAGCTCCGTGCCAAAGAGTTTGATTGAGCCTTCAACCCGGGCCGTCTCATCCAGTAGGCCCATGATGGCCATGGACGTAACGGACTTCCCGGAACCGGACTCACCAACTATTCCTAGGACTTCACCTTTTTGGAGGTCAAAGTTGATGCCCCGCACCGCCCGCACAAGGCCGTCTTCTGAGGGGAAAGTTACCTTCAGATCCTCAACGCTTAGGACCGGTTCCCCAGATTCTGGATTCGGTAATGCGTTAGAGGCAAAAACTGTTTTCTGTTTACGCTTACTCACGCCTTACCCCCACTACGCGAAGTTGGGTCAATCGCATCTCTTAGTCCGTCTCCCATGAAGTTGATAAAGATCAGCATTAGCGACAAAACCGTTGCCGGCGCTAAGAACGTCCAGGGGAAAGATGTGGCCATCTTTTGCCCTTCTGAAAGCAGCACGCCAAGGGAGGTTTCTGGCGGCTGCACACCGAATCCAAAGTAGGACAGGAAGGTCTCCGTCATGACCGCAGACACCACACCCAAAGTGGCATCGATGATCAGGAAGGAGGAGACGTTTGGAATGATGTGCCGCGTGATCGTAGAAAAAGACGGTACAGACATGTATTTTGCCGCCCGGACGTAGTCCAGTGAGATCACAGACAGCGTCATAGAGCGAACCACACGTGCTGTGAGCATCCACCCGAAAGCTGCAAGCAGCATGATGAAAGTCAGTGTCGACCCTTTTTGGCCACCAAACTTTTGGGTCAGGATAGCGATCAAGAGGAAGGAGGGGATGACTAATAAAAGGTCAATAATCCACAGGATTGTCTTGTCGTAGAACTTTCCAAAGAACGCCGCTGAAGCCCCGACTAGGGCTGCCACAGTTGTCTGGATTAGGGCGACTGCGATACCGATTATTAGGGATTTGCGCAGGCCCTCAACCGTGAGGGCAAACATGTCACGCCCGGTCTGTCCGGTTCCCAACCAGTGCAGCGAAGAGGGCGGTTTTAGGAAGTTCTTGTTGTCTACTTCGCGATATTCCCACTGACCAATGTAGGGGCCCATGATTGCCAGCAAAACGATGAGTGCGAACCCAACCATCCCGAACACAGCTGGCTTTTGGCGAACGAATCGACGCCAGATCAGCTGCTTTCTGGTGAGGGATAGTGAGTCGTCGACGCCCGCTTCCTCATCGGCCAGAATTTCGTCAGCACGGTCGGTTGCCGCCTTGGGGGTCAGACCGTGATCGGGATCGGGTGGCGGGGTAGTGAGACCGTCGGGGTCAACCCCCAGCTCACCGGCCGGGTCCGGCTGGTCCGCCCTGGTGTTGTACGCATCCTGCTCACGGATGATCGGGTCGTAAGCAAATTGGGGGTGCGAGGGGTCCCTGGGAGGTTCTTTGAACTCCGCTTCGTTTTCTTCGGCTCTGCCTAGTTCGTCGTTTGACATCTCAATCAGCTCACTCGAACACGCGGGTCAACAACAACGGTGAAGATATCAGCCAGCAGCAACCCAAAGAAAGTCATACAAGCAGAAAATGCAACGACCGCGACCGTACCGTTGATGTCGTGGCCCGTAATAGAGGTAACGGAGTAGATGCCCATCCCGTGCCAGGAGAAAATCTGCTCAGTAATGGTTGCCCCTGTGAAGAGGCCGGCGATAACGAAGGCGAAGTAGGTGGCCATGGGCACCAGCGCCGTGCGCAGTGCGTGTTTACGCACGGCTGCACCTTTGCGCAGGCCCTTAGCTCTGGCAGTGCGCACGTAGTCTTGCCCCAGCGTGTCCAGCATCAGGTTGCGCTGGTAGCGGGAGTAAACCGCAATCCCTCCCAGCGACATGGAAATTGTTGGAAGCAAAAGGTGCTGAAGCCTGTTGACCAGTTCGGCCCCCGGATAGTCACCAATGTCCCCGGTTTCACCGATGAATTCGAAGAAGTTGGTTCCCGTGGCCTGGTTGAACTTGATTGCCAAGATTTGCAGTGTGGTCGCGATTACGATCGTGGGCGTTGAAATGATGATCAGAGCCACCAAAGAAACCACACGGTCGCTCATCTTGTGCTGACGGGTCGCACTCCAAGCGCCCAGGGCGACGCCGCCCAAAATACCTACGAACGACCCGATGAAGATCAGGCGCAAAGAGACCCAGATCCTGGTTCCCAAGATCTTGTTAACGGATTCACCCTTGGGGGTAAATCCCCAGTTCCAGTGCCCGAAAATGTTCTGCAGCCAGATCCAATACCGCTCTAGCAGCGGTGTATCTGGGTTGATGTTGTACCTGGTCAGGGCCGCATTCACAGAGTCAACGTCCAGCGATGGGTTAGTGAAATCGAACTGGGTCCGCGGATTCAGGGTCGTCCCCGCCAACAAGTACGCCAAGGAAACCGCGATGAACAACAACACCGTGTAGTTCAACAGCCGGCGAAACAGGTAGCGATACATATTAAAACGTTCTCTCCAAGTTCCTTTGGCCCCGGTAGGTCAAAGGCCAGCGGATTCAAAACGGCGGTGCCAGTTTGAACGCTGTCCGCCCTACAATACCGGCTCTAGCGCACGGGCCAGTGAGTTTCCCATTTTGTCTCCGTCTGCGGACGGCCCGCCACGCTACGCCGCGCACCCGATTGGGACCAAACCCACGCAGCTTCGCCGCCGCTAGAGCCTTGCCGCAGTTGAAGATTGGATCATGGTCCAGTCTCAGCCAGTTCAAGACAGCCGCGGGAGATCTTTAGCAGGCCTCATGATCGTGGCTTCCGTGGTGACTGCCGCGTCGCTACGACCGGCCGCCACCTCTGTTGGACCTATTCTTCAAGAGGTCGTGGAAGCTCTGAGTCTGTCCCCCACTGCGGCTGGACTTCTCACCGCCCTGCCCGGGTTTTCTTTCGCCCTAGTCGGTTTCACCGCCAACAGGTTCACTGCGGCCACCGGAATGACCGGCGCCCTTATCATCGCGTCGATCCTGGGCACCGTGGGTATGACGTTGCGGGTCCTCACAGATTCCAGTCAACTGTTCTTACTGTTTTCAGTGCTGGCACTTGGGGGCGCAGCCATTGGCAACGTGGTTTTACCTGCCTACATTAAGGCGGAGTTTCCAAAGCGTGCCGCGGCCATGGCTACCGCCTACACAACCGCATTGGCTTTGGGGTCCACGGTGCCGATCTTCATGGCCACCATCATTTCCCGCACCGCGGATGCATATTGGCCGGGACAGGGTTGGCGGTTTGCGCTGGGGTTGTGGGCGGGGATTGCAGCATTGTCCCTACTTCTTTGGCTAGCACTCTATTTGGCGGCACCGCGTTTTCGTCTCCCGGTTGGGTCTAGACGCTCTGGTAACTACTTTTGGCAGCTGTTTCGCTCCAAGACAGCGGTGGCCCTGATGCTCTTTTTCGGGCTGCAGTCCATGCACGCCTACATCCAGTTCGGCTGGATCCCCACGGCTTACAGGGCAGCGGGGGTCAGTGCTGATACTGCCGCATGGATGTCAACGATCATTGCGGTTGGTGGCATTCCGGGCGGCCTGATTATGCCCCGCATCGTTGCTTGGCGTAAGGGCTTGCGACCCGCAATCTTACTGTTTGGGGTACTGCTGGCGTCGGGCTATTTGGGGATTGCTTTCATCGGGGCGACCGTTCCTTGGCTTTGGGCCATCTTCTTATCAGTGGCCGGCTTTTGCTTCCCAACTGCCTTAGCCCTAATCATTGAAAGAACTAGGAAACCGGCTGTGACCGCCTCAGTGTCGGGGTTTGTCCAGCCGGTTGGCTACCTGCTGGCCGGCACCGGACCTTTTTTGGTGGGTGCCGCATTCGGATGGTTGGGCAGTTGGCCGCCGGTGCTAGTCGTTCTAGCCTCTACCTCTGTGCTGCTGGTGGCGGCCGGGTGGGTGGCGACAGGCAAGAAGTACATTGACCAGGAAATAGGCGCGTAGCCGCTCGTTTGAGGTTGGGATTAGCTGCACTACGATGAGTGGTGTCTGCCCCTAAACCCAACCCCGGAGCGCCCCGGTTCTCGGGACGATTTGGCAGACCTCTACCTCACAAAGGATGGCCATGAGCCTTGCAACGCTGATTCCTCGTCCAAAAAAAGTCACCGAAACTAAAGAGCAGGCCTTCCTGGTAGCACCTGATGAGAACGTGGCTGTTGTCGGGTTTGAGGACACGGATCCCCGGGCCCAGGAGGCGCTGGTACGTAAGGCCCTGTCTGCACTGAACTCCGAAGGTGAGTTCAGTGATGTTGCGCGGGTGCAGCTGGCCCTAGATGCCGACGCGGCCGCTGAGAACCCGGAGGCGTACAAACTAAACGTTGGGAAGGACTCGGTCACTGTCACTGCCACCGCTCCAAAGGGGCTTCACCGAGGCCTGGAGACACTGCGGCAGCTGGTGGCCCAGGATGAGGCCGGCACAAGCGCTGTGCCCGCCGTGATTATTGAGGATGAGCCGCGTTTTGGGTGGCGCGGCTTGTCCATGGATGTGACCCGCAACTTCTTCCCAGTTTCAGAAATCAAGGCGCTCATTGACACCTTGTCTCTGTACCACATGAACACTTTGCACCTTCACCTGTCAGATGATCAGGGGTGGAGGCTGGAGGTGCCGTCCCTACCGGAGCTAACGGAGGTGTCTGGCAAAACCGCGGGGGAAGGAAACCGTAGTGGCTTCTATTCCACGAAGGACTTCCAGGAAATCGTTGGCTATGCCGCGGACCAGGGCATCGATGTCATTGTTGAATTTGATACCCCTGGGCATACGAACGCGGCGACGCACGCCCTGCCACAGCTCATGCCTTCGGGCGAACCAACGCCAGCGTACGCCGGTGCAAAAGTTGGATTCTCCAAGCTTTACCCGGATGTGCCGTTTACCAAAGAGTTCCTGACAACGATTTTTGAGTCTGCCGCACAGCAGTCATCGAGCCCCTACGTTCATGTTGGGGGAGATGAGGCTTATGAGCAGCCGAAAGAAGAGTACGTAGAGCTGATTGCTCAGGCCACCAAAGCCGTGACCGATAGTGGAAAAACACCGGTCGTTTGGCAGGAGGCGGCCACTGCTGACCTTCCTGAAGGGACTGTGGTGCAGTGGTGGAGGACGGTCGAGGATCCCGCACATGTCGTCGCCGCCGCACAAACCGGCAAGAAGGTCCTCATGTCCCCCGCTCCCCACACCTACTTTGACATGAAATACGACGCGGATACTGGCCCGGGGCAAGACTGGGCTGGCTTCATACCGTTGCAGGCCAGCTATGACTGGGACCCCGCTACGCAGGTGGAAGGCGTGGATGAGGGATCGTTGGTCGGTGTCGAAGCTGCAATGTGGACGGAGTTTGTGCCGTCTTTTGAAGACCTCATGTACCTGCTTTTGCCACGGATTCCCGCAACCGCTGAGGTTGGTTGGAGTGAGCAGGAGACCCGCGACTTCCAGGACTTCAGCGAGAGAATTGCCGCTCACCCACGGTACTGGGATGCCGCAGGCCAAGCTTGGCATGCGTCGCCAGAGGTCAACTGGGAAGACTAGGGTTCGACTCCCGCAGCCCAGCACTACCTTCTATGTGGCTGCGGGAGCATCGCCTTGCCGTGCAGGCTCGCTAGCTCTAGGAGCCTTGGCGGACGAACACCATGCTTTCCCCATCCAGTGAGAGCGTCAGTTCGTCACCGTTCAACGTCATGTCGGCCCCTAGCTCTGTGCCAGTGAAGACACCAGTTGTTTCACTATCTGCTTCCCAGGTGCCTTCATCCACGTCGGGACCGAACGTGAAAGTAGCAGTTCCGTCCGCATCTAGCTTTAGGGTTGCATAGCCGTCAGCGTCAACCCATGTGCCCTCAAAGCTGGGGGCCGGCGCTTCCTCAATGTCGATTGATGAGTCGGAGACGTCTTCGTAGCGCAGGAAGATGAAGAAGTCTTCGCCCTCTTCCATGTACAGCTTTTCTCCATCCAGTCTCAGCTGGACGACCCCAAAGTCAGTCAAGTCTGCGGTGCCGGACGTGTCTCCCGTGGACTTCCATCCACCGCTGACGACCTCACCAGACAAGTCCAGCTCCGCTTTTCCATCGGCGCTCAAGTTCAGTTTCACACTGACACCCATGGCGTCTGCAAGCAGAACTTCGCTGTCGTCGTAGTCTTCTTCCCCGACAGACACTAAAATCCAGCTGCCCACCAGTTGGTTTTCGGACTTACCGCACCCGGCGACGCCCAGCGCCAAGATCAAGGACGCAAGTAGAGCACCTACGGCTCTTAGTGGTTTCACTTTCATGGTTTCCCCTTACCTGAAAAGATGTCACTGCCTGACCTAAAGCTCCACCTGGGTGCTTTAGGTCACATTTTACGTTCCAGCTGGGCTGCCGGGTCCCGCAGGCCGCAGAGAAAGCGCCGTTGAACTGTGCAAATAGCACCGCTTTCGCGGTGCCGGGACTTTCTTCCCGCTTTCGCTCGGCTAACGGGGCCTTACAGGGCCACTAGGACCCTGGCGTGTAGTTGTAGTGGGCATCCAGGGTAGCTAGGCGAGCTTCGAACCAAGCCAGCAGCTGGTCGTAGTCCGTTTCGCCAACAGAGGGTCTCCCAACCGAATCCCACTGGAAGCGCTCTGTCTGCCACAGCTCATCGCTGACTTTCCCGTGAACAGCGTCAGCGTGCATTTGGACGTTTTCGACAGTGAACACGCCTTCGTCCCGTAGTTGTGCGTAGCGGGCTTCAACATCTGGGGTGAAGGCGTGGTAGGCCTTGAACCAGGGTTTCTGCATCACGCTTTCGTTCTTGTAATCAATGAGCAGCTCCGTCTCCGAGCCTTCCATCAGACCACTGCCGTCCCAGTACATACCGAATGTGGTGTCCTTGTCCCAAGGGAGGAAGTAGAACTTTTGGCCGTCGTAGCTGACGACTTGCAAGTCTTGGGCGACAGCATCCCAGTCGTTGAGCATTTCAACGTACAGGAGGTAGTCGATCAGGTTGACCTTGTCCAAGTAGTTGTCGTAGAAGT
>CAYFNQ010000046.1:0-9111 GCA_964344535.1 uncultured Actinomyces sp.
CATCCCGCTCCAAACGCAAGCCCATGCCCTCTTGGGATGAAATCGTCTTCGGGTCGAAGACTGACTAGGCCAACCGCCAGACCGGGATCGTCATCTCCCGCGCCGTGAAAGAGCCGTGAACCCCCTTCATCGCAAAGACGGAGGGTTTTTGGGTGGCCGAGTCAAGGATCACTAGGCCGTCCTTTGCGAAAACCATGGCCGTACCAACAACAGCGTTTCCAGGACCCGGCCCTAAAATTTCGGGAAGCTGAGAAGCAGGAACTACGACCGCCTTGTCCTCCAGATAGTCACGCCAGCGCTCCACGACCTGCTCTTGCTGGTCTGCTTTGGCGTGCAGGTGCACCGCCCTACCCTCGCCCGCTATAGCTGCCACACCCGAAGCTAACTGCGGTGTTTGCGCGACGTCAATTATCTGTTGGACGTTGACCATGCCGTGGTCGGCCGTCATCACGACCTGGACGTCCTTGGGTAGTCGCTTCAAGAAGGCACCCAGTGCTGCGTCGAACTCCTCAAGGGCAGCAGTCCACTCAAAGGAGCCCAGTCCTTTTCCATGTCCCACATGGTCGATGTCCGCCCAGTAGACCACCTGGAGCTTTTCACCCTTCGCTATCCCCCGCAAAGCCGCGTCGAAACGTCCTTCCAGACTTTCACGACCCACAAAGTTTGCGCCGCGAAATGCTGCACGCGTCAGCCCAGAGCTCGCGAACTTCGGTTTGGTGATCAAAGATGGGGTAATGCCAGTGGCACTGAACGTCTCGAAGAAAGTTGGGGTTGGCTGCCACTGCTCCGCAGCGACGTTAGGGCTGAAGTTCAAAAGGTTCATCACTTCGCCATGTGGGTTTAGGACGGAATACCCCACCATGTTGGTTGTCCCCGGCAGCGCTCCAGTTCCAAACGTAGTGAGCGCTGCAGCTGTCGTGGAAGGCAGCACAGTCTGCGCTGTGCCTCCTTGCCGCGGTGCCAGTGCGCGAAGGGTGTGGGCGTGAGCTAAGTGAGCTCGCAAACCAATCTCTCCCAGCCCGTCCACTAGAACTACAACGACGCTGCTTGCTGCGTCCAGCCCGAACGCCTGCGCGGCTTGCCTATCCGCCCCGGGATTGTCTGGCTGGACCGATGCTAAAGCCGCCGGAAGAACCGAACCGATGAACGCCTTTGGTGCGGGTGAAGGGTCGGCAAGGCCCGCGTCTTTCAACGCTTTGCGGATCTGCCCCACCGGATTTTCCTCGGCAACGTCCCCACCGGGAAGTGAAGGGTTTTCAGGCACGTGCCACCGCCGCGGAAACTGCGCGAGCAAACCCGACAACGTCGCTTCTGCTGGATGCAGCGAGGTCCGCTTGGTTCGCGTCAAACCGAAGCGTTATGCCGTCCTTCTTGAAAAGACCCGAGTAGCCGTGATCAAAGTCGCACTGGGGGTCGTCGCATTCGGCCCGCTCCAGCTCAATTGTCGAAACCATGTCAACCCCAACGTGCAAGTGGAGCTCCCGGTACCCGGAAAGATCCTTCGGGTGTCCGGGCCCTTCCATGACCTGGGCCAGCTCAACGGGACCGATCTGGCGCAACGGAATCAACGTTGTGATTACGCGCAGCCCCGTGGAAAGCTCATCCACGTGAACGGCAATGAGCTCCCCCACACCAAGCCCCACGTAGTCCAGATGGCGGAAGACAGACTCATCGTCAAAAGAGGTTGCCAACGTAAAAACGAAATGTTCAGGAAGAGACCCATCGGCTAGTTCAGCCAATGTTTGCTCAACAACTTCGACGTGGAACCCCGTGGCGCGGACCTTATCAAAGGTTGTCATCAACACCTGCTTAGCGTGGTTTATCCGGGAGGTACAGCAAGTACACAATAATGGCCCACATGACTAAGAGCGAACTTTCGGTAGAGGAACAAATCGACGACATCGACGTTTCAGACGAAATGAAGGACTCTTTTTTAGAATATGCCTACTCCGTCATCTACGCCCGCGCCCTTCCTGACGCACGTGACGGGCTGAAACCAGTCCAACGCCGCATCCTTTATCAAATGGACCGGATGGGTCTCACCAAAGACAAAGGCCACGTGAAGAGCCAGCGCGTTGTTGGTGAAGTGATGGGAAAGCTGCACCCGCACGGGGACGCACCAATCTACGACGCACTGGTGAGGCTGGCACAGGACTTCAACTTGCGCGTCCCCCTTATCGATGGGCACGGAAACTTTGGGTCCTTAGACGACGGTCCCGCAGCAGCACGCTACACAGAAGCACGTCTAGCTGGGTCCGCAAGCTTGCTCACCGACGACTTAGACAAGAGCACCGTCGATTTCGTCCCCAACTACGACAATCAATTTCAACAACCACAGGTGCTCCCCGCACAGTTCCCCAGCCTCTTGGTGAACGGTGCTGCAGGGATTGCAGTGGGGATGGCAACCTCTATTCCCCCGCACAACCCGGCTGAAACCATCCACGCCGCACTGCATCTTTTAGAGAATCCCGATGCCACAACGGAAGACCTGATGCGGTTTCTACCAGGACCCGACTTTCCTGGCGGAGGAATAATCCAAGGTCTGGAGGGCGTGCGCGACGCTTACGAAACTGGCCGGGGAAGCTTCAAGGTCCGGGCCAAGACCAGCGTTGAGAGGATCACCGCTAGGCGCAACGGCATCGTGGTCACAGAGCTGCCCTACATGGTGGGCCCAGAGCGGGTCATCCAAAAGATCAAAGACGGGGTCAACGCAGGACGCATAAAAGGTGTGTCTGGTGCTTCTGACCTCACTGACAGGGAACACGGCCTTCGCCTGGTGATTGACGTGAAGTCTGGGTTTGATCCGGACCAGGTTCTAGCCTTGCTGTTCAAGCACACCCCACTAGAAGAGTCTTTCTCAACGAACGCCGTAGCTTTAGTAAACGGAGAGCCACGCACCCTGCCGCTTCGCGACATCCTCAAGGTGTTCGTTGATCACCGCTTGGAGGTGACCAAGCGAAAAGCGCAGCATGAGGAAGCTGAGAAACGCAAGCGCCTCCACCTAGTTGAAGGTCTTTTGAAAGCAGTCCTCAACATTGATGACGTGATCCAGGTGATCAGATCCTCTGAGAACACAGAGGAAGCACGCTCCCGCCTAATGCTTGCCTTCGACCTGTCTGAGACACAGGCCCAACACATCCTTGAACTGCGACTGCGCCGGCTCACCAAGTTTTCGACCCTGGAGTTAGAAACTGAGCAGACACAGCTAAATGAGGAGCTAGAACGCCTGCGCGAACTCCTAGCTTCGGATCAGAAGCTAGCGAACGAAGTGGCCCGAAATCTTAGGGACACGGCCAGCATCCTCAACTCCCCGCGGCGAACAACGCTCCTGGACGCACCTGGGACAACCGCGGTCGCGGCGGATCCTCAAGCATTAGAAATAGCGGACGAACCGTGCGTCGCAGTCCTTACTCCAAGCGGGCAGCTGTGCCGGATCCTTGGTGATGAGGCGCCGGCCGACCCATCGTCAGGTTCCGACCTTTGGCGCAGCTGGGCGGTCGCCTCAACAAGAGGCAAAACATACGTGATCACGGAGGACGGGTTAGCTCACGAGGTCCTTGTTGAACTGCTCCCGGGAGTCCCCCGCTCAAACCTGAACCAAACTCTGGCTGGAGCCGTCTCATTTGAGGCACTCACAGGCGTCAAAACAAAGCCCATTGGGCTTTACAGTGGCGACGACCCGCAGCGCACCCTATCGATTGGGACGAAGCAGGGCGTTATCAAGCGGTTGCGCCACGGGGATCTTCCAAACCGAAGTGAATTTCCAGTGATCACTTTGGCCAAAGGCGACGCTGTCATCGGGACTTCTAACGGTTTTGAAACAGACTTTGCTGTCTTCATCACCAGCCTGGGCCAGCTGTTGAAGTTTCCTTTATCGATTGTCCGACCGCAGGGACTGGCAGCTGGAGGCGTTGCCGGCATCAAGTTGGCGGCTGGGGACCAAGCGATCTTTTACTCCGCCGTCGAAGAGACGCCGGACGCTACGGTCGTCACGGTTTCAGGTTCCAGTGACGCGATCCCATGGACTTTTCCGGGCCGCGTGAAACTGAGCGACCTGTCCGAATTTCCTGCGAAAGGCAGGGCTACACAAGGTGTTCGAGCCCACCGGTTCCTGCAGGGAGAGGACATCTTGGAAATAGCCTGGGCAGGGCCTAGAACACCTGTTGCCAAGCGTCCTGACAACAAAGACACAAGACTGCCAGCAGAACGGTCACGCAGAGACGGGTCCGGCAGTGCTGCGCCCGCTGTGATCGCACAGCTGGGGTAGTTGCCGCGAACGACCTGACGGTTGGCCTAGATGCTCCTTGCAGGGCATTCATAGTGACGCCACCAAACATGCGGGGAAAACCCAGCCTGCTCGTAGACCTCCATCATTTCTGCGTCGACGTAGGGATCCAGGCTGACAGCTGCCTTATCCAATCCAGCCCGCGCCATGGCCGCCAGGGCTTTGCTGACCAACGGTCCAAGAGTCTGGGCTCGAAACTCGGGGGTGAATGAGGCGACGGCGTCTATCGCCCCCTCCTTCCATCCCAGGGCATCCCAGTCTTGGGAATACAGCGCAACTTTCACGAGACCCACAACTTTGGCGCGGTCCCCACGTCTGTCGACAGCAAGGAAGGACAGGTCTTGGTCCCGTCCGTCAGCTAGCTGCGACGGCTCCTGCAAGCCGACCGGCGCATCGGTCTCTCTTGCCGCCTTCCGGTAAGCCTTGTTGACCAAGCCATCCCAGCCGGTGGTCCATGGAACCAGCTCCACGTAGTTCGGCAGCTCGTGCTGCAGGGGTGAGGCTGGCAGATCACAGCGCATCTCAGCCAAAGAACTAACCCACATGTATCCCAGCTCTTCCAGGAGTTCGTGGAAGTGAGTGCGGTCCGCGTTCACGACGTGGGTGATGCGCCCATCCACACCAGGAAACGCTTGCGCCAGAAGCTCCACGCCCCGTTGCTGCTGCCACTCTAAAAGTTTGGCACCGATCCCCTGATCTCTGAATTGGGACCGCACACCACCGTGACAGATAGCCTCAGGATTACCATTAGTGGCCAGACCCACGTAAGCGAACGCGACGGGCGCACTATCGTCGCCCTCTTCTTTCGCGAAGACGCCGATTACGTCAGCACTGTCGGGGCGTTCCAGCATCGCCCGCGTCTCTTCCAAGCTGGTGCGAAACAGAGACTGTTCCTCTGACTCCAAAACAGCCAGAAGCTGGTGGAGGTGGGCAGCGTCAGCCACACCCAGATGACGGGTGCGCAGCGTCTGATCTACCTCAGGTCCTTCAGCATGTCCTTGCACGTAACACACCGTAGTCGATCAGCGCGACCGCCGGTCACCAGTCTGGTCACGCATCGATCCGTTCCCGGGAAATATCTGCTGCGCCTTCAACAATGAACTCTTTGCGCGGCGCCACGACCGACCCCATGAGCAGCTCAAACACCTCTTCGGCTTCCCTCACCGAGTCCTCGTCCGCCAAAGTTACGCGACGCAGCCGACGCGTGGCGGGGTCCATCGTTGTCTCCGCTAGCTGGTCAGCGTCCATCTCCCCCAACCCCTTGTAGCGTTGGATGGGTTCCTTATAGGTGCGACCTTCCTTCTTCAAACGGGACAAAACTTCATGTAGTTCGCGGTCTGAGAACGTGTAGATGACTTCCTTTTTCTTGCGTCCCTTAGCGTTCACTTCAACCCTGTGTAGTGGTGGGACGGCAGCGAACACCCTGCCCGCCTCAACTAGCGGACGCATGTAGCGGTAGAACAGTGTCAAAAGAAGGGTGCGAATGTGGGCGCCGTCGACGTCCGCGTCAGTCATGATGATGATCTTCCCGTACCGGGCAGCGTCCAGGTCGAACGTGCGCCCAGACCCTGCTCCCACGACCTGGATCAGGCTGGCGCACTCCACGTTTGCCAACATGTCCGTGGTGGAAGCTTTTTGCACGTTGAGGATCTTGCCACGCAGCGGGAAGAGAGCTTGGAAAGCTGAAGAGCGAGCGGCTTTTGCGGTGCCTAACGCCGAATTGCCCTCAACTATGAACAATTCAGAGGATGCCACGTCGTCCGAACGGCAGTCCGCAAGCTTAGCTGGCAAAGAGGAGGTTTCTAGCGCGTTCTTTCGCCGTGAAATTTCTTTGTGGAGGCGGGCCGAGGCACGGGCTTTCATTTCTCCGGCCAGCTTGTCTAGAAGCGCTGCGTTTTCCTGCTTATCAGCGCGCCCCGTCTTCGCGAACTTCTCCTGCAACCACTTTTGGACGATCCCAGACACAACGGTCCGCACCTGGGGCGTTCCTAAGATCTCCTTGGTTTGCCCCTCAAACTGCGGCTCAGGAACCCTGACCGCGACCACGGCAGTCAGCCCAGCAAGAACGTCGTCTTTTTCTAAGCGCCCATCCTTTGCAGTGATCTTTAGTCGGCGCGACTGCTTTTCAACCTGGGCGCGCAGGACCTTCAGCAGCGCTTGCTCAAACCCTTGTAGGTGCGTCCCTCCTTTTGGGGTGGAGACAATGTTGACGAAGGACTTCACATCGGTGTCGTAGCCCACGCCCCACCGCAACGCAATATCCACTTCCATTGTTCGCGTCGTTTCCACGGGGTGAAGGTGACCGTCAGCGTCCAGCTGTTGAACCGTTTCTAGGTACTGCCCCTCCTGCGCCACGTGCCAAATTCCGGTGACGTCACGGTCTTTTGAAAGGAATTCAACGTAGTCAACCGACCCGCCGTCGAAACGTAAAGTCTCTGACGCTCCGCGGCCTTCGCGGTGGTCGTTCACCACCATTGTCAGGCCGGGGACTAGGAAGGCGGTTTGGCGAGCCCTGTCGACCAACTGGTCCCAGGAGAAAGACTCTGTCTCTGGAAAAATCTGGAAGTCGTGCCAAAACCGAACGCGAGTTCCCGTTTTTCCCCGGGGAGCTTTGCCGATGACTGCGATTTTCTCCGGTTCGTCGAAGGCTACGAAAGGTGAGTTGGGGCCGGGTGCGTCACCGTCTGAGAAAGTGCCGGGTTCTCCCCTACGAAAAGACATTCCGTACGTTTTCGAGCCGCGGTCAACTTCGACATCTAGGCGCGCGGACAGCGCGTTGACGACGGACGCCCCGACGCCGTGTAGTCCTCCGGAGGTTTGGTACGAGGATCCACCGAATTTTCCGCCCGCGTGCAGTCTGGTGTAAACGACTTCTACGCCGGAAAGACCAACACCTGGTACTTGGTCTACGGGGATCCCGCGCCCGTCATCCTCTACCGATACAGAGTTGTCGTCGTGCAGTGTCACTTCGATTCGCTTGCAGTGGCCGGCCAAAGCCTCGTCAACAGCGTTGTCAACGATCTCCCAGACGCAGTGCATTAGGCCGCGTTGGTCTGTGGAACCGATGTACATGCCGGGCCGTTTGCGAACAGCCTCCAACCCCTCCAGTACCTGAAGGTGCCTGGCTGTGTATCCGCGCTTGTCGTCCGTCACGCGCCCAGTCTAGGAAACTAGTGGAAAAGTTCGCTTGGGCAACACCGAAACCTGGTACGCCACTGGCGAAAGGTCCACCGCCAGCCCACTTTCTAGGCAGCAACGTGTTGGAATTGTGCAATGACAGGCACGACGACACCTTTGGAAGTGGAAGAGCCACTGGCTCTTGGGAACGACAGGCGCGACCTTACGGCCTTAGACCGCTGTGACGTTTGCGGTGCGCGCGCCTGGGTCCGGGCGGTCATGAAGACGTCGGAACTTTTGTTCTGCGCTCACCACGGTACGGCCCATCTGGCTGCGCTGACAGCGACCGCCTTGTTTGTCCAGGACGACAGTCACCTAGTTCCCGCGTAGAGAGATAGGGTCCCTGAAGCTAGACCCAACTAAAACTAAAGTCTGCGCCAGCTCGGATGTTCCGGGCTGGCGCAGACTTTTAGGTTCTAGTCCAAACAGGTTTAGTCCAGGTAGTCACGCAGGACTTGGGACCGCGATGGGTGGCGGAGCTTGGACATGGTTTTGGATTCGATTTGGCGGATGCGCTCACGGGTCACCCCATAGACCCTGCCAATTTCATCCAGAGTCTTTGGCTGGCCATCTCCCAGCCCGAATCGCATTGAGACAACCCCAGCTTCACGTTCAGACAGGGTGTCCAGAACCTGGTGGAGTTGTTCTTGTAGCAGTGTGAAGGAGACAGCTTCTGCTGGGACTACTGCCTCAGAGTCCTCAATCAGGTCTCCAAACTCAGAGTCGCCATCCTCACCCAGAGGTGTGTGTAGTGAGATTGGTTCGCGACCGTACTTCTGGACCTCCAGCACCCTTTCAGGGGTCATGTCCAGGTCTTCTGCCAACTCTTCAGGCGTGGGCTCACGACCCAGTTCCTGCATCATCTGACGTTGAACGCGAGCAAGCTTATTGATGACCTCAACCATGTGAACTGGAATGCGGATGGTCCGTGCCTGGTCAGCCATAGCTCTGGTGATCGCCTGACGAATCCACCAGGTCGCGTACGTGGAGAACTTGTAGCCCTTCGTGTAGTCGAACTTTTCGACCGCGCGAATCAGACCCAGGTTGCCTTCCTGGATGAGGTCTAGGAATTGCATGCCGCGACCCGTGTATCGCTTTGCCAGCGAAACAACCAGGCGCAGGTTTGCTTCCAAGAGGTGGTTTTTAGCGTTTTGTCCATCGCGAGCAAGCAGGGTAAGTTCGCGACGCTCCTTGGGGCTCATTGAGTCGCCCTCATTTTTCAGGAAGTAATCCGCGTAGAGGCCGGCCTCAATCCTCCGGGCCAGGTCGACTTCCATTTCCGCGGTCAATAGGGCGACCTTGCCAATTTCCTTCAGGTAGTCCTTGACCGGGTCGGCGGTGGCCCCGGCAGAAGTGACTTGCTGGACTGGTTCGCCAGCTTCATCCGAATCAGAAACGATGAATCCCCGTGGCCCTGGTTTTGACGGGGCGTTCTTTGGAGCTTCCCGTTCCTTGGACTCCTGCTCCTCAGAATCGGCCAGCTCTTCGTCGGTCTTTTCTTCCACAGCTTTGGCTGGCGCCGCTTTCTTAGCTGGAGCTGCCTTCTTTGCTGGAGCAGCTTTCTTAGCCGGAGCGGCCTTCTTAGCCGGGGCTGCCTCGTCCGCGGTGGCTGTTTCCTCGACCGGATCAGCCTTCTTAGCCGGAGCAGC
>CAYFNQ010000047.1:0-7973 GCA_964344535.1 uncultured Actinomyces sp.
GCCGATCTCCGCCGGTGACCGCGGTACGGTGCGCGTCCGAAACCTATTGCGGGTGCCGCCACTTGCTTCGAACGCAGGGCTAAGGAGCATTCACGTTAGTGTCCACAAAGGCCCTAAAAGGGCTCACATGAACCACATCTGACCTACGGAAACAAAGCGACAAAGAAATTTGTCGGGCCGACAGGATTTGAACCTGCGACCCCTTGACTCGCCGTGTGGTTGTGCGGCGATCCTGCGATTCTGCGGGTTTCGCCTACTGTGGCGCGCTTTGTAGGCCATTGATAGCGCCCGCGAGTTCCCGCTGGTTCCGGTGACATCCCAATGCTTGCGGTGACATTTGCGGCGACAATTCTCTTGGGCGTCATTCGTAGAGTTTTGTCGCCGCCGAGACGACAGTGTTTGCGTCGGCGGCGGCCGTGGGGTGTTGCTTGCTGCTGTAGCGTAGCCGAGAAGGAGTGTCCTTGTTGCTTCAGTTAGGCAGTCGCAAAGCGGCGCTCCCATCGCCGTTCGCCGAGCTCGTCCATGTTCGCGAACGGCCATTTCAACTCCTGCTTCTTCGGCTGGTTCCAGGCAAACGCCGCGAGTTTGCGTTCCCTGTCGCGTGGTCCCAAGCTTTCTTCGGACCTGTTGGCGAGGGAGATAGCCAAGGCGATCCCGTTACTCGTTGGGCTCCTAGTCGCCTCTTGGGGCGTGCTCGCTTCGGAATGCGCTGTGTGTTCCGAGGGGCCTTGCCGCTCGGGCGGTGTTCTCGGGAGTATCATCGCTTGATGGGATTGGAAACGGCAGAGGCCCGTGGTCAAGTGGTGACCCGCCCCTGGCGGATGGGCCTGCTGGTCGACACCAGCTCGCCGGTCGAGGTTCGCAGAGCTATTGCCGACCTGAGTTCGGTGTGGGGCGGCGTTTCAATGCCGATACTGGACTCGAACAGCTCGGTTCGGGATATCGAGCTCGCCGGATTTGTCAACGTTGCTCCGAATTTGCGGTTCAGATTTGCGGTTAGATAAGTCTTAAGGAGGTAGCTAAGAGATGAAAAACACAGTAAAAAAGCTCTCTGCGAGTATGGCCTTGGTGCTGTGCTGCGTAGTGCTTTTTCCGGTTACGAGCATGGCGCAAGATAACCGCGAGGGCTACTGGGAGTGTATCGAGGTTCGTCATCAAACCTATGATTATAATGAGGAGCTAACCGACAAAAACTATTGGTCGAATAGTAAGAGCGGTTCTGCGGGTAGCGGAACATTTACCAGTACTTATGTAGGACCCGATGAAAAAGACGATTACGACCCCAGACCGAAAAACGGCGAAAGCGCAATGGTGGACGGCACTGTTTCGACACCGCCGAAGTACATTGACGGCGGGCAAACGGTGAAATTAAAGGTTGATCTTTCGATTAGCTCAACAAAACAGCATTTCTGGGATTTCGACGGCGACGCATTTGTCCGGTTTGACGAAGTCGATGTAGAAATGAGTTATCGCTCAAATGGTGCGATAGACTTCACAGCAAAAGACCCGGACGGAGAAGATGTCAAATTAGCTGTTTGGCTTTATGCTCCAACCAACTGGAGGTCAACTGAATTGGGAAACAACTCCAGAGTCAATGTCGAAGTGTCCGCGCAGGCTCCTTATGGCAGTGAGGAAGGCGATAAGATATCCATATATACCAGCGTCGGCATGGGGAGTATGAGCTCCAGAACGGAGTATGTCTATCTTTGGCATGCCGAAGGGACAGCTCCCCGCGAGGAAAAAGACGACTCTGACAAGCCAAAACGCTCAGATGTACAAAAGCGGATACTGAAAGCATGGAGAAACCGAGAGAAAATCACGAGATACGAAGAAGAACTCGACCCAAACTATAAGGACTCCGGTATAAGATTCAGTGATCTTTGGGGTCAGGTGCTGATCCGCCGCGGAGATGGGTTTGACAGCGACTGGGAGTATGCAGACCTGAATACAATCATCTATGAAGGAGATATCATATGGACAGAAGTTTATTCCGGAGCTGTCTTAAGCCTTACAGATATGAGCACATTTGTTATCAGAGAAAATACCAAGATGGTAATGCCGGAAGCATCGAAAGAAAAGTCTCCCACCGCCATTGAGATTCTAAGCGGTAATGTCTGGACTAACATGAAGAAAATGTGGGAAGGCGGAGAGTTTCACGTAGAGCTGCAACAAGCAGTAGCCGGTATAAAAGGGACTACCTTTGCTGCAGAACAGACCGACGAATTGTCAACTTTTTATCTTTTTACAAGCAGCGCTGATGTGACCTCAAAAATAACGGGAAAAACGGTTACCTTGAAGCCCGGTGAATATGCTAGGGTCGGCAATGACGGCGTGATAAAAGTGGAGACTTTTGATATCCCTTCAAAAGCCAAAGAACTTAGCCTGCCTATGGAGATACTTAAAGACGACGGATACAAAACAGTCGGGTATATAAATGTGCCGATGTTATTATCAGTTGCCGGTATTGTTGTAGTTATTGCTGCTGTTGCTGCGGTTATCATAAGTAAGAAAAAGAAAGCTGCACAGCATATGACCGAACAAAGCGCAACACAGAGTTGGGCTGTTTACAGGGAATACGAGCCCGAATAGCCAATGCCGTCCAGCAAGAAGCATTTGTGCGAAAACTGCGGCAGCAAATTGAAGCAGGGTGCAAGGTTCTGCATGAAATGCGGGAAAAAGATGTAACTATTTCCACCGGCAGTATATCGTGCCCCACTGCCCAAAAAGAAGAGTATATGAAGAGCAAACCGAAACGGATTCTTCTTCGGATTTCATCCCTGTTGATGCTGCTTGCCGCTCTGCCCATGCTGCTGTGGTGTTTGAGTCTCATAGACAACGCGGCGCTGGATTATACCTATGCCGGAGCCGGGTGCTTCGCGGCTGGAATCGTATACATCTTCTCTATGGTAACGGCCATCGCGGGGCTGGCCTTTGCCGGGCGCCTCCACCGACACCGCTGGTGCCGAACGCTCGGCCTCATCCAACTGGCGGTGGGAGCTCTGCTGATTGTCCCGCTTCGCACCTATGCCGCACTTACATTACCACCGCTTTTTCTGTTTACCATTCTGTATATGTTCGGCGTGGAATGGCGTGAAAAGCGTGGATCCGAGCAACAATGAAAGGAGCGTCGAGATGGCAAAGAAGAAAACGAGCAAAAACGTCCCCCTGCCCATCCTTATCCTTATCTGCGCCGTGCTGCTGTTTGCCACGTATTTGAGCCTCTCCACGCTGGCGCTGGCGATATGGGGCGATTCCGTCATGGGTACGGTGGACAGCTATGACAGCCGCCGAGATGATACGACCGCGCAGGAAAACCGCTCCCGCACCGTTTCCAAGGGCTATCGGTTCACGGCAAACGGCAAGGAATATCGGGGTTATGTGATATATAGGAGCGACGAGGCATGGCCGAGCTTGCACGAGGGCGAAACGCGTTCCGAGCGCATCCGCTACCTTAGCTTGTTACCTTATGTTAATAAGCCCGCCATGCTGTGCGAATTTAGCGAGATGGGCGAAGTGGCGATTGTTTACCACGTTCTCGCCCCTGTCGGTTATCTGCTTTTGCTGCTGCTTGTTATACGCACAGACAGACGGCAGAAAAAGAAGAAACCAACGGCGAGGGAGTGCGCCGCATCTCAAACTATCGAGCAAAGAAGTGATACGGATATGTTTTGTCCCAACTGTGGAAATGAACTGGCGGAGGGTTCAGCTTTCTGTTCGGCCTGCGGCGCAAAAATACAAGCAAATGTCACCGGTGTGTGTTCGGCCTGCGGCGCAGAGCTGCCGGAGGGAGGCGAATTTTGCATCGGCTGCGGAACGGCGGTAAATCCGGCAACGCCGGAGCCAATAGAATCACATTATGTAGCAACTCCCGCGCCTCCACAGAGCGGCACGGGGCTGGTCGGTTTTTCAGATAGGTGCAATTCACCTGAGATACTGACAGCAGCTCGGAAAAATAGGAAACTTTCCATTGGATGTATGTGGACATTGATTTTTGTGCCGCTCATCGGCTTTCCCATCGCCGGTCTGCTGATGGACGATTTCCCTCTTGTAGAATCCATTATTATCGGCATGGGCATTGCTCTTGTCATGTTGGTCTTTAATCTGCTGGCGTTGAGAAGAACGAAGCAACCAATTTGGGAGGGTGTGGTCGTCAACAAGTACAGCAAGGAAAGAAGCGAGCATAGGGGCGGCGATGATGATAACTACAGAACCTATACGGAATATACCACGATCATTAACACCGATGCGGGCAAGAAAAAGACCATCGTGGAAAAGGACAGCGGGCGGCATATGTATGATTATCTCTCCGTTGGTGACAGGGTGCGATTTCATCCCAAATTCGGTACATACGAGAAGTACGACAAATCTAAAGACCGTATCATTTACTGCAATGTCTGCTTCATGATGAACCCAATACAAAATGACCGCTGCAAGCGGTGTAATAACCTGTTATTCAAATAAGGAGGATTTTATAGTGGAGAGATTTGACACGCTGCTGGAGGCCGCGGAGGTTTCGGCAACACGCTGCACAAGCTGGAGCTTTGCCACTTCCAATGATAGATACGATGTAAAAGGCTTGCTGGTGCTTGCCGAAACAAGCGATAGTGAAGACCCCATCGATGAGGACAGCTTTTATGTGGCATCGCCTGCCGGAGCTATCGGCCTATGTAACGACGGCGAGGACATCGACTGGCTGTTTCTGTCCGATAATGCGCCGAATGAGGATTTGCCGCTGTCATACCAAGACGTTTTGCAGATGAAGTTTTGCTCGAAATGTGGCTCCGCCGTTGTTGTCGGTGCCCGATTTTGCGGTCAGTGTGGAGGAGTGCTATGAAAACAAAAGGCTAATTTGGATGTAACTGTAGGTTTCCGTATTCGATGTGCTTTAGTTTGCAGGTCTTATACTTCCGCAAACATTGTTTTTTGCAAATGATTCTTTTACATACAAATATCTCGAAGGTGGTCATTGTTTGAGGTATATGGATTGTGTGCGACCTGCATCTGTAACCTCTAAAATGGGGGTGTGCAAGATTTGAAATCGTTAAAAGGTGCACCGTTCAAAAATCGAGAGCGGTGCATTTTATCAATAGTTAGTACCATTGCCATCAAAGCTAGCGCTCGCTCCGTAGGGGTGGGCGCTAGCTTGCTAATGGCGAAGGAATCGAGTGGGCCCACGCGGCCGGAGCGTCGGTCGGGTGAGCCTGGGAACACGGCCGAGGGCCTGAGCGCCCGGTTTCGGTGTCCCCGCCCTCACCGAACCGGGGCGCGGGTGTTCCGCCCTCACCGGAGTGGGGGCGGTCCGCAGTCAGTCTTCGGCCCTCAGCTTGCACGAACGGCGGCGGGCCCTTAAGCTGCAAGGCTTGCCTCCAGGCAGGCGATAATCAAACAGAGGAGACAACATTTTCGAAAACACGCCAGCCATGGCTAGGGAAGCGGCATTCCGGGGGATCTTGGAGGACGGTTCGGTGGTTGAGTACGAAGAGATCACGCCCCACTTCGTCGAGTTGTTCAGGGCGGTAGCGGAGGCTGAGCGACCCGCCCTCGTTCAATACAAAGGGCATTGGCTCTGCTGCTTGGTGCCGGCTGATCACGTGGTCGAGCTGGACGCGTACTGCGCTGAGCAGGAGGGGAGGGCCCCGATCGACTTCAAGGACAACATCGTTGACGCGCGGGAGTTTCTGACGGCCGGGCCGGACAGCCAAGCAGCGGAGTTCTTCAACTTCTTCGCGACGCAGACCTTCGAAGGAAAGCTGGCCTTCTTCTCGGTCGACGATCCCGGGTTCCCTGAGGTGGTGATCGCCAACCCCGATCTCATCAGTCAGCTTGCTGAGTTCGGGCGGATCCGGTTCGACCTCGAAGCCACTAGGCGCATCGAGGAGTCGGAAGAGGACCGGAGCTTCATGGTCCCCCTCCCCGACGAGCTGTTCGAGGGGGTTGAGTTGCCGGTGCTGCCTGACGGCACCAAGCACGTCCCCCTCGGGCACGTCGGCTTCGTCGCCGAATACGAAAGGCTCAAAGACGAGGCGGCGGCCGACCCGACTGGACGGAAGCAGCAGGAACTCGAAGCCTTGATCGCCGAGGTTCGCGGGGTCATGTCTGGCGAAGTCCAGGGCGAGCCTTTCGAGCGCGTCCACTAGCAGCACTGACCCCCGGAGCCCTCAGCGGCTCCGGGGGTTTTGGGCTTATAGGACAGAAGGGGGTGTTATGGTGTGAGCCCCTTTTATTGGACGGGGGTTGTGTTTTCTTGTCTGTATTTTACTGGGCTGGTTTTGAGTCTGGTGACGATTCGTTCGTGGTTCCACCAGTGGATGTAGTCTTCTAGGTCTTCAGAAAACTGGTTGAGGGTTTGTTGAAGGTGGTCGTTTCCTAGTTCAGTTTTGAGTCTGGCGAAGAACGCTTCCGCGGGGGCGTTATCGTGACAGTTACCAACGCGGCTCATGGACCGGGTGGCTCCGTGTTTTGTCAGGATGTTTCTCCATCGGTGGCAAGTGTATTGACTGCCTTGATCACTATGCACTACGGGACTCTGACCGGGGGGCAAGGTCTCGAGTCCGTCTTGCAGCATCGCGCAAGTCATCGCGTTTGAAGGAGAGGTTGAAAGCTGGTAACTGATGATCTCGTTGTTGTAGATGTCGATCAGGGGTGACAGGTAGACACGGCTAGTCTTCAAAGTGAACATGGTGATGTCGGTTACGAGTGCTTCACGGGGTTTTTGTCGCTGGAAGGAGCGGTTTAGGACGTTGACGGAGTTTGGATCTCCGCCCTTGAAGGAGTTGTACCGCTTTTTTGTGGGCCGTTTGCCCTGTATCCCGATCTTTCGCATCAACCGTTTCATCTTCTTATGGTTGATAGTCACGGGCTCTAAACCGTCTGCCCCTGTGCCTAGACAGGCTTGCAGACGCCGGTAGCCGTACACGCTCCGATTCATTTTGTGAGCGGCTTTCAGACGCTTACACAGGGGTGCATCCGGGTCTGGTCTGCCTGCTTGTTGGCGGTGCCAGTAGTAAGTGGAGCGAGCTAGGCCCAGTGCGGGCAGGACTTGAGTGAGTGGGAAGTTGGCCTTGAGTTCACCGGCAATCTTCGTCAAAGCAGAAGGTTGGGGCTTCGTTGAAGAACTCAAGGCGAAACATTTTTCCAAGATATCGGCCTGAAGTTGTAATAGCCGTACTCGTTCGCTATCGCTGTCAGAAGCTTCAACCGCGGCGTCAAAGTGGGAGCGCATGACTTCCACCCATTTACGCCAAGACTGGGAGCCGGACTGGTGCGCTGCTACCGCTCTCTTTGCTGCTCCTTTGGCCTTTTGCTCATCGGTTGTCCTGCTGTCGCTATCAGGCTTTTGCGTGTTCATTTTCCTGGCCCACAAACCTGGGTAGTTCGCATGTGGCAGACCATAGCGGACCATTAACGAACTGGGAGACTCTCCAAGTAAGTAAGCCTCAACCACCTCCTTTTTTAACTCTAGGGGCCAAGATCTTGCCTTACGACGCGGTTTCAAAGCTATGTCGAAACCGATGCGTTCAGCCTCACGCACCCATCGACGAGCAGTCTCATAAGCACAACCTGAAAGCCTCGCTGCATCTCTAATCGAGGTGCCTCGTGACACCCTACGCAGGACTGCACGCCGTTTAGCGTCTTTATCGACTAACGACTTCGCTGACCGGTCCCGCTTCTTTTTCACTCCCATAAGGACACTCCATGAATCGTGTCCAACTTCCAGGGCTCACACCAAAACACCACGTTTTGGCCGGTAGCCCGGCAGGGCTGACCGGGCCGCACGAGTCCCAACCGAGGAGTTGAAATCTCGCCGGACAAACCCAAACCACGGAACCAGCGGTGACATTAGCGGTGACAGCGGCCTGGAAAACAAAAGGACCCAGGTGAGCAACCTGCTCCCACCTGGGAAAACGTCGGGCTGACAGTGTTTAGTTGCAGGACATTGTTCCTCTGTGTTGCGGGACATGGTTCCTCTTTTA
>CAYFNQ010000048.1:0-7948 GCA_964344535.1 uncultured Actinomyces sp.
GCGGCCTTTTCAGTGATAGCCGCTTCGTCTGCCGCAGTCGCTTCCTTAGCCGCAGCTGGCTTCTTAGCTGGCGCAGTCTTCTTTGCCGGAGCAGCTTTCTTAGCCGGAGCTGCTTTTTTGGCTGGAGCTGCCTTCTTAGCTGGAGCTGCCTTCTTGGTGGGCGCAGGGGTGCTGTCTTCAGTCACAGGTAAGCCTTTCTTGGTTCCTCAACCGGCGTGGCGGGAGCGAACCGCTACAATTATAACTTCGCGCCTTCGGCTTACGGAACTTTAAGCGGCCAGCTCAGCCGGTAGCCTTGCGGTTATGCGAACTCCAACTCATGTCACACCCGTAGAAGCGATCGCCATTTCGGAGACTTTTAGCAGGATCCGGACGCAGTCCGACGCTGAAGTTGCCAGGCAGCTCGAAGAATTCCTTCAGGCCACAGGCGCATTAGAGTCACCTTTAGCAGCCATTGCATCCGACTCCCTGCAGGGAGGAAAACGGTTTCGCGCCATATGTGCCGTGGTTGGAGCAAGCGCCGCCATTCCTAGCGATGGGTCAGGACCTCAGCTAGCAAACCAAGCTTGGAACACTCCAGGGCTTGCCCAACTGTGCGGCGCTCTTGAGCTCTACCAAGCTTGCGCGCTGGTCCACGACGACATCATCGACAACTCCCCCGTACGGCGTGGCCTTCCCTCCGCCCACGTCTCACTGACCGACAGGCACGCGGCCTTGAAGTTGGCTGGGCAAGGTGAAGAGTACGGCAGGTCCGGTGCGATCCTGTTGGGTGACTTACTGCTTGCCAACGCAGACTGGGCGCTGGCGAAGGTAGCGAAAGCACAACCGAAAACGGCCAGCTCTGTGATCAACACCTACGCTCTAATGTCCGGGGAGGTCGCACAGGGTCAGTTCGCAGACCTGTCTTTAGGGTTCGAACCGTCGCTAGATGGTTTGTCCGTAAGCTCTGCCATGGCCGTCGCCCGGGTGAAATCCGCGCTGTACTCTGTCGTCCGGCCCGCGCAGCTGGGAGCACTGCTGCTAGGCGCCACGCCGGCGACCGTGGAAAGTCTTAGGAAGATACTGGAACCCGCCGGCCTTGCATTCCAGCTAAGAGACGACCATCTAGGAGTTTTTGGGGACCCTGCGCAGACCGGCAAGCCCTCCCTCATCGACATCGCTGAACGTAAACGAACTGTCTTGCTGGCGTTAGCTTGGGGTGGAGCGGACGAAGATGGTCGTGAAATCCTCACCACGGCCTACTGCGGCGAAGAGGGAGAAGTGCCCCTAGAAACCGCATCCGACGTGATCGAACGATTCGGGAAGGACGCGCACGAAAAGCTAATCGAGGAGCTTGTCCACCAGGCCACGCAGGCCCTTGAAGACACGGATTTTCACGCGGGCGCAAAAGCTCTGCTAGCCCACCTAGTCGAAGTGCTTACCGCCCGCGACGCGTGATCTACCAGCCAGCAACCTGGGCCAGCGACCGGACCCGTGAGGCGAAGCCCCCGCGCAAAAGTTCCAGGGGGGAAACACCTAGCTGCTCATCGCTGGTGAGAAGCCAAGCGAGCACCCGGTCATCGTCAAACCCTCCATCGCGAAGCAACAGCACCGTCCCGTGCAAAGACCACAGCGGCACACCTGTAGGTGCGGGAAGTTCGATCTCCAGGTCGTCTTGGGCACTTGCGGGCGCAGCCAGGCGCGCAGCCAACTGCGAAGCCTTGGGGTGGCGTCCAAGCTCCGAATCTAGGGGCACAATGGCGTCCGCCGGCACAAGCCACTCACCCCCCTTGCGGCGTCCCACTAAGAATCCGTCACGTACCAGCTGTTTGATCCTTGACGGTTTCACTCCCAAAATGGCAGCGGCTTCCTCTTGACCAATGAACTTCGTTCCCTGGAAATCAGGGTCTGCTGTTTCACTCATCCCCCAACAGTACTGCGCGGCAGTGAGAAAACGCTGGGCCCCTGTCGTAAGATCTCGCTGTGAGCACGCCGGACCAAACAGTTTTCGCACCTCCGGACGGAGGTGTCGATCCGCTCATCTCCATGGTGATCGACGGACGCTATACCGTGTTGTCACGAATGGCCCGCGGTGGCATGGCCAGCGTGTACGTCGCACACGATGAACGACTTTCCCGGGATGTTGCACTAAAGATCATGCACCCGCATCTGGCGGAATCGGAGCGCTTTACGAACCGGTTTCGTCAAGAGGCTCGTAGCGCAGCGCGCATCTCTAGCCCGGGAGTGGTCCCTGTCTACGATCAGGGTGTCTACCACGGCCAGGGCTATTTGGTCATGGAACTGATTGACGGGCCAGACCTCAGGTCCTTCGTTTCCGCGGGACCTCCGCTGTCATTGGGTTCAGCGCTGGCGATAACGGAAGAAGTCCTACGGGCTCTGGCGGCAGCGCATCGCGCCGGGGTGGTGCACAGAGACCTAAAGCCCGAAAACGTGCTGGTGGCGCCCGACAAGACCCTGAAGCTCACTGACTTCGGGCTGGCCCGCGCAGTGTCCGAAATCACCATGTCCTCAACCGGAACGATCATGGGTACTGTCGCCTATCTAGCACCAGAGGTGGCTCTCTCAGGAGCGGCCGACGCCCGCACCGATATCTACGCGGTTGGCATCATGCTTTTTGAGATGCTCACCGGCAAGGTGCCCGGAGGCAACGCTGAAAACCCGGTCCAGCTGGCGCTATCACGGGTCCAAGAAGACGTGGCTGCTCCTTCTGAGTTTGAAGAGTGGCTCCCCGCAGAAGTTGACGACCTAGTTTTGGCACTGGCAGCGCGCCAGGCGTCGGACAGGCCAGCCAGCGCCAATGACGCAGCGGCGTTAGTAGCTAGAACGCTTGCTACGCTCCCGGCTCAGATACTGGAAAACCCGCTGCCATCTCCGGGTGTCTCCACAGACCCAGATGCGACACAGGCGATCCAGTTTCCCTCAAAGACATCGGCTCTTCCCGTAGGCACGAACATTGTCCGCACTTCCGGCACTGTTGCGCCACTGAGCAACCAACCTTCGAAGAAGGGCAAGAAGACCCTGATCTTCACCATGATTCTTCTACTGATGGTTGGCATGGGACTTGGATTTTGGTGGTGGTGGCAGGAATACGGCCCGGGCTCTTACCTTGAGGTTCCAGCCCTAGCAGGGGACAGTCTGGTGGACGCGGAAGCAAGTTTGGCTGACCTGTCGCTGCGTTCCGTTGTCGACTTTGAACACTCAGACGACGTCCCCACCGACCATGTGATCCGCACCAGCCCCGACGCCGGTTCCAGCGTCCACAAGTCTGAAGAAGTCACGCTGATCGTCTCCTCAGGCATCCTGATGGTCACAGTTCCCCCGGTTGAAGGACTGGACACGACAGAAGCACAGGAGCTGATCACGGCGGCTGGCTTGCCCTTAGCGGCCAGTACTGAAAGCTGGTCCGAAGACGTCGCAGAAGGGCTGGTCATCAGCTCCAGCCCGGCCGGCGGTGAAAGCGTTGACCACCGCACCGAGGTGGTTCTAACCGTGTCTAAAGGCCGCGAACCTGTCGCTGTTCCAGACCTGTTGGGAACCGAATATGACGAAGCTTCGCAAATGCTGACAGACCTGGGATTCCAGGTGAACAGGTTGGAAGATTATTCTGACGACTACGCAATAGGAACCGTATCGGCCATGTCACCTGCAGCGGGCACTCAGCTACATCGCGGCGACCTCGTCGACCTCACGTACTGTCTGGGTTCCCAGTACGTCCAGGTCCCAGACGTCAAAGGCCTGTCTCGCAGCACAGCGATAGAAAGACTGCAGGCAGCCGGTCTGGTTGTAGAGGTAACCCAATTAGCCCAGTTCTTCGACACAGTCGGCTCCCAGTCCGTCGCCGCCGGTGAATGGGTGCACCGCGGAAGCACCGTAGTCATCACCGTCGTGTGAGCCTGCTGAGAACTCTAGATACCCCCGACGACTCTGGGAAGCTCCGGAAGCCCCAGAAGACCTCAGATTGTGTGGTGCCCTAGGGAGTGGGGCTCAACCAGCTGCCAGTGTTCGCTTGAGTCCTCTGTAGCTTCCGCTTTTGCTGACTGGGACGCTAAACTTGCTACTTGGAACGCAATCTCCAGGGACTGCTGATGGTTTAGTCGCGGGTCAACAAGGGTTTCATAGCGGGCGGCAAGTGACGCGTCATCTAGCCCTTCAGCCCCGCCAATTACCTCCGTGACATTGTCGCCCGTCAATTCAACGTGCAGTCCAGCTGGCACCGTTCCCAGTTCCCGATGGACTTTGAAGAATGAGGCCACTTCGGACATGATCGTGTCAAAGTCGCGCGTCTTGTAACCATTGGCTGTGGAGATCGTATTCCCGTGCATCGGGTCCGAAATCCACGTTACGGGACGCCCGTCCTTCTTCACCGCTTCAATCAGCGGGGGCAGCGCGTCCTCAATGCGATCCGCACCCATGCGGGTCATGAACGTGAGCCTTCCCGGTTCCCCAGTTGGGTTCAGCGCATCGATCAACGCCACAGCGTCCTCTGGCGAGGCTGTCGCCCCCAGCTTCACCCCAATCGGGTTGCGAACTTGGCGCAGAAGCTCCACGTGACCTTCATCTAGACCACGCGTGCGCTCCCCAATCCACAAGAAGTGGCCCGAGGTGTCGTAGGGGTCCCCGGTACGTGAGTCGATGCGGGTCAGCGCAGATTCGTACTCCAACAGCAGTGCTTCGTGGGAAGAGTACAGGTCGACTTCACGAAGGGACTCAAAATCGGCTCCAGCCGCCTCCATGAACCGCACGGCCCGCGTAATCTCCGAAGCCAACTGCTCATAACGCGCGTACACAGGGTTGGCGGCAAACCCGCGGTTCCACTCATGGACCCGCCGCAAGTCCGCGTACCCACCCTTTGTGAAGGCACGAATCAGGTTCAGCGATGAGGCCGAACGCTGGTAAGCCTCCAGCAGGCGACCGGGAGTGTGCTCCCTGGCTTCTTCCTCAAACTCAAATGCATTGACGGCGTCACCCAGGTAACTGGGCAGTTCCAAACCGTCGCGTTCTTCGATTGGGGAAGAACGAGGCTTTGCGTACTGCCCAGCCAGCCGCCCAATCTTCACAACCGGCATAGAAGACCCGTATGTGAGGACCACAGCCATCTGCAAAAGCGTCTGAATCTTCAAACGCAGCTGGTCGGCTGTGGACTGCGCGAACGTTTCCGCACAGTCCCCGCCAATCAGCACGAACGCCTCTTCGTTCCCTGCCTTCCCCAACTCCTCACGAAGCGAATCCACTTCGCCCGCAAAAACCAGGGGCGGCCGCGTCCTCAAATCCGCTAGAACGCGTTCTAGTTCCTTCAGGTCACGGTATTGCGGCTGGTGCCGGGCAGGCAGGTGCCGCCAAGAATCCCACGGCGTCAAAAGAAGTCCTAGTTAGCTGGGTCAGCTGCGGCCTCAAGAGGCTGACCCATGTCCTTCATCATGTCGACAAACCAGGTTTGGTTAATGTCGAAAGCTTTTCCACCGGCGATCCGGTCGAATGCGATGGCCTTCAGTCTGCCGTCCTCATCATCGTGACCAATGACCCCGGAGTCGCCCTTAAGGGCGGACTCCACAGCCAGATCAACCATGGACTGGATTAGGCGAAGATCCGTCTGGTTCGACGCCGAAGACCTTGCGAAGTAGCCGGACTTTTGAACCATGACCTTTTCCGCGTCCAACAAAGCTGCGAACTGCTTTGCGAACCACTGGCCCGGGTTGATCTCATCAAGGCGGACGTGGCCAAACGCGTCTCTGGCAACTTCCTCCCCGGCCGCTTCCATCTCCGCGATGATCTCTGGTACACCGGCACCCTCAGAGATGAAGATGTTGACGTTACCGCGCTCATCCATGATCTTCTTCAGGCGGGCAGCTTCTTCGCCGACCTCAAAGTGCATCTCAGGTAGGTACAGGGCATCCACGTCCCACCGGTCGCGCGACAAGCCAATGGAGGGCACCCAGGTGCGGGTGTCCAGCCAGTCACGGTACTTCCTGGTGGAAGCAGCGGCCAGCCAGCCACAGTTGCGGCCCATGATTTCGTGAATGATCAGCATGCGTGGACCAACACGGTTCTCACCAATAATGTGCTTCGCGTACAGTGCTGTTTCCTCGGCCGCAGTATCCGCTCCAAGAGACTGGCGAATCGGAATGATGTCGTTGTCAATGGTCTTGGGAAGCCCGACAACAGTGAGGTTGTAGCCGTAGTCTTCCAGGTAGGCAGCTAGGTCTGCTGCGGTCGTGTTGGTGTCGTCGCCACCAATCGTGTGCAGGACGTCGACTTGGTCTTTCAGTAGCTGCTGAGCCGCTACCTCTAGCGCGTTTTCGCCTTCTTGGATGAGACCGCGCTTCACCAAGTCCTTAGTGTTTGTCAGTTTGACACGAGAGTTACCGATGGGAGACCCACCAAATTCGGTGAGCTCATGCGCGTATTTGCGCGCCTCTTCGTCCACCGTCACGTAGTTGCCCGTGAGCAGGCCGTGGTAGCCGTACTGGTACGCAATGATCTCAATTTCTGGATCAAGGTCTGTGTAGCGCTCAATAAGATCACCCACGGCGGTTGACAAGCAGGGAGCAAAGCCACCGGCGGTCAAAAGAGCAACACGACGAACAGCCACTTGGATACCTCTTTCAAAAAACCAAACTGTCACAAAAAACGGCGGCGCTGTAAACGCGCCCCGACTAGCTTACCCATACGCAGGTCGGGCGACTACCAGAGCCGTTTACTAGCGATCCTGTTCGTCTTCCGGCTCAACTTCCACAGCAGACAGACCTCCAGCACCATCATCTGCCTGTGCAAGCACCTCTTCATCCACTGGGGTAAGTGGGACTTCGACATCCGGAACGGGCCTGCCACCGGGCGCTTTCGCACCGGATGGGACCGGGCCTTCAAACTCTCCCCTAGCGGCCAATTCCGCTTTCACATCCGCAGCGTAAAGGTCTACGTACTCTTGGCCAGAGAGCAACATGATCGCGTACATGATCTCATCCGTAACTGCGCGCAGGACATAGCGGTCCTTTGATAGCGCACGGTAGCGGGTGAAATCTAGGGGCTCACCAATGAGGATCCCAATGTTTGTACGAAATGGGACTCTTTTGCCCACGGGCTGGGCGGCATGAGTGCCGATCATGGCCACTGGAACAACAGGAGCACCGGACTCCAAAGCTAGGCGCGCTACACCCGTTTTGCCTTTGTAAAGCCTACCGTCGGGACTGCGTGTGCCCTCAGGGTAAATACCGAACAGCTCTCCTTTGGCCAGGTGGTCCAAACCGGCCTGCATTGCTGCCTGCGCGGCCTTTCCGCCGGTCCTGTCGACAGGAATAGTGCCAACAGCCTTCATGAAGTTCTTGGTAGCCCACCCTTTGGCACCAGTTCCCGTGAAGTAGTCAGCCTTACCCATAAAGCGAACTTCCCGGTCAAGGACGGTGGGCAAAAAAACCGAGTCCCAGACAGCATTGTGGTTGGAAGCAAGGATCGCAGGACCTTCTTTAGGGATGTTCTCTTCACCCCTAATCCAAGGACGATAAACCCCTTTAAGGACGGGTCCGCCGACACCCTTCAAAACAGAGTAGAAGCCCATGCCCTAAACCCTTCTTAGTTGCGGCCCGCTAGAACGTCGGGCCCAGTCTAGCCACGACGCGGCCTTTACGGCGACCACGCCTAGAATAAAGGGACTAACTGTCGGAGGAACCCATGCTGAATGCAATTGTCATGATCAACTGTGAAGTCAACCAAATCCCAGAAGTCGCACAGAGCATTGCGGACATGGAAGGGATAGTTCGCGTCTATTCAGTGACCGGAGACGTCGACCTGGTCGCCCTGGTGAGCCTGCCGAAGTATGAGGATCTGGCGGAAGTTGTAACGGACAAAGTCGCGAAAGTTCCCGGGATAACGAAGCTCACGACGCACCTGGCGTTTCGCACATACTCCAGTTCAGACCTGGAGGCCGCCTTCCACCTAGGTCTGGACTAAGCGG
>CAYFNQ010000049.1:0-7450 GCA_964344535.1 uncultured Actinomyces sp.
ATTGACCGGACCACAGGTGAGACGCTGCCAACGTCCGCCTGGACCTTGGAGACCGCGCCGCCGCTGCCTATGAAGGAAAACGCGGACCTTGTTGGCGACTATTCGGATGAGGCCGCTTCCGCAGTGGTGACCATCACCGACCCTGAACCGTTCCACTCATACACCGTGAACTTTTTGGCCAAGCAAATTTGGGACAGTACCCAGATCTACAACTACTTGACGAACCGGTGGGTGGAAGACGAAACACGACTCAAAGACCGCACATACGACGTTGCGTACCCGGAAACTTGGGAGCATGTCAGTTCGGCCCTTCGCGTGTGGTTGGAGCAGCACCCAGAAGTTGACGTTGTCCGTTTCACGACATTCTTCTACCACTTCACTTTGGCTTTCGATGACCGGGCGCTAGAGAAGTTCGTTGACTGGTTCGGATACTCCGCATCCGTGTCGATCCCCGCTCTAGAAGCGTTCGCAGAAGAGTTTGGTTACCACTTGACGCCCGAGGACTTTGTGGACGGCGGTCACTACAACAATGCGATTCGGGTTCCCACGGAGAAGTTCCGTGACTGGATTGACTTCACGTCCCGCCGTGTTGCGAAGCAGGCGGGAGAACTGGTGGCCAGCACCCATGCTGCGGGTCGTGAAGCCATCATGTTCCTGGGCGACAACTGGATGGGCACCGAACCCTACGGTCCCTACTTCCCAAGCATTGGGTTGGATGGCGTGGTGGGCTCCGTGGGTTCCGCCGCGACCTGCCGGATGATTTCCGACATACCTGGAGTGAAATACACGGAAGGGCGTTTCCTTCCCTACTTCTTCCCCGACGTGTTCAACCCTGACGGTGACCCTGTTGGTGAGGCTCAAATGCGTTGGTCCCAGGCCCGCCGGGCAATAGTGCGCAAACCTTTAGACCGAATGGGGTACGGGGGTTACTTGTCGTTAGCTTTGGAGTTCCCAGAGTTTGTCGACCAGATGGAACAAATCGTCACTGAGTTTCGTTCCATTCATGATCTGTCGGAAGGTGAGCTGCCCGAAACGGCCAGGCCCGTTGTTGCGGTGCTGAACTCTTGGGGCCAGTTGCGTACGTGGCAGACCTACATGGTTGCCCACGCGCTTTGGTACAAGCAGATCTACAGCTACTTAGGTGTGATCGAGGCGTTGGCTGGCCTGCCCCTGGACGTTCGGTTTGTTTCGTTCCAGGACGTAGTTTCTACAGCTGGCGCCGTCCTAGATGATGTGGATGTGATTATCAACGCTGGGGCTCGCGACACAGCATTTTCCGGCGGGAAAGAGTGGGATGACCCGCAGCTCCAATCCCTAGTTCGCGCGTTCGTGTGGAATGGGGGCGGTTTCATTGGGGTGGGTGCGCCGGCTGCCCGGACCCCTAAGGCGGGCCCGGTCGTTGCCATCAGCGACGTTTTGGGTGTCGACATGGAAATCGACTGGACACTGTCCGACACGATTCACCCCTATGAGCACGGAATGGAACACTTCATTACCGACGACCTAGTGGAGGCGTTGGATACGGGAGAGCACCCCGGGGACATGGTCCCAGTCAGCCGCGACGTGGAGGTTCTGGATCTGCACGACGGCTCGGTCCGACTTGCAGCAAACGATTACGGCAAGGGCCGCAGTGTTTACATTGCCGGTCTGCCGTACAGTTCCCAAAATGCGCGCCTACTTTACCGGGCAGTCCTTTGGGCAGCCCACGATGAGGCACAGCTGGATGCGCTGCCCATTGCCGACAACCCGGAGATTGAGGTGGCGTGGTACCCGCAGGTGGAGAAGATGTTTGTCTACAACAACGCGGAGTCTGCCCAGGTGGCCAAGGTCTCTAAGGCGGGAGACCAGGTAGCGGAAGTTGAGCTGCCTGCTTACGGGAGTACGTGGATCCAGCTGTAGACAGGCGCTAGACCTCAGCTGGTAACGCCGGGGATATTTCGGTTCGTCATATCGGGCCGATACATGCTGCTACTATTGGTCCGGATCGCAAACCTAATGTGAACGGCCGGGAGCAGAGGCAGCCCGGGATGAGGGGAATCTTGTGAGTGTTCGCTCCAACATGTTGGAACTAGCGATCCTTGCTGAACTTGAAACCCCTTTGCACGGGTACGAACTACGAAAACGACTGTCCCGCTGCCTAGGTCCGGTTCGCAGGCTCTCATTTGGGTCCCTCTATCCGGCTTTGCACAGGCTGGCTGACAAAGGTCTGATCAAGGTCGTGCAGCCGCGCGGTACAGCCGGCGCAGAATCAAGCAGAAGTAGACGCCAAGTCGTGTACCAAACCACGGCAGCTGGGTCGAAGTTCTTGCGGGAATCATTGGAAACAGCTGATGTGGATGATGACTCCTTGGGGTTGGCCATGGGGCTCATGTCAAAAGCCACACCGGCAGCCCGGCTAGGCTTGCTTGTTCAGCGGCGCTCACAGGTGTTGGCAAGGCGTGAAGCGAGCGAAAGAGCGAAGCAGTCCAGTGACTTTTGGATTCGCTCACGCGGCGAACTAGATTCTGTACAGGCAGAAAATGAACTTTCCTGGATTGACCGTCTTATCCAGGCTGGGGGGCGCCCCGAAGAAGACAACCAAACAGAACCAACGCAACAAAAAGCAACGCAACGAAAACCAGCGCAACGAATAGGTAACTGAAGGACAACTAATGGGCAAAATTCGCACAGCCATCGTTGGGGTCGGCAACTGTGCCTCCTCCTTGATCCAGGGAGTGGAGTTCTACAAGGACACGCACAAGGACGACAAGGTCCCCGGCCTGATGCACGTTCAATTCGGCGACTACCACATCCGCGACGTGGAGTTTGTGGCCGCATTTGACGTGGATGCTGGCAAAGTGGGCAAAGACTTGGCGGAAGCCATCGTGGCAGAACCTAACTGCACGGTGGAATTTGCGGAAGTTCCAGCAACAGGCGTGACCGTTTTGCGCGGCCCCACACTGGATGGTTTGGGCGAGTACTACACGGAGGTTGTCGAAGAGTCCGACGCCCCTGCCGTGGATGTTGCGCAGGTACTGAAAGACCTAGAGGTTGACGTTCTGGTTTCCTACCTGCCGGTTGGTTCAGAAGAAGCAGACAGGGCCTACGCACAAGCTGCTATTGATGCCGGCTGCGCATTCGTTAACTGCTTGCCAGTGTTCATCGCATCCGACCCCGTTTGGGCCCAAAAGTTCACTGAGGCCGGTGTCCCTATTGTTGGTGACGACATCAAGAGTCAATTCGGTGCCACCATCAGCCACCGTGATGTGGTGCGCCTGATGGAAGAACGCGGCGTCAAGATTGACCGCACCTACCAGTTGAACGTGGGCGGCAACATGGACTTCATGAACATGCTGCAGCGCAGCCGCCTTGCGTCCAAGAAGATTTCGAAGACCCAGGCTGTCACTTCAAATATCTCTAGTGAGTTTGAAGAAAAAGACGTTCACGTCGGGCCGTCGGACTACGTGCCGTGGCTTGAGGACCGCAAGTTTGCCTTCGTGCGCGTTGAAGGAACGACGTTTGGCGATGTCCCCATTCAGCTTGAGTACAAGTTGGAGGTTTGGGACGCTCCCAACTCTGCCGGGATCGTCATTGACGCGATCCGCGCCGCGAAAATTGCGCTGGATCGGGGCATTGGGGGACCCCTGTGGGCCCCGTCCGCCTACTTCATGAAGTCCCCACCAATTCAGATGGTTGACAAGGTTGCGCGCGAAGACGTGGAGGAGTTCATCGAGGGCGGCCCGAACGTCAAACCAAAGGACGGCGCCGTCAACAAGAGCGCAACCGTTTCCTAACGGCTGTTAGCTCCTGATTTCTAGGCCGCGGAAGCGGTTCACCGCTGCCGCAATGTCCACTGTTCGCGGGCGCGCAAGGAACGCCGGGTACTTGCGGGCTCCGAACTTGGTCAATACGTCTAGGCCGCGCTCTTCAATCATGGATTGAACCTGGGCGGTCAACACGTCCAGGCGTGTTTCACCGTTTGCCAGTTCCTGAAGGATTCCGCGCAGAGCCCAGGCAATCGCTTCGGTTTGCCCGGGTTCAACGACTTGCTCCACGTCTGTCAGGTTCACGGTGTGCTTGTCGATGGTCAGCGCATCCAAGCCACCGGCACGTGTTTTTGCGCGTCCCGTCGTTGGCCGCAGCCGGATTGGCATGCGCGGGGTTAGTTCTGGGAACGAGGGAATTTGTGTGAGTTCCTGCGGGAATTCCTTCGCGACTTCTTCAGCGCGCGCAGTTACGTCCTGGCACTTGTATGCGTCCATTTGTAGGACTAGGTCGCAGACGTCCAGGTATGCTCCGGAGCCACCCATCACCAAAATGACTGAGGCCCCTGTCTCCTGATACATCCCCACTATCCGGTCAATCAGCGGCGTGATTGGTTCCTGGGAGGCGGCAACTAATGCGCGCATCCTCTCATCGCGAATCATGAGGTTGGTGGCTGAGGTGTCCTCGTCCAACAACAAAAGGGACGAACCGGCCTGGATTGCCTCAATCAAAGACGCTGCCTGGGATGTCGACCCGGAGGCGTTCTGAGTCGAAAATGACGTGGTGTCGGAGCCCGTGGGCAGATGGTTGATGAAGGGGCTCACGTCCACTTTTGTGATTGGCCGCCCATCTGCGGCACGCACCTTCATTGCTTCGTGCGAGGCGACGACAAGTTCGCGCCCATCCCCGGGGACGTGTGCATAAACGCCGCGCTCAATGGCTGACAAGACGGTGGACTTACCGTTGTAGCCGCCGCCGACAATCATGGTGATTCCTGGCGGGATCGCCATGCCCCAGACCGTGCCTGCGAAAGGCAAAGTGGCGGACTGTCGTAAGGAGTCGGGAGACTCAAATGGCACAGCATCTTCCATCGGCAGCTGTGAAATGCCTGAGCGACGCGGCAAAATCGCCCCATCGGCGACGAAGGCAACCCAGTTGTTTTCTTCCGCCAGGCGTCGCAGTTCCAAGTAGTCCTGGTAGGTTTCCACGTGCGAAATAAGGTTCGCCACGTGCTCTGTGGAGGCGGGGGAGGTGAAGTCGAAGACTTCCTCAACCACCGTGGGAAGGTCGGCGTCGAAGATGGTGGCGGCTTGGTGGCCCAAAATGGTTCGTCCGCGCGCTGGCATCGACACCTGAATTCGCAGTTCGACCTGGTTTTCAGTGACGCTAGCTGCCGAACGCTCCAACACTTCCTGGCCTACAGAAACCACGGAGATGGCGGAAAAACGCCGGTCGGCGCGCACGATTGCTCCAAATGAGCGCAGAAGGAAGTCGGCGGTTGCCAGTTGCTGCTCCGGTGTAGCAAACGTGTCTTCCGGCAGCCCAATGGCCTGCGGTGTGGAAGTGATGCGCAGTGCGGATGGTGGCGCATACGGGTCTGATTGCACCCGATCTAAGTGGACGGTGAACTTTCCGTAGTTCCACTTACCAATCGCCCGCTTGTATGCCCCGTACGAATTTCCGTTCAAGCCGCGAAGCAGCTGCAGCAGATCCTTATCCGAACCGGTTTTTGGTTTGTCATCAAAACGCCTGTCGCGGCCCCCGCGCCCTTGCCTATCTCTCATGTGGCTAAGCGTACGCGTTTCCCCCCATTGCCCTGCCTGCCTAGGATCGAGTCGTGACTATAACTGCTGCTGTTGATGGCTCATCTCTAGGAAATCCGGGACCTGCAGGATGGGCGTGGGTAATTGATGCGCACAGGTGGGCGGCAGGAGGGTGGCCTAAAGCCACCAACAACGTGGGGGAACTGACGGCGCTACTAGAACTGCTGAAAGCTACCGCAGCAGCGGGTTTGGCGGGTCAGGAACTTTTAGTTTTAGCTGACTCCCAGTACGTCATCAACTCTGTCACCAAATGGATGGCTAGCTGGAGGTCGCGGGGCTGGCGAAAAGCTGACGGGAAACCAATCGCAAACCAAGACCTGATTGAGCAGATCGACGAAGCTTTGAAGGGGCGTTCGGTGCGCTTCCAGTGGGTGAAAGGGCACGCCGGACATCCCTTGAATGAGGCAGCTGACGACCGCGCTCACGCTGCCGCCCAGGCGTTCTCACGAAACCAACAACCAAATCGTGGTCCAGGCCTTGGGTACATGGCAGAACTTAACGGGGCTTTGGGGGTCGCCCCAGCGGACTCCACTCCCACACCAACCCGGCGCTTAGCGGCCTCCGACCAACAGCTGAAGGAACACTACGGGTTCACAGAAAAGGTCGCTGCCCCAAAGGTAGACACCCTGGACGTGATTCCCGCCCAGCAGGTTCCGCAGCGATGGGAAGAAGTGCAGGCAGCCGCCCAGGTAGAGCCCGTAACAATTAGCCGAACGGGCGCTCCATCCCTGGTGCTCCTGGACGCGGACTTGGCGTGGCAGGCCCTGGCGGCCCTTGACAACCCTGTCGACCCCAAACTGTTCTAGGGAAACTCAGCAGAGACCAACCCTACTCTCAAGGGGTCCAAGCCCCGCGGTAGAATTGGGACCAGGACCAAGGGAGGGCTCAATGGCTGACGCCACGAAGAGTGAAGTTTTTGACGCGATCAACTGGAACAAGATTGAGGATGAAAAAGATCTAGAGGTTTGGGACCGCCTCACCGCAAACTTTTGGCTTCCTGAAAAAATCCCGCTGTCCAATGACCTTCCCTCTTGGGCGACGCTGAACGACGCAGAAAAAACCGCGTTCACCAACGTGTTCACAAACCTGACGTTGCTGGACACCCTGCAGGGAACAGTTGGCGCCGTCAGCCTCATTCCCGATGCGCTCACCGCGCATGAAGAGGCGGTGCTGACGAACATTGCTTTCATGGAAAGCGTTCACGCGAAGTCGTACAGCTCCATCTTTTCCACGCTTTTGGACACGCCTGCAATCAACGAAACGTTTGAGTGGGCCAGGACGAACCCGCAGGTGCAGAAGAAAGCTGAGATCATCAACTCCTACTACGTTGCTGATGACCCGGAAAAGAAGAAGATCGCCTCAGTGATGCTTGAGTCGTTCATGTTCTACTCCGGCTTCTACTACTCCCTGTACTGGGCTGCGCACTCCAAGCTCACCAACTCAGCCGACATCATTCGCCTGATCATCCGCGATGAGGCAGTGCACGGCTACTACATTGGCTACAAGTTCCAGCTGGCGTACAAGAAGGCCAGTGAGGAACGTCAGCAAGAACTGAAAGACTTTACATTCAACCTGCTGCAGGACCTGTATGAAAACGAAGTGAAGTTCACGGAAGATCTCTACGACCCGGTGGGTCAGACGGAAGACGTGAAGAAGTTCTTGCGCTACAACGCGAACAAGGCACTCATGAACCTAGGGTTTGAAGCGCTTTTCCCCGCCGACGAAACGGATGTGAGCCCGGCGATCCTGGCTCAGCTAGCGCCCGACGCTACGGAAACTCACGACTTCTTCTCCGGTTCGGGAAGCTCCTACGTTATCGGGGAGATTGTGGAGACTGAGGACGACGACTGGGACTTCTAGAGTCTTCCCTCTCACCGCTCGCT
>CAYFNQ010000050.1:0-2143 GCA_964344535.1 uncultured Actinomyces sp.
GAAGTTGCTCTGACCCCCGTTGAGGAACTGCGCGCTGAACTGTTGGATGCGGGCGGCGAATGGTACGTGGTCCACACGTATTCCGGTCACGAACGCAAAGTTCGCTCCAACCTGTTGCAGCGAATTGAAAACCAGGGGAAGACTCGCCTGATCCCCCGTGTCGAAGTGCCCCTTGAAGAGGTTACGGAGATCCGCAACACGGTGCGCAAGAAGGTTATGCGCGTACGCTTCCCCGGCTATGTGCTGGTGCAGATGCGGGGCACGGGTTTTGACGAGGAAATGGATGGGGAACTGTGGCGTCTGGTGAAAGAAACACCGGCCGTCACAGGCTTCGTTGGCGACCAGTACAACCCGGTCCCACTCAAGATTGACGAAGTCGTTGACATGCTGGCCCCAGGACTCACCATTGGTGAGAAGCCGAAGAAGGGTGCCCCGGCAAAGACCCCGATCATCGTGGACTACGAAGTTGGGGAAGCGGTTATTGTCACCGACGGTCCGTTTGAGGACATGACGGCCCAAATCTCCGAAATCGTTCCCGAAACGCAGAAGCTCAAGGTGCTGGTAAGAATCTTTGAGCGGGAGACCCCAATGGAACTTGGATTCGACCAGGTGCGTAAAGCCGACAGGTAGTTTCCTGCCTGCCAGTGAAGTCGCCCACGACGATTAAGCACCGGGGCGCGCGGAAGGTAGGCTTTCAGCTTGCGTGCGTTGAACTCTTAGCAAAGAACACTTAGCAAATAGGCGTGCGCAAAAAAGATGCGCTTTGGCGCAAAGAACACAGTTAAGGACCCACAAGAACTATGGCACCGAAGAAAAAGGTTGCTGGGCTGATTAAGCTCCAGATCCCTGCCGGTGCGGCCAACCCTGCGCCCCCGGTGGGCCCAGCCCTTGGTCAGCACGGCGTAAACATTATGGAGTTCTGCAAGGCGTACAACGCTGCGACAGAATCCATGCGCGGAAACATTGTTCCCGTTGAGATCACGGTCTACGAGGATCGCTCGTTTGACTTCATCACCAAGACCCCTCCTGCATCCCAAATGATCAAGAAGGCTGCGGGAGTTGAGAAGGGTTCCGGTGCGCCCCACACCGACAAGGTTGGGACCATCACGGACGCTCAAATCCGTGAGATTGCCGAAACCAAGATGAAAGATCTGAACGCAAACGACATTGAGGCTGCAGCAAAGATCATTGCTGGCACCGCACGCTCTATGGGCATCAAGATCCAGGGCTAACAAAAACTAAACCGTGGAAGGGCTGCGCAGCCCGGTCACCACAACTGCAAGGAGAAGCAGATATGGCAAAGCGCTCTAAGAAGTATCAGGCGGCGGCAGAGAAAATTCTGCCGGGCGTCCTTTACACCCCAGCTGAGGCGATGAAGCTTGCTAAGGAGACTTCCGTAACCTCATTTCCCAGCACTGTTGAAGGTTCTTTCCGTCTAGGTGTCGACCCTCGTAAGGCCGACCAGATGGTTAGGGGAACCGTTTCGCTTCCGAACGGCACCGGTAAGACCGCTAGGGTCCTGGTCTTCGCTGTCGGACCGAACGCAGCAGCTGCAGAAGAAGCTGGGGCGGATTTCGTTGGTGGGGATGAGCTCATCGAAAAGGTTGCGGGCGGCTTCACCGACTTTGATGTCGCCGTTGCTACCCCTGACATGATGGGCAAGGTTGGCCGCTTGGGCCGTATCCTTGGTCCTCGTGGCCTGATGCCGAACCCCAAGACTGGCACGGTCACCATGGATGTGACCAAGGCTGTCAACGACATCAAGGGTGGCCGGATCGAGTTCCGTGTCGACAAGCACGCGAACGTTCACGCCGTTTTGGGTAACACGACTTTCACCGCCAAGCAGCTGACGGAGAACTACGCTGCTTTGCTGGATGAGATCCTGAGGCTGCGTCCGACGGCTGCGAAGGGCCGCTACATCAAGAAGGCGAACGTCACCACGACAATGGGACCGGGTATCCCGGTGGATCCGTCGAAGACCCGCGATTTGGTTGAAGAGGATGAGGTCGTCGAGGAAATCGTCGCCGACTAACCTCCACCTTTGCTTGCAGGCGCTTTTGCCGGCGTCTGCGAACCAAGCCAGGTGAGTTTTCACTAAAGCTAGACCCCGCTCTGGGAAGGGCGGGGTTTTTGCTTGCTGTTT
>CAYFNQ010000050.1:2243-7331 GCA_964344535.1 uncultured Actinomyces sp.
CCGCTGGGCCGGGGCCGGGAAGTTGGTCCCGAGTGGCTAGTTTTGGGTTCTCAGGCTGGGGAGGTCACCGATTTTAGGGCTTTGGGTAGCCAGGAGTTCCAAAACTCGTGGGTGTGGGCGCCGGGGCCCTCGTGATACTCCAGTTTTAAGCCGGCGTCCTGAGCCGCTTCTCGGAAGCGCCGGTTTTGTCCCAGCAAACGGTCGGATTCTCCGCACGCTGCGAACAGTTTCGTTTGCTGGGGCCCGCAAGCCTTGTCATCCTGGCCTTTGGAGCCAAGGTCCTCGCCTTCGGAGACGACACCCCCGCCTTCGGAGCCGACGCCCCCGCTTTCGGAGCCAGAGCCCCCACCTTCCAAACCGAAGTCCCCGGCTTTCACCCGGGCCAGCAGGTCATCCTGGGGTCTAGGAGTATCCGGGTTGCCGAAGCCAATCTGGTAGAGGTCCGGGTGCCGGTCGCGAAACTGTGGCTCCGCAACGTCAAGGACGCCTGAAAGCGCGAACGCTCCACCAAAAGTCTGTGGGTAGTCCATGACCGCATGAAACGCCCCGTACCCTCCCATTGAGAAACCGCCGATAAAGGTTTTGGAACGGGAACGGGAAACTCGCAGTGTCGCGCGGATGATCTGGGGGAGTTCCTCACCAACCCACTGCCCGTATTTCAGCCCGAACTCTTGGTTCAGCCAAAACGACCGCGCCCCATCCGGCAGCACCAGCACCAAGTTGTGCCTGGTAGCCAAAGTGGTCAGGTCGGTCTTGTTGGTCCAAGTGGAGTAGTTGCCAGTAAGGCCGTGTAGCAAGATCGCGACCCCCGGCTTTGAAGCTGGCCAAGCAACCGGGTCTGCCACCGACCCTTCCGGGGTGATGACCGTGACGCTAGTGCGCATACCTAGGGACTTCGATGGGACGTGGGTCCAGACTTGAACACTCATATCTCAACTCTAAGGTGCCGTAGCTGCCCGGCGATGGAGTTGCCGTCCGGCGGTGGAGGTGCTGCCCGGCGGTGGAGCTGCCGCAATGCCCGCAGCACTGAAGGCAAAACCCCCGGGAGTGCCAATCAGTGGCATTCCCGGGGGTTGCAGAGACTCCCAGCGTCCAAGATTTTGGCGCCCGCAGCCCCTTACATTCCAGCTTCCAGCTGCGCCTTCATCACCTGCAGTCGCTCCCGGTCCGCATCGGTGACGGTCGGGTACTGCGGATCCAACCGGCGCATAGCCTCAAGGATCACCGAAACCGCAGAGAGCCTCAAGAACCATTTGTTGTCAGCCGGCAACACATGCCACGGCGCATACTCCGTCGACGTGTTGTTCAGCATGTCGGTGAACGCCCCGATGTACTTGTCCCAGTACTGGCGCTCCACCATGTCAGTGGGGGACACCTTCCAGTTCTTCGACTGGTCGGTGATCCGTGACATGAACCGCCTGCCCTGCTCCTCTTTCGACAGGTTCAGGAACAGCTTGACAACCACCGTGCCCTGGTTGGTCAGGCGGCGCTCCCAGTCGTTGATTTCCTGGTAGCGCTGCTCCCAAATATTCTCCGGCTCCCTCACCGACGTCCTGGGCCACAGGTACTCAGGGTGGACCTTCGTTACCAGCACGTTTTCATAGTGCGACCGGTTGAAAAGCCCAATCATGCCCAGCGGGGGAACGGCAATCTCATTGCGCCACAAGAAGTCATGCGACTTGTCCAGTGTTGACGGGGCCTTGAAAGAGTGGACGACAATGCCCTGCGGGTTCACACCTTCAAGAACATGTTTGATGGTCCCGTCTTTGCCCGCGGCGTCCATGCCCTGCAGGACTATCAGCATTGCCCTGGATGAGTCCGCGTAGAACTTGTCCTGCAGCGCGAACAATTCTTCCTTCGCGGCAGCCAAAGCTTCGTTGCCCTGCTTTTTTGTCAGGTTCTCCGGCAGCCGACTGGGGCTGAAAGTTTCCTGAAGATTTTGGATGTTAGCGTTGGGGACCACCAGTGTTTTTCCTGCGTAGTCCGCGTAGTTTGCAGCGGGGAATGTCTTGGCGTCTTTGCCTGATTTACTCATAAACCCTCCTTAGCCTGATTATCCCCAAACGGGTGGCTGTGCGCAGTCTCACGGGCCCCTTTGTTTCCGCACTGCGCCTGGCCACTGCTAGCCTGTGCGTAGCCAAAGACCATCGGTTACCTTCTCAAGCAATTGGGTTGGTCGAAGTTACCGGTGCAGGTGGGTTTCGAGATTTTGGGTCTCCCAGTTTCCCGGCACGCGCCTGCGTAGCCGGGTTTTTGCTTTTATAAGTAGTTATCGAAATCGAATGGAGGTGGAAGATGGCGAAAAAGGACAAGTCACTAGTCGTTGAGCAGCTCAGTGAGCGTTTCAAGGACTCAGGCGCAGTGGTCCTCACCGAATACCGCGGGCTCACCGTGGAACAGATGAAGTCCCTGCGACGCGAACTTGGGCAAGACGTTGACTACAAGGTTGTGAAAAACACCCTGGCAACGATTGCTGCGAAGAACGCGGGTCTTGATTTCCTTGAGGAAGACCTGAACGGTCCCACAGCAATTGCGTTTGTTGCCGGGGAACCGGTAGAGGCTGCCAAGGTCCTCCGCGCATTTGCGAAAGCCAACCCAGCACTGGTCTTGAAGTCCGGTGTCATGGATGGGACTGCGCTTTCCGCTGAAGCTGTGCAAAAGCTTGCTGATCTTGAATCCCGTGAGGTGCTGTTGGCTAAGGCCGCTGGCGCCATGGTTGCCAAGATGTCGCAGGCTGCGTACGCGTTCGCGGCTTTGCCTGTGAAGGTGGCGCGTGTTGTTGACGCGCTTCGTGAAAAAGAAGAGGCCGCCTAAGCGCGCCCAAACATCAAACTAGTTTTCGTTTCTGGGAGGAAAAGATTATGGCGAAAATGACCAATGAAGAACTGATTGCAGTTTTCAAGGAGATGACTCTGATTGAGCTCTCCGACTTTGTGAAGCTGTTTGAGGAAGAATTCGACGTGACCGCAGCCGCCCCGGCCGCCGCTGTCGTGGCCGCTGCCCCTGCAGCAGCTGAGGAAGCAGCCGAGGAGCAGACTGAGTTCGACGTCATCCTCGAGTCCTTCGGCCAGGAAAAGATCCAGGTAATCAAGGCCGTTCGCGCCCTGACCGGCCTGGGCCTGAAGGAAGCCAAGGGCAAGGTTGACGGCGCACCGTCCGTCATCTTGGAAGGCGCCAAGAAGGAAGATGCTGACAAGGCTAAGGCTGACATCGAAGCTGTCGGTGGCACCGTTACCTTGAAGTAACACCAAACTGAAAGGGTGGGTTGCTGTTTATCAGCACCCACCCTTTTTGTATGCCCAAAAACTCAGGGCCCAAAACTAAGGCCCAAAACTAACTGCGCGGCCCGAAGATCGCCGACCCTATCCGCACCAGCGTTGAGCCTTCTTCGATCGCTGTTTCAAAGTCCTCACTCATCCCCATAGACAACACCGGCAGCGGCAGTGACGGCCCGTAGGTTTCCCGTAGTTTCGTGCGTAACTCCCGCAACGCGGCAAACGTGGAGCGGACAACGTAGTCGCTGGCCCCAAACGGCGCCATGGTCATCAGCCCGCGCACTTCCAAGTGTTCCAACCCCAAAATGTGGTCCAGGGCTTCGGGGACTTCCAAGGGGTCGAACCCCGTCTTGGATTCCTCGCCCGAAGTGTTCGCCTGGATCAAAACAGCCAGCTTGCGCCCAGCCGCATGCGCGCCCCTGTCCAAAGATCTGGCCAGCCTCACCGAGTCCACCGACTGCACCACGTCCGCGACCCTGGCAACCTGCCCGGCCTTATTGGTTTGCATCCGTCCAATCATTTCCCAAGAAACCCCTAGGCCTTCAAGCTCCTGGGCTTTCTCTTTCAACTCCTGCACCCGGTTTTCGCCAAGCGCTTTGTAGCCCAGCTCCACCACGGGAACTAGCCGCTTGGCCGGCAAAGTCTTCGTGACGGGCAAAAGCGTGACGGAGTCTGCGGCTCGGTCAACCTTGTGGGCGGCTTTCGCAATCCGCCGCGTCACCACTTCCAACCGCGCCGCGACCAGCTCGCTCCAGTCCTCGTCATCTTCCTCGAACAATCCCATACTCCCAGCGTAGCCGCCATCTAAACCCCCAGCCCTGTGCCGTCCAGCCGCCACCCCCAAGACCAGGTGGTGAACTTCACCACGCCACACCCTTGTCCCACCCCCGTGTCTCCCATATCGTTAACAGTTGCGCCCAAAGTGTCCGAGGTGGCCATCATCCACACGCTAAACCCGCGCCAAGCGTGCAAGGGATGCGCCAGTTAGGGGCCGGAGCGCACTGTGCGCAACCGCATTCGATGCCAGATGCCTCGTCGGCCCGCGCCGGTGAGCGCTTGGAAGGATAACTTTGGCTTCAACTGCCGTAGATACGCCCTCATTCACCCCCACTAAACGGATTCCGTTTTCGAAGCTGGACCAGATCATGGCCCCGCCGAATCTGTTGGAAATCCAAGAGCAAAGCTTTGACTGGCTTCGCGGCAGTCCCGAATGGGAAGCCCGCGTAAAAGAAGCGATCAAAGAAGGCCGCACCGACTTTCCTGACAAGTCCGGCCTAGCGGAACTGTTTGAGGAAGTTTCCCCCATCACTGACGTGGGCGAAACCATGACCTTGGAGTTCCACGACCCGACGTTGGAAGATCCGATTCACAGCCCGGAAGAGTGCCGTGAACGCGACCTGACCTACTCCGCCAAAATGTATGTGAAGGTCGACTTCACCTACCGTGAGACCGGCGAAATCAAGTCTCAAACCGTCTTCATGGGTGAATTCCCGCTGATGACAGATGAGGGAACTTTCATCATCAACGGCACGGAGCGCGTCGTTGTTTCTCAGCTGGTGCGTAGCCCCGGCGTCTACTTTGAACGCCAGGCCGACAAGACTTCTGACCGCGACATTTACGGCGCGCGCATCATCCCCAGCCGCGGTGCTTGGCTGGAGTTTGAAATCGACCGCCGCGACAATGTTGTGGTCCGCATTGACCGCAAGCGTAAGCTCCCGGTCACCTTGCTCCTCAAAGCCATTGGCATGACCACTGAGGAAATTCGTCAGGAGTTCGAGGATTACCCGCTGCTCCTAGAAACCCTTGAAAAAGA
>CAYFNQ010000051.1:0-1752 GCA_964344535.1 uncultured Actinomyces sp.
GGCCGCCCGCCAGCAAGCCCAGGAACAGCCTTTGGATGTTGACCTGACTGGCGGCCTGTCTAACGGAGTTGATTTCAAGGCCCTGCAGGAAGCCACCTTCGCGCAATCCGACCTCACAAACGCAGACACAGGCGCTGAAACAGACACTGAAACAGAGTTTGGGCTAACCGAAGAGAAGGTTACGGTCCCAGCCCTACCTTCACCTCCTTCACAGCAGCTAGCCCAGGTGAAGCCGCAGGATTGGGCTCCCGTGGATGTGCCGCTGGAAGACATGGTGGTTGTGGTCTCCGTTGGAGAAGTGGGTCCGTGGGGCTCTGGTCGCACCCGCTGGCAGGCTGAGCTTGGCTTGCACAGCGACGGTGAAGTCGATCTGACTCCCGCCGGCGTCTTGGAATTGGCGTGGATGACGGGTCTGCTGTCATGGCAGGACTCCCCCGAATCCGGCTGGTACGACACTGACGGCAACCTGGTGGAACCACACGAGATTTTCGATAGGTACCGTGACGAGGTCGTGGCCCGAAGTGGCGTGCGCACGTTCATCACGGATGCCGGTATTGAGGACTTGGGCACGCTTGAAGAAGCGGCCGTCTTCCTGGACACCGACGTGACCTTCACAGTTCCGGATGAGGAAACCGCACAGTCCTACCTAGTTGAGCAACCCCAACTGACCAGGGTCACCCAGAACGACCAGGGTGAATGGGAAGTGACACGACTAGCTGGAGCCCAGGCACGCCTGCCACGCAGGGCCACGCTGACCCGAACCGTGGGTGGTCAATTCCCCACCGGGTTTGACCCCGCGAAGTGGGGCCTGTCTCCGGCACTACTTGAGTCGATGGACAGGATTGCCGCTTGGAACCTAGTTTCTGCGGTTGACGCGTTCATTTCAGCTGGCTTCTCCCCCGCAGAACTACTGCAGGCAGTTCACCCAGCTGATGTTGCCTCAACTCAAGGCACAGGGTTCGGTGGGATGACCTCCATGCGCAAACTGTTTGTGGACCGTTTCTTAGGTGAGGAGTTCCCGCAGGACATCTTGCAAGAAACCCTTCCAAACGTTGTCGCAGCACACACGATGCAAAGCTACATTGGCGGCTACGGCGCAATGATCCAACCTGTTTCTGCCTGCGCTACAGCTGCGGTCAGTGTTGAGGAAGGTGTCGACAAGATTGCTACGGGCAAGGCGAAGTTCGTTGTTGCTGGGGCAACTGACGACCTGTCTGTGGAATCCCTGGTTGGTTTCGGGTCCATGAACGCGACAGCCGACTCTGAGCAAATGAAGCAAAAGGGCATTGAGGAGCGTTTCTACTCCCGTGCCAATGACCGCAGACGCGGGGGCTTCATTGAGTCTCAAGGTGGCGGAACTGTTCTTTTGGCACGCGGTGACGTAGCTGCCGAACTGGGACTGCCCGTTGAGTCTGTTGTTGCTTACGCACAGAGCTTCTCTGACGGCATCCACACGTCAATCCCAGCTCCGGGACTAGGCGCATTGGCTGCTGCACGCGGTGGTAAGAAGTCGCGCCTGGCCCGCTCGCTAGAGCAGTTGGGCCTAGAGGTTGATGACGTTGCGTTTGTTTCCAAGCACGACACTTCAACGAACGCTAACGATCCCAACGAATCGGATCTGCATTCACGTATCGCCACAGCGTTGGGTCGTAGTGACGGGAACCCACTGTTTGTGGTGTCTCAGAAGTCGCTGACCGGCCATGCGAAGGGCGGGGCGTGCGTGTTCCAGATTGCTGGTGTCGGTGACGTGTT
>CAYFNQ010000051.1:1852-7108 GCA_964344535.1 uncultured Actinomyces sp.
GTCAGCATCACCCTGTGGTCCTTCTGAATTGAAGCAGCCAAGCCTGGAATCCGAATGGCCTCAGCGAACAGTCCTTCAGTGGGCAGGTACATGATGGCGAAGTCTGTCGTGTGCGGCGGGTGGATGTACTTAGAAGCGATTAGTTTTGCTTGCGTGCGCAGCGTATTCGCCAGCTCTTTGACCGCCTTCCCAATCTCTTCAACGTCGCCTTCTTCTTGAACGGTCAAGAGACGCTCATAAGATTCTTGGGGGAACTTTGAGTCAATGGGCAGATGAACGATCTTGTCGTCCGCACGTCCGGGTAAGAGCACCGCAAACTCAACACGTTCGCTAGTGTTTGGTCGCACGGCCACGTTTTCTTCGTACTGCTCAGGCGTGAGGATGTCTTCTAGCTGTCGGGCCAGTTGTACTTCACCCCAGGACCCGCGACTCTTCACGTTCGTCAGTACCTTCTTCAAACCGCCGACGTCTGTAGCTAGGGTCTGCATCTCCCCTAGGCCACGCTGCACCTGCTCAAGGCGCTCTGACACCAGCTTGAAAGAGGCACCCAATCGCTTTTCCAATGTCCCTTGGAGCTTTTCATCCACGGTTGCCCGCATCTTTTCCAGCTGGGCTTCGTTGTTGTCCCGGACCTTCTCCAGCTCCTTGGCAACTGACTCTTGAAGGAGAGTTACCCTGGCAGCGTTTTCATCCAGCGACTTCTTGAGGCTGTCCTGCAGCTTCTGAGAAACCTCAACCCGAATCTTCTCCAGCTCCGCACTATTGGCAGTGCGTAGCTGGTCAAGCGCTGCAGCTAGAGTTTTTTGCTGGTCAGCAAACCGTGCGTCCAGACGCTCCAAGCGTTGGGCAAGCAGCTCTTGAATGTTCCTCTGCGCATCCATGTCAGCTTGGAGACGCGAAGTTGCTTGCTCACTGTTTTGCACCGTCAGTCGGGAAAGGCGCGAGTCCAGGACTTCCTGCAGCTCCACGGCCCGTCGCCCCTGATTGCGGCTGGCATTCTCCTGAGATGCGGCCAGCTGATCAACACGGGCAACAATTTGCGCCACCTGTGCTTCTAGGCGTTCGGGCTTAACCCGGCGCACCTCCCGCACCGCAATTAGCGCTGCTAGCGCAGCGACCACCGCGGCGACCAGTGTTGCCACCGATAAAAATAGTTCCAGAGTCAAAGCGTCTCCTCCCTGTCAAAGCCACCGTACGCAAAGACTCCGACGAATTCGCTACTCCTCTATCTCAATCGCTTTGCGGTACTGGACATCACCAGTTAGAAAAACCGCGACATCCCGGTCTTCGGTGAGGACTTTGATGAACCCAGGCGTCACTTCGATTATGTGGCCCACAATGACCTCATCCTTCAAACCGATTTCTTCGCGAGGGTTCCAAGGTGTCGTCACCGTGACCGCCATGAATAAGAACACGACGGCTAGGACGGTTCCGATTCTGCGTGTGACGTCATCAAGGAGCTTGAGGGTTTCTCCCGTGTGAACCAGCCACACGAAGACGACTATCGCCACCATGAAGATTGCCGAACCAATGGCTGGCCACCACAGGCCATACGTGTGCCCTAGGACGAACAGGACGATCGCCAGCATCAGGATCAAAAGCCAGTCAGACGCCTTTGAGTACTCATCGGGTTTCTTTCGGATCAAGTAGAGCCGGTAGAAGGCAATGGGCAACAGTGCGCCGGCCGCTGCGCCAGACACGATGGGCATTTCAAACAGCGTCCCAAAGAGGATCGGGACCGCGTCATCAAAGTCGAAGGCTTCCGCGAGCTCGGCAGCGATGTCCCAGTTCCAGTTTGAAACCGCCATGATGCGGATGAACAACACCATGACCACGACCAGGGCCGTGATGCCGCTGGCTCGCATTGTGTTGGTGCCGGCTGCTTCTTCGCTACCTACATTCGCCAGCAGCGCTTCTTGTTGGGCCTCCAAACTTTGAGCAGGTGTTTCTGCTTGAGCGGCTGCTTGCGCACCTGCCGGCGCCGAAGCCGAGGCAGGCGCCGGCACAGACACATTAGCGTCCGGTGTCACCTGAGTGCCTTGGCCCGTCGTTTTTTCTGTGTTGTCTTGGGATCCAGCAGTGTCCACGCTACCTCCAGCCGCTACCTCTTCGTACCAACATCGCTTGACGCTAGCTTAGCGATCAGAGCGCTGACTCTAGAAGGATCATTGAAGCTGCCATAGCCTCGCTAAGCTTGGCGCAGGAGGCGAGCGATGATGGTTGCTGAAAACTACTTTTGGATTGGCGGAGCGACGCAGTGGGGAGACCACCCAGCAAAGGGTCTGCGGGCTTTATGGATGTCTGGCGACAACGTCAGTCTGACTCCCGAAGTGGCGGTGGGAGAAAACCCAATGTTCGCGGCTAGCCGGGCTGGGTTGCCACTAGTGGTCGCACATGAAGTAGACAGCGGATCCTTAACGGCTTACGCGTCCCCGGAAGGACTGCTACAAGACAGCGTGCCGGAGTCTTCGCAGGCCTCAACAGACGGCGCCGGTCCGACTAACGTTGCGTTTGCTGAGCTCCCGGATGGCTCTGTAGTGGCGCTCAGCGCCAACTACACCAGTGGATCTCTTTCCGTGAACCCAATAGTGGAAGCAAAGGTTCAGGAACCAACGCTAGTCGTGCAGTATGAAGGCCAGGGGCCAGACCCGCAGCGCCAGTCCTCCCCACACCCCCACCAGGTCGTCGTTTCTCCTGAGCTGGGCCTAGCTCTAGTTCCGGACCTGGGTACGGACTCCATCCACGTCCACAAGCTCTCCGACCTAGCAGCTGGAAACAGCGACCACCGTGACGTTGCATTGCCGCCCGGGTCGGGGCCGCGCCACCTGGTTCTTTCTGGGTCGGTAGCGCTAGTTGCCTGTGAGCTGAGCGGAATAGTTCGCGCAGTTAACGTTGAAAACGGCGCCGAAATCACCGATGCGCGGGCCAGCCACTGGGCATCCCACGACCAGCCGAACTTTCCTTCCGCAATCCTTCTCACCTCCAACAATCATGTGTTGGTCGGGAACAGAGGACCCGACACCATTGGTGTCTTGAAATGGGATCCCCTGGTGGAACAACTGGACTACGTGACAGAAGTGCCCTCAGGGGGCGAACACCCGCGCGACCTGCAGCTCACTGAACAAGAAGACGCTTTGGTAGTGGCTAACCTGGTCGGCAACAACGTCACTGTCTTCGACTATGACGATTCGGCCGGACTACTGCAGCTGCGTGAAACGCTTGCGACCAACCAGCCTGCCTGCACAGTGCGTTACCAGAGGTAGACCCGCCCAGACGAACCTGGCTAGAACCCAGATAGGCTGACCCGCTCAACCGCTGGGGCAGTTCATCCCTGTTGCGTCAGCCCACACCTGTTGGGTTAGTCCAGCCCGGTTTCTTCCATACGCAGACGGGGAACACTTTGCTTCTCTGCGCGGATCCCCTGTTTGTCAGCATAGAAGTCTCTGATTTTGTCCATGTCAGCGGCAACGTCTCCCGTAACGGGGACAACTGGGCCAAACCCGATGGTTTTGGTCTTAGCGTCGACAAACCCTAGAGCTAGCGGGAGATCTGAGGACTGTGCAATCCTGTAGAACCCAGACTTCCAGTAGTCGCGTTTGCTGCGCGTGCCCTTAGGGGCAAGCGCTAAAGCCCAGGGGTGCCTCTCAGCCTTTGCACTGCGCTTCTTGAGCGACGCTGAAAGATCTTCAACCATGCCGCCAGCCTTACCACGTGGGACAGGCACCCCACCCAGGGCCTTCATGAGTGGACCAAACGGACCCCTGAAAATCTCCTTTTTACCCAGCCATTTCACCCGAACCCCGGTGCTCCAAGCCAAGCCAAACATCAGGATCAAATCCCAGTTTGAAGTGTGAGGGGCCGCAACCATGACCGACCCGGTTTTCGGAGGCTCTTCTTCAACGACTACCCGCCAGCCGAACAGCCCCAGCAGCTTTCTCACCAAAGAACTGCCCACAGCGTTACGCGTCCAACCCCAGTTGCTTGCGGAGGCGGGCAACGTGTCCAGTGGCTTTGACGTTGTAATTCGCCAGCTGGATCTTCCCGTCCTTGTCCACCACGAATGTGGAGCGGATGACTCCTAAGAATGTGCGCCCGTAGTTTTTCTTCTCACCCCAAGTGCCGTACTCAGTCATCACCTTGTGGTCGGGGTCGGAACCTAACGGGAAGTTCAGGTCTTGCTTGTCCGCGAACTTCTCCAGTGCCGGCAGCTTGTCTGGGCTAATGCCAATCACCAGGTAGCCGGCAGACTTCAAAGAGTTCAGAGAATCCCGGAAGTCGCACGCTTCTTTCGTGCAGCCTGGCGTTCCTGCCTTTGGGTAGAAGTAGACGATGACACCCTTTTGGCACTCCTCCAACAACTCGCTAAGAGAAACTTCGCCATCTAATGTGTCAACCGTGAAAGCGGGCGCCTGCTGTCCAGGCTCAAGTCGAATCGAATCTGTCATAGCCCCATGCTGCCACGTTCCACTCAGCGCCTGGAAACTACGTTCACACGCGGGACCACGTGCTCAGCAAGACGCTGACCGTGCGACTACGGTGAGAGTCAGTACAGCAGAAGAGGATCCCCTGTGACAAAGAGGTCAGGCGCCGCGGAGCGCGCAGAATTGCACAAGACAATCTGGGCTGTTGCCAACGATCTGCGTGGGTCAGTGGATGGTTGGGATTTCAAGTCCTACGTTCTTGGCACACTCTTCTACCGGTTCATCTCAGAAAACCTTGCCAACTACATTGACCGCAGCGAACAAGCTGCGGGCGCAACTGACTTTAGCTACGCGGAGCTGACTGATGAGGAAGCTGAGTTCGGCAGAGAGGAAACGGTAGCCGAAAAGGGCTTTTACATTCTGCCGTCGGAGCTCTTCCAGAACGTTCGCAAAGATGCCGCGAACAACCCAAACCTCAATGAGACCCTGGAATCTGTCTTCCGAAATATTGAGGGGTCTGCGCTAAGCACAGAAAGCGAAGATGACCTCAAAGGCCTGTTTGACGACCTGGATGTCAACAGCTCCCGACTTGGCAACTCCGTTGCTGAACGAAACGCAAACCTGGTCAAGCTCCTAAACAAGATTGGCGACCTGCCACTCAACGGTGCCTACCAAGACAATGCGATCGACTTGTTTGGTGACGCCTACGAATATCTGATGACCATGTACGCCTCCCAAGCCGGCAAGTCGGGAGGTGAGTTCTTCACCCCGCAGGAAGTCTCCGAACTCCTAGCCCGCATTACCGTCCTGGGTAAAACGCAGGTCAATAAGGTTT
>CAYFNQ010000052.1:0-5763 GCA_964344535.1 uncultured Actinomyces sp.
CCAACAACTCGCAGCGGCCCACCCCAGTTCGTTTCCTGATCGGCGTCGTACAGGATCACAAACGTGGCGACTGCAGGGCGCGCACCCTCCGCGTCGGCGAGCTCAATTTCTATAGCTGCAGAGAAGGGTGCAAGTCGCGGTGCAGCAATTTCCTCCAGTACGAAACGCGGGTGAACGTGCGCCCGTCGCAGCGACGTCAGGGCGCTGAGAAAATCGTTGGGTGCCGTAGCTTCGCTCACGTCAACACCATATGGCCGCACTTAACTGGTGGGTGGGTGCCGCGCCGCGGATACACTGGCTCAAGTCGCTACCGAGGAGGGCTAAGTTGCGTCATCACACAAGGTCGGGCGTTATTCGGGCTGACTTCAAAGACATCCGGGATCAAGTCGCAGACCTGCCAGTCGAGCAGACCCCGGCTTGGTACAAGTTTGAGGAGTCCCTAGGTGACCGTCAGTTCTTAGGCTATTTCCAGGTCATCATTGAGGGTCGCCCCGCCGCCTTCTTGGCGCTCCAAAAAGTCCGCTACCACGGACTGCAGTTCCTTTGGAGCAAGCATGGGCCACTTTGGCTGCAAGAACCGACTGTGCGCCTCCAAGAACAGGTCGTCTCGGTACTGGTGTCTTGGGTGCGGGAGATCCTGCCGCTCACACCATTCATACGCCTGCACCTGACCAGTCCGGTCTGTGATGCGCAGCCCCCTTTCCAGATTGTCACGTTTGACACGACCGTCTTCCTGGACGCCACTGGGACGGCCGAGGAAATCTTGAGTCGCTTTAGCAGGCGTGGGCGTAGAAACCTGAGGGCTAGCTGGCGCAAGACCCCGATCGACGTATCGGATGAGACGGCCGCGGCAGCAGAGGACTTTTCTGACTACCACGCCGTGATGGTGGAGACGGCGCAGCGCCAAGGGTTTTCACCGTGGCCTGCGCAGCTCTACCAGTCCATGCTGGAAAACCTTGGCGCGGAACATGCCCGCCTCTTCGCGGGTCGTGTAGACGGGGAGCTTGTCGGCTGGGGTCTGTTCACCGTCTCAGGAACACAGGGAGCGTACTACTACGCTGCGGCAAACGAAGCAGGCAGAGAGCGCGGCTCTGCGGCGCAGATCTTGACTAGAGCGGCTGAGGAGCTTGGTTCCCAGGGTGTCACTCAAATCGACCTAATGGGGATCGGCTCGGAGCTGGCCCCGTCCTTGAACGGGCTCAACGTCTTTAAGACGGCGTTCGCCAAGGAACCCACTGTCGTGGCACCCGCCTGGGACGTGCCCGTGAACAAAGTGCTGTTCCGCACACTGGAGGCTGCCCAGACAATGACCCGGTCGACAAGGCGCCGGCTTTCGGACATCGCGAAGGTTCTACGGCGCAATGAAATCGGCAATGAGGGCAACGAAGAAACAGGCGGCGCGGACCGGGCCTAGAGCGCGACATTCGCCACGTGTGTGTCACTGCGCTTGGAGACAGCAAGCTGCAGCTGCTAAGCTTTCACTCGTTGCTTTTGGGTTTCCATAAGCGCGGATGTGGCTCAGTTGGTAGAGCATCACCTTGCCAAGGTGAGGGTCGCGGGTTCGAATCCCGTCATCCGCTCGGGCCGTTGGCGCAGCGGTAGCGCGCTTCCCTGACACGGAAGAGGTCACTGGTTCGATCCCAGTACGGCCCACCAAACCGGCGGTGTGAACCGTCACAGCACGCAGTGGGACTAGTCGCGTTCCAGCGAGGTGGTCGGGCTCATGAAGTCGAAGAAGACACAGATCATGCTGGTGTTGTTTTTCGTTGCGATCGCCGCTGTGGAGGCGTACCTGTTCCTGCAGGTTTCGCAGCCAAGAACTGAATCGCTAGAAGTTCTTGAAGTCCCAGAGGCCACCGTCCAGTCGGCACAAGCCGCAGAAGAGCCCCAGTCGCTACCGGCGGAAGAGCCCCCAGACCCCCTTGTTTTCACGATTGCCGGCGGTGGCGATTTCTTGATCCACACGGAGGTTGGCGATAGCGCCTGGGCCGGCGACGGCTGGGATTTCCGCCCGTTGTTTGCACCAATGGACCCCTACATTCAAGGGGCCGACCTGGCGATTTGTAACTTGGAGGTGCCTCTACTGCACCCGGGCGAAACTCCCACCGGCTTTCCTGTTTTTGGCGCACCCGAAGAGCTGGGCGCAGCTATCGCAGCGGGCGGCTGGGATGGGTGCTCAACTTCTACCAACCACTCTGTTGACCAGGGGTATCGCGGGCTCGTGCACACCCTGGATGTTCTAGACAGAGAAGGACTGGGCCACGTGGGTACAGCCAGGTCCACGGAAGAAGCTGAGTCGGCCCAGATGTACGTCGTTGAGGGTGAAGGCCAGCAGGTCACCGTGGCGAACATAGCTGGCACGTACGGCCTGAACGGATTCCCCACCCCGGAAGGGGCGCCCTGGTCCGTTGAGTGGTTGGATGCAGATCGCCTAATCCAACAAGCAACGAAAGCACGCGAAGAAGGGGCCGATATGGTGGTCGCCTCCGTGCACTGTTGTGGTCCGGAGTACTCCGCGGAACTCCACCCCTGGCAAGTTGAGATTGCCGAGCAGCTGGCCCAGTCCGGCGTTGTCGATCTGATCATTGGCCACCACGCTCACTGGCCCCTTCCCATCGACTATCTGGAAGGCGGTCCGAACGGAAACGGTATGTGGGTCGCGTTTGGAACAGGTAACTTCGTGTCATCGATGTGGCCGGAATGCTGCGGGACAGAGAGCCTGACTGGGATCGTCGCCTACTTCACCGTGGTCAAGGAGGCGGATGAGCCTCCTAAGATTGTCGAAGCAACTTGGCAGGGAGCAACAGTCGACACGTGGAACGGCCACCTGGTCACACCCCTGCTTCCCGACGGATCCGGGTCAACCACCTTGTCTTTGGAACAGCAGCAGTACCGTCACCAATTGCTCATGGACATCATGGGGGACAGCCCGGCCACGCAGCTGTTGGAACCGCCGACCAAAAAGGCGACAACAACGGTCATTCCTCGAGCCAGCTAGCCGAAGCTAGGGGCAACCTTCCCGCCGGCTCCTGCTTTACTTGTTGAGCCGGCTGCGGCCGTATTTGGCGTGGTCCAGCGAGCGTTTCAAATCCAGTCTTGCCTTGCGTAGTTTCCGGCGCAGCGTCGAATCAGGCCCGTAATCAAGAGTGTGGATGGGGTCTTGGCGCAGGACACCACCGTAGTCGTCGCGGATAGCCCTGGGAGCAAGTCGTCGGGCAAGAGTTGTCGGCAAGTTAACCCACAGCCCCTCCCTGCTGTTTTCCTGGTACGGCAACGGCGAGTCGTAAATCAGGTCCTGGACCATGTGTTCCGCTAGATTTCCGTCCCCAGCCGCCGTATAGAAATGGGTTGCGCCAGCGCGCAGGTTGGCCTCTAACGCCTTGTATGTGCCTGTGGCCTGATCGAACATGAAATCAAAGTTTGCAATTCCCTTGTAGCCGACTGCATCTAAGAAATCTCTGACTGTGGTCGCTAGCAGGTGATCTTCTACCGTTGCGATAGCAGTGTTGTTTCCGACGCGCGCTGGGTCAACTTCTGTAAGAAGGACCTGACCCACAGAAACGAAACGCGTCTTGCCCTGCTGGTCAGAATAAGTGTTCACGACGCGCATCACCTCTTCGGCGCCACCCATGAGTTCTTGTAACACTAGGTCCCCGCGGTAAGCGGAGGAGTAGATGAGCTTGACGACGTCGCTAGCCTCTTGCGGGGTTTCAACGCGGTAAATCTTCTTTCGCCCCTCGAAAATTGCACGCTGGTACGTATCCGTGTCGGCGGGCTTGATTATCAACGGGAACTGAAAGTCCGCCCAGTTCGGCATTCCGTTTTGGTGCTCCTCATACGTGAGCACGTCGGTCTCAGGGTACGGCAGGCCTAATTCCTTGCACTCCTTGTAGAAGTCCACCTTGTCGATGAGGCGGCTTACTAGGTCCTGGTCGGGGAGCGGGACCGCAAAGCCGGAACCCAGTTCACCGGCACGCTCTGAAACCACGTTCGTGTAGAACTCGATGGTGGGGATCAGGAGCAACTTGCGGTCGCCGAGCTCTTTCTTCAAAGACTGAAGGGTCTCTACGATGAAGTCTGGGTCGTCAAAGTTGTCGTAGGTTCGGACATCGATGATCGAAGAATCTGCAGTCTCATCTAGTCGAGCCCGCCCTAAAGCTAGCGAGCGCACCCCGTAGCGCTCATGGAACGAGCGGGCCATGGCGTAAGCGCCTAAGCCAGTGCCCAACAGGACGGGAACAAAGTCTTCGTTCCCGTAGCGGTCGCCCCGCGCTGACGCAGCTTTCCCAAGCGCTGCCAAGACGACGTTGGCAGTCTGCTCACACGTTACAAGGTCAGTGTTTGTCTGCAGGTTCACGACGCGCGAGGCCAATGAGCGCGTAACGGGAAGGTCGGTACCGTTCGGATCGAACCGTAACCCGGGCCCTAAGGGACCCGGGAACAGCAAGGGGCGATACCAGTGGCCGGCAAAAAAGCCTGCTTGGTTCACAGCGGAGATGACGCGCTCAGCCTGTCCGGGCGTTTGCGTGAAAAATGGGAACCTGACCAACGGGTCCGCGGATGACAGAGCTTTGGGCATGTAAATGCCTTCCGTGCTCAGAGCTGTCCCAAAGAACTCTGTCGCTGCAGTGCGCGTCTTTTCTACGGCATTGAATTGGCTCAGGCCATGCAGCATTGCCTTCAGCATCCAGTCGGATGGCTGTGTAGCGCGTCCTGGCAGTTGGCCGCGTCGCTCAGCGTCGACTATTGGGGCTTCGAACAGTCCCACCTTGGCTAGTGGGGCCTTCAGCCTGTTCCCAACGTTTAGTGGAAGGCGGTTCAGGACCCCATTTTGGATCCGATACGCCCGGCTGACGACGCTCTTGCCCAGGCCGACGACCTTCAAAGAAGAAAGAGCCTTATCTAAATGAGCCCGCAGCTCACGATTCTTCATTTCGGGGTTCAACCAGATGGCGCCCCCAAACCTGGTCGGAAGGAGTTTTTCGATGCCAAAAGAGTGAACTGAGACGTCGGCAAGGGGGCGCCCTGCCTCATCCAACGCAATCTTGGAGAGGCAATGTGCACTGTCTTCTACCAAGAGCAGGTCATTGTCCCGCGCAACTTGCGCCAACGCCCTTGACTGCTCTGGAGCCATGATCCCGAACGTGTGCTGCATGACTAGGGCCCGGGTTCGCTCCGTGGGCTGGACAAGGTCGGGGTCGACCATGATCGTTTCCGGGTCAACATCTACGTAGACGGGGTCCAGTCCGCTGGCTGTTATAGGGTCTACCGCCGTAGCGCATGTGAAGGCTTGCGTAACCACGTCTCCGGGCCCGGTGAAAGAGAAAAGCTGCTCGAAAACCACCTTCATCCCGTAGCGGGCCTTGAAAACTAGATACCAGTCTTCCGGTCGTGTGCCGGAAAGTTCGGCAAGTCGTCGGCGCACTTGCAGGTCTGCGGCTTGTCGCGACATGGTGTTCCTTCTTTGGTGCCTTCTTGGGTGGGTTGGGGTGCCCTCGGCTCCCTAAACCATCATAGAGCCGCGGTGGTCAACGCCCCTGGACTCACACAGCACAGGCGAAGTGCGGCTATCGGCGCTTGACACTAAAGTATTAGTGTCATATGAATGGTCCACGGTGACGTAGCGTTAGCTGTGGGAAGACGGGGAGGCGCCGTGGCAGGAGAATCGACAGCGCAGCGGCTGCTGCTGGGGGCGCTGGTGACGATCGCTGCCGCAGGTACGGTGGTCGCAGCCGGTGTTTGGGGCAGCGCCATGGATCCGTT
>CAYFNQ010000052.1:5863-6926 GCA_964344535.1 uncultured Actinomyces sp.
AGCTGGCGGCGACCTTTTGATGCATGAGCCGCTGTCCCGCTCTGCATGGAACGGCACAGAATACGACTTCGTCCCACTGATGGAACCCGTCAAGCCTTTTCTAGAGGGTGCCGATCTAGCGATTTGCCACTTCGAAGTTCCAGTGGGGGCTCCGGGTGACCCGCCTGTCGGATTCCCGATCTTTTCAGCACCCTACGAGCTAGCTGCGAATGTGGCCGAAGTTGGGTGGGACGGGTGCTCCACGGCCAGCAACCACGCTGCCGACCAAGGCTGGGAGGGTCTTGTACGGACTTTGGATGCTTTGGATGAAGTGGGTTTGGGACACTCCGGGACGGCCCGAACTGAAGCGGAAGCGAACCAACCCCAGCTGTATCTCCTAGAAAAAGATGGACGCTCTCTAACGGTTGCACACATTGCTCTAGCCAACAGCTTGAACGGGTTGCCTTTGCGTGACGACGCGCCCTGGGCCACGAACATACATGACGTGGACAGGGCATTGAGGGAGGCCGCACAAGCGCGCAACGATGGCGCGGACTTGGTGATCGTCTCCTACCACTGCTGTGGCGTCGAATACGACTCGACAGTCGAACCGCGCCAAGAGGCCAATGCGCAGGTCATCGCAGACTCTGGTTTGGTCGACATTCTGATCCAACACCACGCTCACGTGCCAAAGACCATGACCGTGCTGCCAGGCGGACCCACTGGTGAAGGGATGTGGGTTGCCTACGGCACCGGCAACTTCATTTCTGACATGGGCACCTGGTGTTGTCCTGAGGTCTCAACAGCGGGACTTCTAGTGTCCTTTGACGTCGTGTTGGACCCGGAGGGCAATGTCTCCGTAGATGAGGGTTGGTGGACCGCCATCACCGTGGAGCGTGAAAGCGATTACCGCGTCGTCCAACTAACTGAAGAGGGTGCGGACGTGCTGGTTGGGACGCCAGAGCACATGCGGTATCGCTACGGTCTGGTTGCAGACATAATGGCGGGCTCTCCAGCCAAGGAACGGGTGGAACCTGTGAACAGTCCTGGCAAGACGACAGTCATAGAACGATCATCCTAGAAC
>CAYFNQ010000053.1:0-6571 GCA_964344535.1 uncultured Actinomyces sp.
CCTCCAGCCCTATCAGCTGTGCAAGAGTCTCAAATCCCGGCTCAATGCGGCCACCCAGGGCCGCAAGCGCCCCACCGATCCCTCCAGCTGCACCAGCTCCTGGTACAGAAGCAACCTCTAAATCAGACTCAAGACCCAGCTTGTTCTGCAGCGCAGCCGCCCACTTTTGCATTTGCTGTTCCAGGTGCTCCACCTGGGCTTTGGTCGCCCCTTTCTGGGGACCAAAAACACGTGCTGCCCCTTTTGGTCCAACCAGTGGGTTGTTCACATCCGTTAGGACCGTGAGCGAAACATCTTGCGGCCACCACAGCTCCTCCACGTCTAGCGCGAAGAAGTCCCACAGTGCGTTGGCATCTTGGCCCAGGGTTCGACCCTGCTTATCGAAGAGGCTGGCTCCCAGAGCTTGAAGGATCCCGGTTCCCCCGTCAGTGGTGGCTGTGCCTCCCAGGGACACTAGGACCTGATCCACGTCCGGAAGAGCGGCAACCTGGCGAAGCAGCTCACCTAAGCCGTAGGAATTAGCCCGTTTGGGCAGGGATGAATCTACGGCGACTTGCCCCAACCCCACGACCTGCGCGGCTTCAACAAGGACTTTGCGGTGCCCCTGTTCAATCCAAGTTGCATACTGGGCCAGCTGGGGATCTCCCGTTGCTCCCGTAACTTGGGCTTCAACTAGTTCAAGATCTGTGCCCGGAACACCAGGGGCAGCAACAAGTGCTGCCAAAGTGCCTTCCCCACCGTCCGCTACAGGGACCACCAGCACATCCGTTTGGGGTGCCTGTTTCGCGGCCACGGCCCGCGAAACCCCGGTTGCCACTGCCCGCCCGGCAGCAAGCGAACTCAGCGACCCCTTGAACGAATCCAGGGCACAAACAACTAAAAGCGGTGTGTCTACCCCCGGTTGCGAGCCACCAGGCAAATGCCCACCCAGTCTTCGCCTACCGTCTGTGAAGAGGTGGTTTTCAAGCCAACAATCTTCGCCGCATCCTCAACATCGTGCGGAAGAACAGCACCGGCAGTGCCAGTTTTGGGCGACAGCACCCAAATGCTGCCGCCGGAATCATCCAAGTTAGCTAAGGCATCCAAAAGGACATCCGCCAACTCCTCTTCCTCAGCATCATCGGCACGCCACCAAAGAACGACTCCATCGACCACATCGTCATAGTCGTAGTCGACCATTGCCGACCCCGTTTGGTTTTGAACAGACAAAGCGACTTGCGGCTCCGTATCCTGGTCATAGTAGAGCTCCTGCACCACCTGTCCCGGACCGAATCCCAGGTTGACTGACACCTATTTCCGCCTTCCAAAACTCAGCTAGAACCTCAAGCCTATTGCGCCCGCATACGCGGCGCTGTCATCTTCCACCAAATAGTGCCCCAAAGCAGCTCTACAGAACCGTTCTTCACTCAATTTGACAACAAAGAGTGCGCTTCTGGCGCATCTCACGCCCCATCGAGCAATTATGGGGGACAATAGGCCTGTGCGGCACGCCGCTTGCGGTTGCGCAAGACGACCCGATTTCGACTTCAAGGATGTGGTGCTAGGTGGTTCAGGATTCTCGCCCAGTTGTCAACGGAATGCTCAGTCAAGTCCCGGACAACGATCCAGCAGAAACCCAAGAATGGCTTGAGTCTTTAGAAGGGCTCATTGAAGAAAAAGGTGCTCCTCGCGCCCGCTACATGATGCTGGCCATGCTTGATGAAGCACGCCGACGCGATGTCTCCCTTCCCCTAGAGCTCACAACTCCCTACATCAACACAATCCCCGTGGAGCAGGAACCCCACTTTCCCGGTGACGAAGCAGTAGAGCGGGAATACCGTCGCTGGATTCGTTGGAATGCTGCCGCAATGGTGACCCGCGCCCAGCGCCCTGGAGTTGGGGTTGGCGGACACATTTCCTCTTACGCGTCTGTGGCGACCCTCTACGAAGTTGGCTACAACCACTTCTTTAGGGGCAAGCACCATCCAGGTGGTGGCGACCACGTGTTCTTCCAAGGCCACGCCTCACCGGGTAACTACGCGCGCGCGTTCGTTGAGGGGCGCATGAGCGCTGATGATCTGGATGGGTTCCGCCAGCAAGTCTCCACCCAGCACGGACTTCCTTCCTACCCACACCCGCGCCAGCTGCCGTGGTTCTGGGAATACCCCACGGTCTCTCTAGGCCTAGGCCCTGCCGCCGCCATCTACCAGGCCTGGTTGGATAAGTACCTGATGATGCGTGGCCTGAAGGACACCTCCCAGCAGCGCACCTGGGCTTTCCTGGGTGACGGTGAGATGGATGAGCCAGAGGCACGCGGTCTTTTGCAAATGGCTGCCGTTCAGTCTTTGGATAACCTCACGTTTGTTGTGAATGCGAACCTGCAGCGCCTTGACGGGCCTGTCCGCGGTAACGGCAAAGTTATCCAGGAACTGGAGTCCTTCTTCAAGGGTGCCGGCTGGAACGTGATCAAGGTTGTGTGGGGTCGCGGCTGGGACCAGCTGCTAGCCGCTGATAAAGACCACGCGCTAGTCAACATCATGAACGAAACGCTTGATGGTGATTACCAGACGTTCCGCGCCAACGACGGTGCATACATTCGCGAACACTTCTTCGGACGCGACCCCCGCACCAAGGCCCTGGTTGAGGACTGGAGTGACGACCAGATTTGGGCACTCAAGCGCGGCGGTCACGACTACCGCAAGCTGTACGCGGCCTACAAGGCAGCGGTGGAGCACACCGGCCAGCCGACTGTCATCCTTGCGCACACCATCAAGGGCTACCAGTTGGGCCCCTCATTCGCGGGCCGTAACGCCACCCACCAGATGAAGAAACTTTCACCTGACGACGCGAAACTGCTGCGCGACGAGCTGGGGATCCCGATTTCGGATGAGGAACTAGATAAGAATCCGGGCCTACCCCCCTACTACCGTCCAGCGGATGATCACCCGGCACTTTTGTACATGAAGGAACGTCGTGAGCAGTTGGGCGGTTACCTGCCTGAGCGCCTACCCAGCGAACCGAAGTGGGAAGTTGTCCCTGACAAGCCATTCCAGTCCCTAGGTCGTGGCTCCGGCCAACAAAAGGTCGCTTCCACAATGGCTTTTGTTCGCGCACTGAAAGATCTAATGCGCGACAAGCAGGTCGGCAAGTACGTAGTGCCGATCATTCCAGATGAGGCACGCACGTTCGGTTTGGACTCCATCTTCCCAACGGCGAAGATTTTCAACACGCACGGCCAGAACTACACCGCAGTTGATGCGGACATGATGCTGTCCTACAAGGAATCAACTGAGGGCCAGATCCTGCACACAGGCATCACCGAAGCTGGTTCTGCTGCTGCGCTGCAGGTGGCGGGAACCGCATACACCACGCACAACACTCCCCTGCTGCCCGTGTACATCTTCTACTCCATGTTCGGTTTCCAACGCACAGGCGACCAGTTCTGGGCTGCTGCCGACATGCTCGCACGCGGCTTCGTGATTGGCGCTACGGCGGGCCGTACCACCTTGACGGGTGAAGGCTTGCAGCACCTGGATGGTCACAGCCACCTGCTGGCTTCCACCAACTACGGGTTTGTTTCCTACGACCCCGCGTACGCCTACGAAATGAAGTACATCTTCAAAGACGGCATCCAGCGTATGTACGGCAAGGATGACCCACGTGACCCCAACGTCCTTTACTACATCACCGTTTACAACGAACCGATCATCCAGCCAGCTGAGCCGGAAGACCTTGACGTTGAAGGCGTTTTGAAGGGCATTTACAAGGTTGAGGGATACACCAACTCCGGTGGACCCAAGGTTGACCTTTTGGCTTCAGGTGTTGGTGTTCCGTGGATCCGCCAAGCACGCGGCCTGCTAGCCCAGGACTGGGGAGTGGATGCAGCTGTTTGGTCGGTGACGTCATGGAACAACCTGGCCCAAGAAGCACAAGAGGTTGACAAGTACAACTTCTTGCACCCAAGTGAAGAGCCACGGGTTCCATTCATTTCCCAGCAGCTAGCCGGAGCTGAAGGCCCATTCATTGCCACCTCCGACTGGATTTCTTCGGTGCACAACCAGATCCGCCCGTGGATTCCCGGCCAGTACCTGACGCTGGGAACTGACGGGTTCGGTATTTCTGACACCCGCCGGGCCGCCAGGCGCTTCTACCACGTTGATGCTGAGTCAACCGTGGTGCGGGCCCTGCAGGCGCTGGTCAATGAGGGCAAGCTGGACCGCTCAGTGCTACAGCAGGCCATTGACAAGTACCAGCTGTTCGACACTGCGATTGAGGCAGCCGCGCCGCTACCTAACTAGCGGTTCGCTAACTAGCAGTTGGGCCCAGCTGGAAACATCCGGCTGGGCCCAAAGCGTTAAGCGCTCTTTCACCAGTTGGTAACGACTCCCCCGTTTTCTGCTGACTCTTGGGCAGCCTTCACGGTCCTGAGTGTGCGTAGACCAACCTGGCCGTCAGGAGCCGGGCCAACGCCTGTGCGGACCCCTTCAATGAATGCGTCCAGCATGGCCTCATCCAAGTTCTCACCAAGACCCAACCACACGGGACCACCTTTTGCGTAACCACCAACGTGGCTGGCAAACGGCGTGATCTTTGCAGTCCTTTTAGTGCCAATCAGTTCCAGTGACAGCCCACCCCACACCGGGGCTTCGTCCGGTTGGCTCCAAGAACAGTCAATGGTCGCCTTCCATCCCGTGTCATAGCTGATGGACACTAGACCTGCGGTCTCAACTTCCAAAGGCTCCTGACCTTTGTCTTGATGCAAGATGCTGTTAGCGACAGCCCGCACCGTTGTCACAGATGCTCCTTCTTGCAGATAGTCCAACAGCTCTGCCACGTGCACCGTGTGGTCGACTAGTGCGCCGCCGCCAGCCAACTGTGGGTCCGTGAACCAAGCCCGGTCACCAATAGGAATTTGACCGTTGTTCGTTCCCGTCGCCGCCACAACGTCCCCTAGGACGTCCGCATCCAAAGCTGCCTTCAGTTTGGCGACATCGGTTGCGAAGTGAACGGGGTAGGCCATCATCAAAAATACACCGGCGTCCTCACACGCCGCCAACATGGCTTCGCCATCTTCAACCGTGGTCGCCAAGGGTTTTTCACACAGGATCTGACACCCGTGCCCAGCTGCAGTTTCGACGTCGGTGCGGTGCCAGGCGTTCTCACTGCACACCACCACGGCGTCCGGCGCCCAGTCATAAAACTCCTGTTCCGTGTCCACGTACGGAATGCCCAACTGGTCCGCGTAGTGCTGTCCCCTTATCTCATCCGCGTAGGTTTGGGGACGAGGATCCCACGCCAACACCTCCACCCCCGGCCACTTCGCCAAGAGGTTGGCGTATGAGCTGGCGTGAACATGCGCGAAAGAAACGATGCCGATCTTTACAGGTTGTACGTTCATCACTGGTCCCCCCAGTCCTCGTCCTGATCCTGCTCTACCAACTGCACTGGCTGCCCTGTCCTAGCTGACCTAGCCGCAGCTTCTGCCAAACGGATGGCTTCCACCGCATCTTCCGTCAACACTCTTGGCTGGGCGCCGCCCCCAATTGCATCGGCGAAGGACCCCAACTCCTGCGTATAGGGGCTGACGGAAGCGTCGGCTTCCGGGATTCCTGGAGCTGAAACCTTACCGTCCAGGGTGAAGGTCGTGTCTTCTGCTGAGCTGTACCGCAGCGTCCCCTCAGTTCCCGCAATGTCGAATGAGGTGGTGAAAGGTGTGTCAGGGCTCAGCCAACCAGCCTTCACGTAGCTAAGTGCCCCACTTTCGTGAGTGAGCGTGATCTGCGTGAGCTCAAACCCGGAGCGTCGCTCTAACGTTGCAAACACGGTCTTCACTGGACCGCAGATAGCCACAGCCATGTCCAGGTCGTGAACCGCTAAGTCTAAGATGACTCCACCGGAGCGCCTGGGGTCAGCGAACCAGCTAGCCCAAGCAGGAAACGCCCCGGTTCGTTCGAAGCGAGCCACCGCCACTTCCCCAACTCCCCCGTCCTTGACGGCCTGCAGCGCCTTTGCGTAAGCCGGGAAGTAGCGAACGACGTGGCCTACGTACAGGTGCTTGCCCTTCTGGTTGGCTAGCTCCAATAACTCCTGGGCTTCCGCTGAACTCATGGCCAGGGGCTTTTCACTGATCACGTTTTTGCCGGCGTTCAAAGCACTCCGGATCAGCCCGGCGTGGGTGTCCGTCGGGGTCGCAATGTCCACCGTGTCGCAATTTTCGAACAGGGTTTCCAAATTCGCGGCTACGTTCCCGTAGTCCACCATGTTGGTGAGCTCTGGGGCTCCAGCTTGCGAATAGACGTTCACTGGAACACCTAGGTGCTTCCACGCACGCAGGTGTGGCTGGGCTATGCCCCCCGCACCGATCATTCCAACTTTCACGTTGGCTCCTTCCTGTGACTGCTAGACAAACGTCTGGGCTACCAAGGGCCGCGACTTTGCGGCGCTTTCAAACACGTGGTGACGTGCCAGTTGAGAAGCTTTCAAAGCTCCTCCGGTCAGCACGGGGTCGCGAGCCAAAACAGTACGTTCTAACTTTAGATCCACCGTTTCGTCAGGGGAACCCAGCTGTCCATGAATCAAGGGGAGTGCGCAC
>CAYFNQ010000054.1:0-6379 GCA_964344535.1 uncultured Actinomyces sp.
TGCGGTCGAAGCGGGGACTGGCTGGCACTCAGTAGAAACGCAGTAGGTACGCAGTAGTTACTCATAGAGGAGACACACCTTGGATGCGGATTACGACCTTGTTACCTCCCCGTATGCGACACCTCAGGACCTACAGCGGATCGCAGACGCCCGGCCCGATCTACACCAAGTCATCCTGCAGCACCCGGCCTGCTACCCGGAACTAGCCGCGTGGATCAACCAGACTCAGCCGGCCCAAGCGCACTACCCGGGCGACCAGCTTTCGCTCAATACGCAGCCCGCAGATCCCCAGTCGGTAGAGCTTCCGGTGCGTCCCTCAGCAACCCCCATGCCCCACCTCTCTCCGGTGGAAGGCACCACCGCGGGCAGGCGGAAAGGCAAGATTATCGCCGCTGCACTTGTTGGCGTTGGCTTGCTTGCAGGGATTGGTGGCGCGGCCTGGTGGTTTCTTGCGCCCACGCAGGACCAGCCCCAAGAAACCGCGCTTTCCCGGTTACCCCAGCTTCAGGCTGCAGTTGACCTGTCGACCCTGGGCAAACAGGAGCGGATCGTCCCTCTGAATGCCGACCCGGCGGGCTTTTTCCTCAGCTACGGCGACCAGCTGTTGCTGGGCTTGCAAAGCTCAGACGTTGAGGGTGTGGACACAGAGGCCGGCGCGACCGATGGAGACGTGAACTCAGCGGCCGCTGCGGATGGGCCCTACACGTCGATTCTGTCCGTGCCTTTGGGCTCTGAGGCGCGCTACCCGAACTGGGCGATACAGGTTCCGACGGCCAGTGTGAGTGAGGGGTGCGCGGTTGAAGGATCCCTTCTGACCTGTGGTTCCGGCGTCACGGAGCGCAGCTACGACCTTGCCGGTGGTGCTCCACTACCAGCCGTACCGCACCCAGATCCTGAAGCAGGCGGCAGCTCTGAGGCAGACGACAGTGCGGAAGCCGACGCAAGTGATCCCGCCGAAGAGGACACCGCTGCAACCGATGGTGGTGCGGAGACCGACAGTGGAACCGAAGATGAATCGGCTAGCTTCCAGTCCGATTTCGCCACCAGCGTCCCTTTGAACTCTCCGGACGGACCCTACCGCACAGATGGGGCGAACCTGCTCTCCCAGGGCGGAGCGGTTGTTGACTCCGACCTGCCGATCGGCGACTACTGGGGTCTGCAGGTTGGCCAAAGCGACAACTGGGTGATCTCACAGGGGACCGTCCTTCTGGGAGTGACGGGGACCAAGGTTGTGTGGCGCGACGAACTGCCGGATGGGTCCGCTGCTCTCAACGGCTTCACGCCGGGAGAAACGCCCCGGTGGGTTCTGGAAGGCAACACCTTAGTTATAGGAAGTCCACAGGGCGTGAGTGGTCTGGATGCTCTGTCCGGTGACGTGCAGTGGCTCCTAGAAGGAGGCGTTGATTCTTGGTCGACTTCCGGCACGGAGTTGGTGGTGCTAAGCGACAACACTTTGTCTGTGCTTGGTTTTCCGGAGGAGTCAACGGAGGACGCGGCCGAGGATGGGGGCGAAGAATCTGGGGTTGAGCCAGTCGGCCCTGCACCCGTCATCTTGCCGACCGCCACGGAGATCGGCATGGCCACACTTGAGATCAGCGAGTCGTGTGCCAACTGGGGCGATGTAGGCCCCTATGATGCCGTAGAGTTCCGCGACGGTGAGGCGGGGGTTGGTGACGGCTACGGCTCTGTTACCCAAACTGGCATCGGCTACACCGTACTCAATGGGGAACCGACCGTACTAGTGGCACTGTTCTGCACGGGCGGCGGAACCGGGTATTTCTCAGACTTGGGGATGTACAACGCCGACTTGGAACGGATCGGGACCGTCGACTACTACCGCGGTTTGCCTTGGATGCACAACTCTGCGGGGCCAATTGTCCAAGGCCTTAAAGTTGTAGGGAACACCCTCACTTTCAGCACACAAGGATTGCAGGTTGTGGAGTCCGGGGGAGGCAGGGGGTGGGGCAGCCTTCCTTCAAACGTCACCATGATGTGGGACGGTACTGAGTTCGTGGTGACGGACGTCAGCTACTCGACCGACTTCGGTGTTGTCCGCCCACCCGACTTAGATGAGGTCCGCTGGATTTACAGGCAGATCGCGGAAGAAAACGATGAGGCGGTTAGGGACTTTTTCACCCCGGGATTTTTCGACCGCATCGAATTCGAGAAGCAGTACGGCAGCGACTATGACAGTCCTTTTGTGCGCAGCTGGTGGTATCCGGTAGATGGAGAGATCGCGGGCTGCATGCTGATACCTCCTCTGGGGGTCGACGCTAGACCCGACCCCAACAGTGACTTGTACGCGCCGGGCGACTACTCGTGGGGTCAGACCTGGGATGGACACTCAATCCAGGAGGGTGACTTCCTGTGTGCTTTGGACTGGTCGCCTAACGCCCCCCGCACCGGCGCGATCCATTACGACCTCTGGTGGCTGGTGCGGACGGATGAGGACGGAACACCGTTCGTTTACGGTGAGGGTCGCACCTTCAGCTGATGAGCTTTGGTCGCATGAGCGTCCCAAGCTGCTCCCCGCTGGCAGAAGCAGGTCACAGAGCCGAGACTCGGTGCATCCACACCAAAATCGGGGCCGGCGCGGCAATTTAGCTTCCTGAGATCGAGTAGTTGAGCCTGGAAACCCCGTTTTTCGGGGGTTCTGTGGCTGGACTACTCGATTTCGACAAAAAGGGCAGCGAAAGGGCTTGGCGAAAGGGCTCGGCGAGTGCGCTGGCTCGCGGCAGTTAGGGCCTCAGCAGGACAAACAGTCGCCCGGGGTCACTCCCAGGTATTCGCAGTACTCCTTGTATAGGTCAATGCGGCTTTGGACCTGTTCGGGTTTGCCACCGTCGCACTCTAGGGGGCCATTGATTGTCCGAATGGTCTCCCCAAAACCGTGACCGCCAGCCATTGCATCGTGGCAGGTGTAGTTCCCGGGACCCTTCTGGGTGTTCCAGTACCAAAGGGCAGTGGCCCAAGCGATCTTCGGGTCTTCTTGAACCAGCATCGGGTTTTCCAGCAGGTCTAGACCCAAAGCATCCCCGGCAGCCTTGTAGTTGAAGTTCCAAGAGAGCTGTAAGGGGCCGCGCCCGTAATACATGTCGACCCCAGCCGGGCACCCGTAGGGCTCATCCGGGTCGCAGTAGTGCGGATAGTTGTCCGTGTTGAGCTCAACCACATACTTCAAGAAGTGGGTCTCATGAGAGACGTTGGCTAAGAACGCTGCTAGTTCCCGAAGCGCCACGTCCCAGTCTTCCCCGGGCCGGTCTTCCCCGGCTTGGCCCTCACCGCGGGCGAACTTGGGGTAGTAGGAAGCGGCTTCCTGCAGACCCTCAAGCGTGTAGAAGGGGTTTCGGTCTGGGAACATCTGGTCCCAAAGGTCTTGGCTCAAAGGCAGAGCGACGGTCACGGGGCTCCTTAGGTTTTAGACGGTCACTGGGAATTAGTTTTGAGGGGCGCTGACCTAGCAAAGTCACCAATGCGCTTAGCGGCAACGCGCCACAGGTCTTCACTCATCGCCACGTTCACGCGCGACCAGCACTCATATCCAACGCCCAGTGTTTCTCCGGCGTTGGTCGCCACCCCGTATTCCTCTAACAGAATCTCCTGGGGGCAGCTGGCCAGGTCGTAAGCTTCAAATCCAAGCCACGCCAAATATGTTCCCTGCGGGCGGTGGTAGTCCACGGCAGTGCCTTCAAGTTCCGCTCCCAAAACGTCCAGGTTGCGTTCAATCACCTTCAAGACCTGTGCCAACCACTCATCACCTTCCGTGTAAGCGGTTATGGCAGCCACCGAACCTAGGGCACACGGACTGTTGCGTCCTTGCGCCTCATCCCATTTCTCCCGCAGCTTCTCATCGGGAATGATGACTTGAGCTGCCATCAGTCCCGCAACATTCCAAGCTTTAGAGGCCGCTATCGCAGTTACCGTGTGCTCCTGAAAGCTAGGTCCCAGCGAAGCGTACGGCGTGAAGTCAAAAGGGTTCGGGTAAACCAGTGGACTGTGGACCTCATCGGCGAAAACCAGTGCGTCATAGCGGGAAACGACGGCATTGAGGGCGCGTAGTTCCTGGACAGAAAAAACTCGACCAGTCGGATTCCAGGGGTTACACAAAATCACTAGGCCAGCACCGTCGGCCAGCGCCGCCTCGATCCCCTCCAGGTCCAGCGCCCAAGCACCTTCATCAGTTGTCGCCTGCGGGTCATGCAGTGAAGGCACCTCAATCACATCGCGTCCGTGCTGTCCCGGAATAGTCAGGAACGGCATGTAAGCCGGAGTGGGGACAACGACCGCGCTACCGGGACGGGTCAGGTGATCAATCGTGTGGTGCAAGGCGCCCAAAATGGTTTGGAACGTGCGCACCCAGCCGCGCTTCACATCCCACCCGAAACGGCGCTCCAAAAACGGAACCAAAGCATCAGCTGTTGCTTCTTGCGCCCAGGGGGGTGGGTAGCCCAGCAGCCCGGACTCAATTGCACGAACCAGCGCATCCTTCACGACGGGAGCCGTACCAAAGTCCATTTCCGCAACCCACGCGCCCAAAGCCGGGGAGCCACTGGTGCGCTCCATCCCCGTCCACTTCAGCGATCCCGCGTCTCTTAGCTGCGATTCGGTTGGCTGCCAAATGCTCACGTCGTTTGCCCTTAACCAAGTTCGTTACATTGACTCACCTTCAATAATGGCACTAATCACGCACGCCGGTGACCAAAGCTGCGGCAGCTAAGCTTGGCAATCATGACTGAAACAACGACTCCCGTTCGCGTCCGCTTTTGCCCTTCTCCAACCGGTTCCCCCCACGTTGGCTTGGTACGCACGTGCCTGTTCAACTGGGCCTACGCCCGTCACACGGGCGGCACGTTCGTTTTTAGGATTGAGGACACCGACGCCAAACGCGACAGTACCGAAAGTCTTGACCAAATCATTGAGTCCCTGCAGTGGCTCGGTTTGGATTGGGATGAGGGCGTAGGAGTCGGCGGACCCCACGAACCCTACTTCCAGTCAGAGCGTGGCGACATCTACCAGGAAGTCATCCAAAAACTGGTCGACGGCGGCTACGCCTACGAATCCTTCAGCACCCCTGAGGAAGTTGAAGAGCGCCACAAGGCTGCCGGGCGTTCCCCAAAGCTGGGCTACGACAACTTCGACCGGGACCTAACGGAAGAACAAAAGGCCCAGTACCGCGAAGAGGGCCGCAAACCCGTGATTCGCATGCGGATGCCGGACCACCCCATCACATTCACCGACCAGGTGAGGGGAGAGGTCACCTTCCAACCGGGCACCATCCCCGACTACGTCATTGTTCGCGCGGACGGCGACCCCCTTTACACACTGGTGAACCCAGTTGACGACGCCCTCATGAAGATCACCCACGTTTTGAGGGGAGAGGACCTGCTCAGTTCCACCCCCCGCCAAGTTGTGCTCATGGAGGCACTGGTTGAACTGGGGATCGCAGACCAAGTCCCGACTTACGGTCACCTGCCGTACGTGATGGGGGAGGGTAACAAGAAGCTATCCAAGCGCGACCCGGAATCCTCACTCCTACTCCACAAAGAAAAGGGGATGACGCCTGAAGGGCTGCTGAACTACCTAGCGTTGCTTGGTTGGGCCATCAGCCCGGATGAAGACATCTTCACCATGGATGAAATGGTTGAGGCGTTCGACATCGCGGACGTGAACCCAAACCCCGCCCGGTTTGACCCCAAGAAAGCCCTGGCCATCAACTCCGACCACATCAGGATGCTGGAGCCCAAAGACTTCCGAAACCGGATCGTCCCCTACCTGCACGCCGAAAGCCTGGTTAGCGCTGACAGCTTTGACGACCTTACAGAGGAAGAACAAGCCATCATCGAAGCTGGCGCCCCGCTCATCCAAACGCGGATACAACTGCTGGGTGAAGCCCCGGGAATGCTGGGGTTCTTCTTCACACCAGACGCCGACATCGTCATTCAGCCCGACGCCGCAAAAGCCCTGCGACCTGGAGCGGATGAGGTTCTAGCCGCAACAATTGAGACGCTAGAAGCCCTCCCGGAAGAGGAGTTCACGGCCGAAGCCATTCAAACCAGCCTGCGGGAAAAATTGGTTGAGGAAATGGAAGTGAAACCGCGACTAGCGTTCACACCCGCCCGCGTCGCTTTGAGCGGCCGGCGCGTTTCTCCACCCCTGTTTGAGTCCATGGAGATCCTAGGCAAAGACTCCTCCCTGGCCCGACTACGCCAACTGCAACCGCAGCTTCCGCGCCCGTGACCGCACTCACGCCGTGAATATTTGAGACCGCGGGGCAGTATCCGGTAGCCTGTTCTATCGGTCGAGGACATCGTTTTCGGCCAACACCCTTGGGGTATGGTGTAATTGGCAGCACGAGTGATTCTGGTTCATTTAGTCTAGG
>CAYFNQ010000055.1:0-5076 GCA_964344535.1 uncultured Actinomyces sp.
TAAACCCAGAAGAGGTGCAAGACCACGCGGGCCTAACGGTGATTGTCACCCAGAACCGCGACCAGTACGCCTCCCTTGACCAGTACTTGGCGGCGGGAGTGGATCCCAGAGCATTCGATGTCGTCACCGTAAAGATCGGCTACTTAGAGCCTGACCTTTACGCACTGGCAAATGACTGGATGATTGCGCTTACTCCGGGTGGGGTTGACCAGGATCTGTTGCGCTTGAACCACCAGAGGGTTTCGCGCCCCCTGTTTCCTTTTGATCAGGACTTTGAGTGGTCTGCGCCTGTGCGGTTGGTGCAGCCGTAGAGGCTGATGCACCCGTAGAGGCTGATGCCCCCGTCGAAGTTGGCGTAGCCGTAGAGGCTGGCGTAGCCGTAGAGGCCGCGGAACTGGCTGTGGAGGCCGAACTCCCGGCGGATCCAGGAGCGCTAGCGGACCGAGTCTGTGTTTTCTGGTAGGAGTGCAGTAGCTGCATTTCGCGAGCCCGCACACGCAGTGTCATCGAAAACAGGATGACCAGGATGACCAGCACCCAGGTGGTCACGTAGTAAATCTTCCCGTCAACAGTCTGGTTCCAACCTGTTTCGTCAAACGCAACGACTGCTCCGGCCCAACCCTTTTGCGTGTCAACACCCAGGTTGATTGCCGTTTGGAACGGGTCAGTCTTGTCTAGGTTCACCCCGGAAAGTTCTGTTGCTTTGTACTCCACGGCAAGTTTGTGTGAAAGCTGTCCGGGAGTGAGCCCCAGCCAGCCAAGGACCGTGGCCACCACCCCAAAAATGATTGGCGGCAAAGTGGTGCTCAAATAGAGGTTTTTCTCTTTGCCTAGAAGGACGACAAGCGAAACAACCAGGCCAACTAGGAAGCCGTACACGGCCCCTGCGGTTGAAATGTCTAGCAGTAGTGAGGGGGTGATGGAGTCTAGGAGCGGCACGCCCCAGACTTTGAGTTTCCCCTGCGCTAGCGGCATCACTGCCAAGGGGACTAGGGCCCCGGCAACAACGCCTGCGCCGGCCCCAAAACCGGCCCATGTACCCACGCTGGGGGCAACCGCTGAAGCGGTAATTGTGCTGCCTTTTTTGCGCAGTACCTGGATCAGCATGACTAGGGCAATGGTGATTAGGAACGTGACCACCCACGCCGTAGCTAGGAGCAAGGTGTAGTAGCTGACGGCATGCGACAGAAAGTCTGACGCTTTGTTTTCCCGCACGTTCATGGCAATCGTTGCCACCATGACGCCGGCTAGCCCGGGCAGTGTCACTAGCGCCGCGCCCACATTCAGCACCACGAAGACACTGCGCGCTTCCCATACGGTTTGGGAGTGGTACTTCTGGGTGTCTAGAGATTTCCAGTCGGCTGAACACACCGCACGCGCAAAGGTCAGGCGTTGTCGCAAGGTGCGCCGGTCCGCTGAATGGTCCACGTTCGAAAGGAGCAGGCCAGCCCAAAAGAACAGGCCCAGAACCATGAGGATCACTGTCACCCACACGGTGGCTAGTGGCACGTGATCCATGCGCACCAGGTAAACAACTATCGCTGCTCCCGCAACGATAAAGGCGATCATCCCCACCCACGCCCACCGGTGGCGCACGTCAAGACGTTTGTCCTTAAACACGACAATTGCGGCCAAGAATCCCAGGCCAATTGAGAGGGCTAACACCACAATGATTGCGTTGTCCATACGGGAATCTTAAGCCCAGATCCGCGGAACCGGTCTGCAATTTCCACGCCCTGCAAGCTACTATCAGCCAGTGGGCCACCACACTGTACCGGTTGGGATGGGCCCGCCTGGCATCGAAAGGATTAGTTCGTGAGTGAAGAACTTGAGGTAAATGTAGAAGAGCAAGAAGACCCGTTCCCAACGGTCCCGAAGGCTTGGTACAACATTGCCGCTGACTTACCTGAACCGATCCCACCCCACCTGCACCCGGGAACGGGTGAGCCGGTGGTGGTTGAGGACCTGCTGGGTCTGTTCCCCCGCGCCCTTGCCGAACAGGAGCTGTCAACAGAGCGCTACATTGAGATTCCCGAAGAAGTGCGGGAAGTTTATGCGACGTGGCGCCAAAGCCCACTGATCCGTGCCCGCCGCTTGGAGCGCGCGCTCAACACCAAGTCCCACATTTACTTGAAGTATGAGGGTGCTTCGCCGGTTGGTAGCCACAAACCAAACTCCGCTATCGCTCAGGCTTACTACAACGCCCAGGAAGGCGTCACGAAGCTGACCACCGAAACAGGGGCCGGCCAGTGGGGTTCAGCCCTAGCTTTAGCTGGTGCCATGTTCGGCTTAGATGTGGAAGTTTGGCAGGTTGCGGCTTCCTATGAGGGCAAACCGTACAGAAGGCACCTCATGGAACTTTACGGCGGTCAGGTGCACCCTTCACCGTCAGATCTAACTGAGGCGGGCCGCGCAATCTTGGCCGAAACCCCTGATACTCCCGGCAGCCTAGGTATGGCGGTTTCTGAAGCGGTAGAGGCCGCAATGAAGGACGAAAACGCCCGCTACGCCCTGGGCTCCATCCTGAACCACGTCGTGTTGCACCAAAGCGTGATTGGGCTTGAAGCTAAGAAGCAGCTGGAAGAACTAGGTGAGGGTAAGGCAGACCTAGTTGTTGGTTGTGCTGGCGGTGGATCAAACCTGGCGGGTCTGGCGTTCCCGTTCCTGCAGGACGTTTTGTCTGGCGATGCGGAAACTGAGGTGATTGCTGCCGAACCGGTGGCTTCACCCTCCATCACTAAGGGCGAATACCGCTACGATCACGGGGACTTCTCCGGAATGACCCCCCTGCTCAAGATGTACACCCTGGGCACCGACTTTGTTCCGGACCCCATTCACGCTGGTGGGTTGCGTTACCACGGCATGTCTCCTGCCCTGTCCCACACTGTGGCGTTGGGGTTGGTGGACGCTGTAGCGATTGAGCAGCAGGACGCTTTCGATGCCGGCATTCTCTTGGCCCGCACGGAAGGCATTGTCCCCGCACCTGAGTCAACGCATGCTCTAGCAGCCGCGTTCGACAAGGTTCGCGACAGCGATGAAGAAGATGTTGTAGTTATTGGCGTCTCCGGTCACGGTCACCTTGACCTGCCCTCATACCAAGGGTTCCTGCCTGAAAAAGTTCAGGTGGAAGTTCTAGAAGACGAAAAGGAAGACTAAACCTAGTCCCTACCTAGTCTTCCCGCTTGTTCGAAGGGCCCAGGGAAATCCCCTGGGCTACTTTGAACACATCGGTTGAAACGCCGGCTTCTTCGGAGCCGGCGTTTTCCATGCCAGGTTCCCCAGAATCCACGCCAAAGTCCGCGTCAGGATCCACGTGCGAACGGCTCGCTCTTGTCTTCTTGTACCATGCCAGCAGCGCTAGCCCAGCAACCGCAACGACCGCGACAGTAGCCACCCAAGTGCTTGGTATAGCGGCCGCTTTGGTTTGCAGCCAGGTTGTTACTGAGCTGGGGATGAGTTCTGGCATCGACATGAAGCCGTTGGTGACCCAGAGTAAGACACCGGCGGCGACGATGATCAGCCCACCAATAACTGAGGTGGTGTGGAACTCCCGCCCCAAAAAGCGGAACGTTTTGCCTCTCAGAGCTGCCCGACCTTTCGGCGTCATGCGGTTCCACGCCGCAGCAATGGCGACTAGGGGTAGAACCATTCCCAGCGCGTAGATGGCTAGCAGGAAGCCAGCGGCCCCTACGCTGCCCTGGGTCATTGCTAGGGTCAGCACCGCTCCCAAGATGGGGCCGGCACAAAACCCGGCGACACCGCTAGCCATTCCTAGAAGCAAGGATTTGAGGAGGCCGGCACTGGTTGCCGCAGCTGTCTCAATCTTGTCGGAGCCGGGCAGGACCTTTGATGCGTCAAAGCCAAACCCGAAGATCTGCGCTATCCCAAAGACGATCATCACGATGGACGCGATGGCAATGATCAGCGTGTAGTGGGCGTGAAAGAGCTGCCCAATAGCTCCTAGTCCTAAACCAAGTGGGACTAGGAGCGTCAGCAGGCCAATGTAGAACACGAATCCGTGCAGCAAGAGCCTGGGTCCAGAGCCCGCTGTTGAAGCAAAGAATGCTGGGAGCAAAAGGGCGCCGCAGGGACTTAAAATGGCAAGTACGCCACCAATGAAGGCGGTAACTAACCCGACGTCCATACTCAGCCTTGCGCTAGCGCCGTTTCAAACGTTTCGACAAAGACGTCTGTTGGCTGCGCGCCAACGATTGGCATGCCGCCCAGAACAAAGGTGGGGGTGGACGGGACGCCAGCTTCGTACGCCATTGCCCAGTTCTTGACAACGGCTTCTTCTGTTTCGATCGACGTCATGTCAGCTTCAAAGAGCTCAACGTCAAGCCCCACTTCGCCTGCCAAAGCAATCAGGGCCTCAGGAGTCAGCTGGCTTTCTGACGGGTGCTTGCCGTCCGCAAAGAGCGCGTCGTTGTACTCCAGGAACATTCCCTGGAGGGCAGCAGCATACGCTGCCCTGGAAGCCTCTTCAGAAGCGGGACCAAAGAAGTTGGTGTCACGCCATTCGATGCGCAGGTCACCGGCTTCGACGAACTCCAGCATGGTCGGCAAAGTGTCGTAGTTCCATTTTGCGCAGTACATGCACTGGTAGTCGGTGAACACCACCATGACGACGGGAGCATCCACTGGGCCGACAGCCATCGGGTCATCGGGGTCGCGTGTCTCTAGGAGCGTGAAGTCCTGGTCCTCAGGCGTTTCATCTTCTACAACTACCTCTGACGAGTCTTCTTCTGGGACCTCTACGACTTCTTCCTCAACAACGCCTTCCTCAACGATGGCCTCTTCCGGCTGCGCCTTTGAAGTCGGTGAGGATTGCAGGACCCAGATCAGCACGATCGCCAGCACTGTGGCAATGATGATCAAGATGGGGATGGCGTAGTTCTGCCACGGGCGTGCTTGGGTGCTGCTCTGTGCTTTGGGCTCCCGCTGGGTGCTCATAAAGTCTCCGGTCCTCAATTCCTGCCACACATACCAAAGGGCGCATGTCTGGTCACTGGCTCTATGGTCTCAGGCTTTCGCGTCCAAGGCATCCCCTAAGCTGCGGGAGAATGCCCACAACTT
>CAYFNQ010000055.1:5176-6343 GCA_964344535.1 uncultured Actinomyces sp.
CCGTGTTCCCCAAACAGCATCAGGACCGCCGCTTCTCTTGGGGACCGTGGAGCCTGCGCCCCTTTTGGAACACGCAGGTCTTGGGGAAAACGTACGCCGTTGGTCACCAGCTGCTCTAAAGCCTGCTTGTCCGCCACTGAACTGTCCACCGTCACAGGATAGGCACCAACTTCAGGTAATGTCTGACCATGGTCAGGTTGGGAATCCAATGAAAAGCTACAGGCTGATTCCAACGCGTCACGCGTTGGAACGGATGGCTACCCGCGAAATTACGCTTAAACGCGCCACTCAGGCCGTGAATAGAAGTGACGAGCGCATGCCGGGGAACCTGCCGAACACAAAGAAGTTTGTTGGCGATAAACCACCACCACCGATCGCTGCGATCACTACTTGGCCGCCCAATCCAGACAAGAGCTTGAAGCTGATCACCTGCTATGTTGTCGGCACTGAGGGAGGCGGCCAACCGTGACCACTGAAAACAGCAAGGACACTGCAACCTTGTCTTCCCCTTCCGTACTAGTCCAAATTGACCCGCAAGCGGACGCCGCATACCTGCGGTTCACCGGCAACAGGATCGCCAGTACACGCTCTTTCAATGACCGGATCCTGATCGACGTTGACGCTGCCGGCCAAGTTGTCGGTGTTGAAGTTTTGGGGCTTTCAACCGAAATCCCGTTGGAGCAAATTGGGCGGCTATTCCAAATGGCCCCACACCCTTGGCAGCTAGTGACGCTGGTGCCGGGCCCTGTTCCCAAAGAGTGGGTTGTTGAAGTCTTCCCGGACGAAGACCCCGAAGAGTCTCAGTAGCTCCCCTAGCTGAATCCTCCGGACCCTCTGGGCCCTCGGACCCTGCTACTCCCGGGTCTAGTCAATCCTGGACTTCGATAACTTCTAGTTTCAGCGCTGCTCCGCAGCCACGTGCATAGCGTTGCAGGCGCCTCAGTGTCGGGTTAGCTACCGATGTTTCTATCTCCGACACCGCTGACTGCTTCACTCCCATAGAGTCGGCCACGTCTGTTTGCGTAAGCCCCAGACTCTTACGATGAGCCACTAGGGCTGCGATCAGCTCGCCAAACGCCTGAGCGTCTTGCGCTTGCGCATCCTCAGCTTGCGTCTGTCCCTCTGTCTGTACCAAGGTCATCTTCCTTCTTGTTGCGGCGTAACCGC
>CAYFNQ010000056.1:0-6222 GCA_964344535.1 uncultured Actinomyces sp.
CCTACCGCCGTTTCCACCTAACTACAAGGGTCGCCCGCGCGCTTGTCCGCCGTGGACACTAGTCAGGTTACTTTGGGAACAGGCACCAGGAAAGCAACGCACAGTGCCCGGACAGACCTGAGGTTTGGAACTGTTGGAAAGTCCAGCGCACTGAGGAGGAACCATGAAGAAGCAGCGGATCGGGATGCTATCCAGCGTTCTTGTGCTGGGTTTGTTGTTGGCCGGCTGCAACACAGCCGGGGATTCGGGCCTAGATAAAGGCGACATTGCAGTGGAAGCTCCAGAGGCCTACCCGGAAGAAGATGCGGAAGGCCTGGGCGACAACGGTGAGCAAGGAGACCCAGACGCAGAAGACCTGGACTTGGAAGAGCTGGACTTGGAAGAGCTGGGGGAAGACGGCGGTTCCGGAGACGGTGAAACCATAGTTGAGCTGCATCCTTGGAGCGTTGACGAAGTTGTTGTTAAGCCAGACTCATACGGTAGTGACACGCAACTGATCACCGGGATCCGCCACGGCGTCCATGACTCTTATGAGCGCATTGTCGTTGACCTAACCGGCAACGGGCCAATTGGCTGGCAAACCCTGTGGACTACCAACCCCATTGAAATGGGCAGGGGTGAGCGCTTGCCGGTGGCCGGCAAAGAGTTCCTAGACATCAACATTTTCCCAGTCGACATCCCTGGCAGTGACGCAGAATTCGATGCCGCCTACGCCAACTTTGACGCCCACAAAGGCCAATCCATCAGCTGGATCTACGACGGTGCGTTTGAAGGAACCGGACACCTAGTCATTGGGATGGAATCAAAGACCCCATACCGGATCTTCAGTTTGAAAGACCCTTTGCGGCTAGTCGTCGACCTCAAGAATTAGGGTTTGGGCTCCCGGTGTGGCGGGGAGAATGTCTTGTCGCCGCGCGGCCTTTGAAAGGCCCCGACGCCACTTAGAGAACTTCGCCAACTCCTTAGAAGACGGTCCACCCATTTCTTTCATGTTCCAAGGAACTTCCGGGGGAACCTCTTCACGCAGATCCGCCAGGCTTTGTGTCAACGTGGTTTGCAGGCGGCGGGTCAGCTCACGCACACCCTCACGGTTTTCAGAGTCGCCCTCAATGTCCGAATAGTCCAGTTCGGGCAAAACCTTGATGTACATGTTGGGACGGCGCCCAAACACGTGCAGTTTCCCGTACCGGTCCATCACGTCCTGGGTGCCCCACTGAATGGCGGGGATGATCGGCACCCGAAGATCCAGTGCCAGTCGAGCCAGCCCCGTTTTGCCCTTCATCGGCCAAAACGCAGGATCCCTGGTGAACGTGCCCTCAAAGTAAATGCCCACCGCGTCCCCGTCCTGCAGGGCCTTCCTGGCATGGACTAGAACGTCCGCAGAATCTGCGGTGTCCCTGATGACGGGGATCATGCCCCACGTCCGCATGAAGCGGCCAACCAGGGGGTAGGAAAAAACGGCTTCTTTGGCTAGGAAGCGAACTTGCCGGCCGCCCTCGGACATCGCATAAGCAATCGCCACAGGGTCAAAACTGGAGACGTGGGTCGGCGCCAAAATGAACGGTCCACTTCTAGGAATGTTCTCAACACCCAAAAAGTGGGGCCGCGACAAGCCGTACATGACGGGAGTCAAAACGACGCGACCGAAACGATAAAGCCCCGAAAGCTGCTTTATTTCTGGGCGCATCTTGCCTCCTTAGCGATCAGACGTACTCAATGTCCGCGTGCAAAGCCCGCAATTTTGCAATGAAGTGTTCGTAGCCGCGCGAAATCACACCAATGCCGGAAACGTGGGAGACACCCTCAGCAGCCAAAGCGGCAATCAGGTGAGAGAAGCCGCCGCGCAAGTCAGGGACCGTGATGTCTGCTGCGTGCAGGGGTGTGGGGCCAAAGATTGCGGCAGAGTGGAAGAAGTTGGCTGAGGCAAACCGGCAAGGAGCTCCACCAACGCACTCTTTGTACAGCTGGATGTTGGCACCCATTTTGCGCAGGGCCTTCACGAATCCGAACCGGTTCTCATAAACCGTCTCATGAACAATGGACAACCCGTCAGCCTGCGTCAACGCGACAACCAGAGGCTGTTGCCAGTCAGTCATGTAACCGGGGTGAACGTTGGTTTCCAACACGATTGGCTTCAAGTTCCCACCGGGGTGGTAGAACCTGATGCCGTCCTCTTCGACCGTGTAACCACCACCGACCTTGCGGAACGTGTTCAAGAATGTGGTCATGTCAGGCTGGTGAGCGCCGCGAACAAAAACGTCACCGCGGGTGGCTAGGGCGGCCGCTCCCCATGAGGCTGCTTCGATACGGTCCGGTAAAGCAATGTGGGAGTAGCCCTCAAGCGTGTCGACACCCTCAATACGGATGGTGCGGTCCGTGTCAACGGAAATGATGGCGCCCATCTTCTGCAAAACGTTGATGAGGTCCATGATTTCTGGCTCAACAGCGGCGCCGGTTAGCGTGGTGATCCCGTCAGCTTTCACAGCCGTCAAAAGCGTTTGCTCCGTGGCTCCGACCGAGGGGTAGGGCAAGTCAATAGCCGTGGCACGCAAACCTCCGGGAGGCGCCACCAAACGAACACCGCCCGGCTCCTTGATAACTTCGGCACCGAAGCGGCGCAGTGTCTCCAAGTGGAAATCAATGGGCCGGTCCCCAATGGCGCAGCCGCCCAGTTCTGGAATGAACGCCTCACCAAGGCGGTGCAGCAGCGGCCCGCAAAAGAGGATGGGGATGCGCGAGGACCCTGAGAGCGCATCAATTGCCCCCGACGCCGCAGTCTCCACGTTCGCCGGGTCAAGCAGTAAGACCCCGTCTTCTTGGTCGTAGTGCACCTCAACGCCGTGGGCTTCCATCATCTCCGTGACAACGTCAACGTCACGGATCAAAGGCACATTGCGTATCTGGGAAGGAGCAGTACCCAAAAGTGAGGCAACCATGGCTTTGGGAACGAAGTTTTTAGCACCGCGAACCTGGATGGTCCCATAAAGGGGGCTACCACCCCTTACACGAAGGACTTCTGACACCAAAGACCACCTTTGCGGCTATCCAATTGCATTCGCAGGCTCCCCACGGCGGGGTGCCGCTTGATTCTACCGAAACCGCACCCTCCCGGAAGCATCCGCGGGAGTGAGAAGCAGCTTTTCGCTACAGGCCTCTACGAAAGTGGGGAATAGTGGCCGGGCAGTGTCGCCGGTTTCCAGTGCGGGCGCCGGCTCTCATAGTCCTCAATCGCCGCCTCATCACGCAGCGTGAGCCCCACGTCGTCAAGACCTTCCATGAGGCGCCAACGCGTATAGTCGTCAATTTCAAACGGGACAGTGACACCGCCGCCGGTGACTGTGCGATCTTCTAGCGAGACCGTCAATTCCAGGCCCGGGTAGGTTTCTAGGAGCTTCCAGAGACTCTGGGCGTCCTCGTTCGAAATCACCCCCGCAACCAGGCCCTGCTTGCCAGCGTTACCGCGGAAAATGTCGGCAAACTTCGGGGACAAAACCACTTTGAAACCGTAGTCTTTCAACGCCCAGACGGCGTGTTCGCGCGAGGATCCCGTGCCAAAATCCGGTCCCGCCACCAGCACCGAACCGGATGCGTATGAGGGGTTGTTGAGCACAAAGTCGTCCTGGCGACGCCAGGCAGAAAACAGTGCGTCTTCGAACCCGGTGCGCGTGATGCGCTTCAAGAAAACGGCGGGGATGATCTGGTCGGTGTCAACAGCACTGCGCCGCAGCGGAACACCAACGCCCGTGTGGGTGACAAACTTTTCCATGGAATTCCTAACCGACCGTCTCTTCAGTTTTTTCATCCAGCTTGGCGGGTGCCAGGTCTGCTGGGCTGGCCAGTGTGCCCTTCACCGCGGTCGCTGCTGCCACCACGGGGGAAACAAGGTGGGTGCGCCCGCCCTTGCCTTGGCGGCCCTCAAAGTTGCGGTTGGAAGTGGAGGCTGCGCGTTGGCCCGGAGCCAACTGGTCCGGGTTCATTCCCAAGCACATGGAGCAGCCGGCGTGGCGCCAGTCGGCACCAAAGTTGATGAAAACTTCGTCAAGGCCTTCCTGTTCGGCTTGCAGCTTCACTTGGGCGGAACCGGGGACAACCATGAACTCCACGCCTGGGGCTTTAGTCCTACCGCGCAGGATCGCGGCGGCGGCGCGCAGGTCCTCAATACGAGCATTCGTGCAAGAGCCCAGGAACACCACGTCAACCGGGATGTCCTTCATCTTGGTGCCGGGCTCCAAGTCCATGTACTCAAGCGCGCTTTCTGCGGCGGCCTTTTCCGTTTCGTCGGTGAAGTCTTCAGGGTCTGGAACCCGTTCGGAAAGCTTCACGCCTTGACCGGGGTTCGTACCCCAGGTGACGAAGGGTTCTAGGTCGCTGGATTCAATCACGACTTCCGCATCGAATTTCGCGTCCGGGTCGGTGACTAGCGACTTCCAGTATTCAAGTGCCGCATCCCAATCCTTGCCTTTGGGAGCGTGCGGGCGGCCTTTCACGTAGTCAAACGTGGTCTGATCGGGGGCAACCATGCCGGCGCGAGCCCCCGCTTCAATCGACATGTTGCAAATCGTCATGCGCCCTTCCATCGACAACTCTTCGATGGCTTGGCCGCGGTATTCAAGGACGTAGCCCTGACCGCCGTTAGTTCCAATCTTGGCAATGACCGCCAAGATGATGTCTTTCGCGCTCACCCCTTCGGGCAGTGACCCGTTTACCGTGATCGCCATTGTTTTGAAAGGTGCCAATGGCAGGGTCTGGGTGGCTAGGACATGCTCAACTTCCGAAGTCCCAATGCCCATCGCTAGCGCCCCGAACGCCCCGTGGGTTGAGGTGTGGGAGTCCCCGCAAACAATCGTGGTGCCAGGCTGAGTGAGCCCCAACTGCGGGCCAACAACGTGGACAATCCCCTGCTCAGGGTCACCCAAAGAGTGCAGGCGGATCCCGAACTCTTGTGCGTTCTTACGCAGGGTCTCAATTTGCAGCCGCGACGTCCTATCCGCAATTGGTAGGAAGATGTCTTTGGTGGGCGTGTTGTGATCCTCGGTCGCAATCGTCAAGTCAGGGCGACGTACGGGCCGGTCCGCTAAGCGCAGCCCCTCAAATGCCTGCGGACTAGTCACTTCATGCAAAAGGTGCAGGTCGATGAAAAGAAGGTCGGGGGCGCCATCTTCACCTTTTTTGACTAGGTGGTCCGCCCAAACTTTTTCAGCAAGCGTTTTTCCCACGGCACTCCCCTTCCAGGTAATTCCAGCAAAGACAGCTGTCAGGTTAGTTCGGGACCCGCTCGCGCGAAAAGTGTGTCCGCGCACCGGCTAAGACTTACACCACAATGGGCCGTTTTTCGCGGGTGATTAGCGGCAAGTCTGGAACATGCAAGCCTTTTCGTTTTGTATCTCACCTGCTGGGATGGCATGATCCGGTTATGGACGCAAACACACAGTCAAGCGGCGTGGGTGTATTAGATAAGGCCGCACTGGTACTGAACGCGCTAGAAAGTGGCCCGGCAACACTTGCCCAACTGGTAGCGGCAACAGAGTTGGCCCGCCCCACAGCACACCGGTTGGCGGTTGCTTTGGAGCACCACCGGTTCGTCTCAAGGGATATGCAAGGCCGGTTTGTTTTAGGTCCCAGGTTGCGAGAGCTTGCTTCATCCGCGGGAGAGGACCGGCTGATCACGTCCTCTAGCCCCATCCTGGTGGCGCTGCGCGATCACACAAAGGAGTCCGCGCAGCTGTTTCGCTGGCAAGGAGACCACAGGGTTTGTGTTGCGTCAGAAGAACGGGAGGTGGGGTTGCGCGACTCCATTCCAGTTGGCGCGTCCTTGACCCTGAAGGCCGGTAGCGCCGCCCAGGTTCTGCTGGCGTGGGAAGAACCGGAACGCCTTCACCGCGGCCTAGTTGATGCTTCTTTCACCGCAACCACGCTGTCCCAGGTGCGCAGGCGGGGCTGGGCCCAGTCCGTTGCTGAGAGGGAAGCCGGGGTCGCCTCAGTTTCAGCGCCAGTTCGGGGACTTGATGGCCGCGTCATCGCTGCCCTTTCCGTGTCGGGTCCAATTGAGCGGATGGGACGTCAGCCCGGACGCATCCACGGGCCGGCCGTAGTTGCCGCCGCGAACCGGCTGACAGAGTTTTTGAGAACGGCCGAGGAGATGGGCGCTTAGCCCCCACCCTTCATTGGTACTCCCAACGGGATTTGAACCCGTGTTACCGCCGTGAGAGGGCGGCGTCCTAG
>CAYFNQ010000057.1:0-5651 GCA_964344535.1 uncultured Actinomyces sp.
TTGAAACCGCACACGTCGAACATTTCTGTGTCGTTGTGGGAGTCCCCAAACCCAATTGCCTGCGAAGCTGGTACACCGATGGAATCCAAAATCAGTTGGATTCCACTGCCTTTGTTGACACCTAGAGGACCGATCTCAACAGAGGTGCCCAGGGAAGTTTCGGTGCTGCCGGGAACCACGTCGAAAAGATCGCCTAAGTGGGCCCTGGCGTGCTCTACCAGATCTGGATCCGGGTGGTTGAAAACCGCTTTCGTAAGGGTGGCTGGGTCGGCTTCATCAAAAGGCAAGAAGCTGTTGACCCACTCTGAGAAGAAGTTGTCATCTGGTGAAGCTCCCGCCGAAATTTTGGCTTCTTGAAGCTTGTCTACCTCAGCTGCAAATCCTGGGGAACGGTAGGTGGGTCCGGTGGACTGGATGGCGAAGTGGGCGCCAATATCCTCGAAATAATCAACCATCCTGGCCAGCTCGTCTTCCGTCAGCACCCTTTGAAAAAGCGTGCCCGCGAACGTGTCAACGGTGCTCCCTCCATTGGTGACGGCCCCTTCGAAACCAATGTCCCAAATGGTCTGTGGGATGTCATCTAGAGCCCTCCCAGTTGCTAGGAAGACGCGGTGACCGTTCTTGCGCGCCTGGTAAATCGCATCGGCTGCGCCTTGCGCTAGCTGGCCGCTGCGGTCCAGCAGCGTCCCGTCGACGTCAAAGAAAAGCGCCCTGGTTTCGAGAAGAGCATTGGTGTCGTCGGTTGTGCTCTTTGCTGGCGGAGGGAGGAAGATAGAGGACGTCATGAGCTGATTGTCACCGCTTCGTGTACAAAGCCCAAACCAGGGGCGCTGGGTCGGTAAAGTAGCTCACAGCAAAAATCGGCCAACAGGAGCAAACAATGCGTGTAGGTGTCCCCACAGAAACTAAGAACAATGAGTATCGGGTGGCTTTGACACCGGCTGGCGCCATGGAATTGATTGCAAATGGGCATGAAGTTCTGATTCAAAAGGGCGCGGGCTGGGGGTCTTCCATTAGCGATGAAGACTATGAGCAGGCCGGCGCGACCATTGTGGAAACCGCGGAAGAAGTGTGGGCTGAGGCGGAGCTAATCCTCAAGGTGAAAGAGCCAATCCCCAGCGAGTTCCCGCTGCTGCGCCCAGGACAAATCCTTTTCACCTACCTGCACTTAGCTGCGTCCAAAGAGTTGACGCAAGTACTTTTGGACTCAAACGTGACCGCAATAGCGTATGAGACCGTGCAGCTACCGGACCGGTCACTGCCGCTACTGCGCCCAATGTCCGAAGTGGCTGGCAGCCTCGCCCCCCAGATCGGCAGCTACTTCCTCACAAAACCAAACGGGGGCAGAGGAATCCTCCTAGGTGGCGTGACAGCAACCCGACACGCCAAGACGGTAATTTTGGGTGGGGGAGTTGCTGGGGAACAGGCAGCGAAGATTGCTTTAGGGCTAGGTAGCCACGTCACGGTGATTGACGTTTCGCTGCCCCGGTTGAAGGAACTGGAAGTCATTTTGGGTCCCAGCGTTGAGACCCGCACATCCAACGTAATGAACGTTGCCGAAGCAGTTGCAGACGCCGACCTGGTGATCGGTTCGGTTCTGATCCCTGGGGCTAGGGCACCCAAGCTTGTCACTGAGGAAATGGTCGCCAACATGAAGGTCGGCTCAGTCTTAGTTGACATTGCAATTGACCAGGGTGGCTGCTTTGAGCTGTCGCGTCCTACCACGCATGACGACCCTGTCTTTGAGGTGTACGGAAGCCTCTACTACTGTGTCGGAAACATGCCGGGCGCAGTTCCAGAGACATCCACTTACGCGCTAACCAATGCCACACTCCCGTACGTGGTTTCACTGGCAAACAACGGCTGGGAGAAGGCAGCGCTTGCGGATGAGTCGCTCGCTAAGGGACTGAACATTCACCAGGGCAAGATTGTGCATGAGGGTGTGGCGCTAGCGTTCCCTGACCTAGCCTGAGCCAAGCACGGTCGAACTGGTAGCGCACAAGCTTCGCAGGCTCGGGAAGTGGGCCTGCGAAGCTGGGGGTTACTGCCAGTTGCTGCCGGTGTCGAAGGAACGCAGCAGGTGGTCGCCAACCCAAAGCCATGCGGAGCCCTCGTTGCCCGCAACCACGATTTCGTGTTCTGGGCTCTTGTGGGGGACGCAAGAGACGTTTTGCACTGAAAGGTCAGTGTTGACGTGGGAGATTTGGGTGCCGTCGCAAGAGTCGGTAGCGCCTTGGGCCAACAGGTAGGTCCCTGCGGTCGCTCCAACTGAGGCAGCCTGGTCGACGATGTCTCCCATCTGCCAGGTTCCACCTGAATCGCCCGTGATGGCAAGGCGTCCGTCCTGACAGAGCAGCAGCGCAGACTCCCCGCTGGCAGTTGCCAATCGGGCCACAGGACATGGAGCTTCAACCCAGCCGACATTCGGCACGTTCACTTCAGCTGGTTTCGCAGCGGACGGGAACCATGTTGAGGCCAGGGTCCCATCGGCTTGAAGCAGGTCTGAGCCGTACCCGTAGGACTGCCAAAGCTGGGCTTGGTCACAGTTTTCTGCCGACTGTCCCACCAGTGCCACGTAACCGTCAGCGCTTGAAACGATGCGCATTAGGGAGGAGGTATTGGGGACGTTGCGGTCTTCCCACGTTTGTCCACCGTCGAACGTCACCTGGAAATCAGCGGGGGTTTGGGGGCACGGGCCCGCTGTGCCACGGTAGGCAAGGTCGTTGTTAGCAACGCTCAGCAGTCGCCCAAACCTAGGAACCACGTAGGGTTCATCAGCTTCTTCTTGGGCTTCTTCGGGATCTTCGGTTTCCTCTACCTCTTCAGACTGAGCGGCTTCGGGTTCGCTTTGTGGTTTTGGTTCAAAACCCGGCGTCTCACCAGCGCTGGAGACGTCTGGTTTAGACAGGTTGAGCGCCGCAAACACTAGGGCTACCGTCGCGACCAATAAAGCGACCAAAGCGAAGAAACTTAATCCAGAGATTCTTGTCCCCGCCGGTTTTCCGGGTCGTGCCACCGTTACCTCCATTCCTTAGCCTGAAGCGATGCTAACGCACGTCCAACTAAGAAACTGCACTGCGCGCCGCATCTCACTTCCGGAACGCCGCTTTAGCGGGGTTGGAGGGGTGTTTTGAGTGCTACCATCGGCACAGTCCCGCTGATCGAAGGTTGGCTTTCTTGGAGTTACAAGACTACTTGCGTATTTGGCGCAAAAACTGGGTGCTGATTCTGGTCCTCACACTGTTGGCGACAGCAGCATCGGCTGCGTGGTCCATGACGCGCACCCCGCAGTACCAGGCAGAAACCCAGCTCTATGTTTCTGTGAAGCACGGTGAGGCTTCCATTGGCGAACTTCAGCAAGGAACGACATTCGCCCGCCAAATCGTCACCACTTACGTGGATATCGTGAACACCTCAATCGTCATGGAGCCGGTGTCTCAAGAGCTCGGTGGGGTCTTGACTCCTCAGCAGCTGGCAAAGCGTGTGAGCGGCTCTTCTCCTAAGGACACCGTGTTGCTAAACGTCGTGGCGCATGACGAAGACCCGGAGATGGCTGCGCGGATAGCTAACGTGACGGGCGCCGTGTTCAGCGACGTGGTCACGAATCGTCTGGAGGCGGCTTCCGGGGGCGGACAGTCGAACGTAGTTATTGACGTGGTTGAGCCGGCAATCGTGCCTTCGGTACCGATTAGTCCCAATGTGAGCCGCAACGTGACCCTGGGCTTTTTGCTGGGTCTGATGTTGGGCTTGGGTCTGGCTGTGCTGCGCACCGTCTTGGACACGAAGATCCGCTCACGTGAAGATATTTCGGCTATTACCACGGACCCGCTGTTGGGAACGATCTTCTATGACCCGGACGCACCGTCGCGTCCGCTGATTGTTCAAGAAGACCCACTAAGCCCACGTGCTGAAGCTTTTAGAACGTTGCGCACGAACCTGCAGTTCTTGCGCGTTGAGGGGAACCCGCACAGTTTTGTGGTGACGTCTCCTGGGCCCTCGGAAGGAAAATCGACCACCGCCGCGAACCTGGCGATTGCTCTTGCTGAAGCGGGGTCAACCGTGGTCATCGTGGACGGCGACTTGCGACGCCCCCGAATCGCTGAGCTGTTCGGAATCGAAGGTGGGGTCGGAGTCACGGACGTCCTCATCGGGAGAACAGATCTGTCAGATGCCGTGCAGCGATGGGGCAACCCGAACCTCTTCATCCTCCCTGCCGGCCATAGGCCTCCAAACCCCAGTGAACTTTTAGGGTCAACGGAGATGGAGCAGCTGATCCGCACATTGGAAGCAGACTTCGACTACGTGCTTGTGGACGCACCACCCGTCCTAGCGGTCACGGACGCGGCGCTTGTCGCTAAAGACGTTGCTGGGGCCCTGATGACTACGGCCGTGGGCAAGACCCGTAAGGAAGGGCTGCACGAAGCCCTAGAGTCCATGGCTCGGATTGAGGCCAGAGTCTTGGGGATCGTGATGACCATGGTTCCTGTGAAGGAGACCGGGTACGGCTACGGGGCGTACACGTACGGGGACGTCCACGTACAGTCCAAGTCATCTGCGCAGACTGTCGCTAAGGGTCGCTGGCGTTCCTTGGACTCTGGGAAATCAGGCGCCAAATAGGAGAAGTTGCATGGGTAGGGGCGTGTAGTGTTTCGAGTCCTCACGGTGTGCACCGGGAACATTTGCCGTTCCCCACTGGCAGAATCCCTACTGCGCAAGGAACTTGATCCGCAGGTCTTCACAGTGAGTTCAGCGGGCATCATGGCTGTTCCTGATGGTCGCGTGCCAGAACCCCAACTGCGTGTTGGTCAGCAGGTTGGTGTGGAGGATCTGAAACTGCACCGCGCCCAACAGGTTTCCACTGGCAAGGTCGCAATGGCGGGCTTGGTCTTGGCGCTTTCCCGCGGTCACCGCAAACGCCTAGCTCAGTTAGATCCGGGGATACTCAACAGGCTGTTCACGCTCCGGGAGTTTGCCGGGCTGGCCGTACACGTAACACCGGAGGACATCCAAGAGAAGTTCGCACCGGACAAGACGCCTTTGCAGTCCGCGATTGAAGCAGTCGCTGCCAAACGTGGTCGGGTGGTCCCTGCGCTAGTACCTGCTGAGCTGGACGTAGTCGACCCCTTTCGCCAATCTAAAGCTGTCTATAAGCAAAGCAGGGATGAGCTGGTCCCGGCAGCGGAGGTCACTGCGGCCTTCCTGAACACCGTGGCGAAAAGCTATCCGATGGCCGCTACACCAAGGATTGAGGCTCCTCCGGTCAGCCGTGAAATCCCGAAGGTGCGCCATTTTCCAAAGCGTGCCGACCTGCGTCGCGCTGGCCTTTTACGCTAACGCTGTTTGGAATCTGCTACGGTGGCAACCGTGGATTTTAAAGACACTGCAAAGAGCGTCTGAAGAAATTCTCACGTGAGCCCTTGCGGCCGCGTAGTAAGCCCCGGAAGCGGGGGAAGCAATCCAACTTTTTGAATGTCCTCTTCAAGCCCTGGCCGTAGCCAGCAAGCGACCACTAGACCTAAAACTACAGATATCGAAAGCGGGACGACCCCCGCGGACCGACCGAAACAGCTGCGGGAACTTCTAGCTGCAAACGGGGTTCTACACCCAGCTCTGCTACCCGGAATTTCCGTGGACGAAGAGCGTTCAAGATT
>CAYFNQ010000058.1:0-5579 GCA_964344535.1 uncultured Actinomyces sp.
GGTGGAGGAAGTTCCCGGATTCCACGAACAGGCCATGTTGGCCGGGCTGCTCGGGTCCATCAATCCGAGTTAGCAACATCAGGTGTGATTGCATTGACGCCAGGGCCTCAGAAGAAGCTAGGAGAGTATTAGAATGGAAGTCTCTGTGGCGACAGCTGATATTACGCCTCTAAACGAGGTAGCGCTCGGTTGTGGTTCAATGGAAGGGTCCGCGTGGACAGTTGAAAGCCCACTTGAGATTGGGTTCGTTGCGCTGTGGTTCGACACCGCACCTCCTCTGATTTTTGTGTCGATGGATACGCTCTACGTGGGACGAAAAATCCGCCAATTGATAGAAGATGGACTCGCAAAAATCACGCCTCCGGAGAACATTGTTGTTGGCGCCACCCACACCCATGCAGCACCCATGACGGACGATACAAAGCCCAAACTAGGCGTCCCCGACGCCGACCATATGGAAACGATAATTGAGAGAATTTCTGGGGCCCTTACGCGCCTGAAGGCCCCAGAAAACCGCAAGGAATGCCAACTACAAGCAAATTCTGGATCCGGAAAGTTCTCAGTCAATCGCCGTTACCTACGCTCGTTCATGTTTGACCGCCGCAAACCATTTGTTCGCCGGAATGTTCTTCGTGTTGCCCCCAGCAGGCGGGGGCCCCGTGATGATACATTCACTGTTGTCAACGTGGTATCAACCCAAAACAAACTGCTGGCAGTCCTATGGAACTATGCGTGTCACCCCGTAAGTTACGTTCCCGGGAGAACCGTTTCAGCCCACTTTCCCGGGGTCGTAAGACATGCCCTACGCCAGCACTACGGGACCAAGATTCCAGTCCTCTATTTCCAAGGATTTTCGGGGGATGTCAGGCCCTCTCCCACGGTGGGGCCTTTAATCCCTCGTGGAGGTGCCTACCGGCTATACCTATGGATAACGCGCGGTCGAAGCTTTGTGCCAATGACCACTGATTCGTATCGGAAATGGTCGGGACGGATGGCTAAGAAAGTTGTGAATCTGACGGCGCGTGCTAAAGAGTTAGATGCGTCGGGCTACGCCACAGCGCGCGTTGAGCGGGACCGTGAAGAATTTGTGCTACCCCAAGGGAACGCTGTGACATTCCAAGCAATGACATTAGGTGAGAAGTTCGGGCTTGCCGCCGTCAGCGCTGAGCTAGTCACGTCGTACTCGAAACAGGTGCGTGGTTTGTTTCGGCGTCCTTTTGTCTTTTGCGTTGGGTGCTCTGACGACACTTTTGGGTATGCCCCCACCGGTCAGATGCTGGGTCAAGGTGGTTACGAAGACTCTAGGTACCTAACGTCTTTCGACTTAATCGGGATAAATCCAGAGATCGAAGAGAATGTATGGAGCTCGCTTAGGAAGACAATTTCAGCCGTTAATAACCGGTGAATCAAGCCTAAGCACGTCAGGTCGAAAGGAGTGCAATGTTATTAAACTGGTCCCGGAAACGCAACCTGGTTTACCTTTACGACGGGCCGCCCCCAGCTTTGGGAGAACTGCCCGAGGGTTTCACATGCCTGAAGGTCACACCCGAAGTCTTAGAGCAGTATTTTTCGTCATCAGAGGATCAGAAACGTCGCGCTCGATACGGGAAAATGTTTGACGACGGCGCAGTTGGGTTTCTGATCACCAACGGCACCCGTTGGGCGTCAATTGCATGGATCTCGCCTGCCGAGAGCCTCAATTTGCCGCACCACCTCAGTAACTCCGTTAGCAAACACTACCCCTGGATGTACAACGCCCACACGCACACTGATTACCGCGGTCTGGGACTGCACGGCTACCTGGTGCGTCGACGTCTGCAATACGCCGCTGATCGTGGCGGTTCAGGAACTGCAAATGTCGCCTCCGATGTGGCCCCAGAAAACACGCCGTCGCGCCGATCCTATCTTCGAGCTGGCTTTACCGAGGCCGGACTCGTCGACACGGTGACACTCAAACTGCCGCGACTTCCCATCAAAAGATGGAGCTGGTGGCACCGCAAAGCGCAACACAGCCCCCTCCAACAGGGAGGTTCACAAAAGTGACTGGACAAAATTACGACACGATTTTTCAAGAAGACTGGTGGTTAGACGCCGTCGCCCCAGGGCAGTGGGACGCGGTGACGATCGTCAAGGGCAGCCAGATGCAGGCTCGTCTCCCCTTTGTCTTGCGCCGCCACGGCAAAACCACCACGTTGACCCAGCCGCAGTTGACGCAGTCGCTCGGACCGTGGGTGCGGGACACCGGTGGCAGCTATACACGTACCCTGGACCGGCAAATGGATCTGTACGGGCAGTTGATCGACGGGCTTCCAGACTTCGACGTTTTCAGACAAAACTTCGCCCCCCAGGTGACCAACTGGCTGCCTTTCTTTTGGAAAGACTTCCAGCAAACGACGCGCTACACCTACACAATCGATCTGGACCGACCTCTCGAAGAGGTTCGCGCTGGTTTAGATAAAGGGAACCGTTCGCGCCTGAAGAAAGCCCCGCGCGCCGTGACCGTCGAAGTGCACGAAACCGGCCAGATCAACACGGTTCTTGACGTGGCAACAATGACCTTCAAACGTCAGGGCTTGTCCCTCCCCTACCCCCGGGCACTGCTGCACCGCATTGACGAGGCCGTCCAAACGCACGCACGCCGGTGGGTGGTGATCTGCCGCGACCGCAACACCGGTGAGGTTCACTGTGCCGACTATGCCGTTGGCGACTCGCGGCGAGTTTACGCCCTCGTGAGCGGCGCCAACCCCCATTTACGGGACTCCGGTGCGGGGACGCTGGCTCGGTGGACTGCGATCCAGCATGCCCAAGAGGTCACCAATATTTACGATATGGAAGGTTCGATGATTCACCCGATTGAACATCGCAACCGGAAATACGGGGCGGTGCAGACCCCCTATATGGCAGTAACGAAGTCGATGCCGCAACCATTCGCTGTTCGCGCCGAAAACCGGTTGCGTGGCCTGGTTGGGCCACCTCTGGTGCACTTGAAAAAGCGGTTGCTGAAGAATTAGGGAGAATCGTTGATCGAAGCGCAGTTGCCCAATGGGACAGTACTTTTAAAGCACGCTGGTTGGCGTCAAGTGGGAGACGGTCCCCTTTATTGTTGGACCTCCGCTTGGTCCCCCGTCCCCGCGGTGGTCAAGGCAGGGAACTGGACCCCGTCTGACCTGGCGAAAATACCGGGACACTGGGCGCTGATCGATCTTCGCGGCGACGCGCCAGTCTTAACCGTCGACCGACAACGAAGCCGCCCCCTGGTGGCGGCTCACACCGGAACAGAATGGCTAGTCTCTGACGACATCGAACTGTTCCGAGGCCGCTTCCCCTTCAAGAAGGACCGAGCTGCCGCAAAGTTATTCAAACATTTCGGGCACACCATCGGGAACCGAACTTTGGTTCGCGACGTCTGGGACACTCCCGCTGCCAGTTCGATGACACTCACCACCGTGCCGAGTGCGTCCCCCTACCTGACGTACAAGGCCGACGAGTCACCAATCACCGACGTCGACACGTACGCACAATCCTTCGGGGCGGCCATGAACATCGCCTTTGGTCGATTCTTGCAGCAGGCTGCCGGGAGGCAACTGGTCGTTCCAATCTCAGCTGGTTTCGATTCGCGACTAATCCTCACCTGGCTGCGAAAAATGGGCGCCGAAAACGTCGTCACGTACTCTTATGGCGTTCGAAACGCTCCCGAGCGTGCCACTTCGGAGGCCGTGGCAACCGCCCTCGGCTATCCCTTCAAGTACGTGGAGCTGGGTCCTGAGAAGATCCGTGCCGCGTGGACACCGGGTCGCGCCGCGGACTACAACCGTTTCGCTTGGGGAGGTACTTCACTGCCCCACAAGCAGGACTGGTATGCCATTAGGGAACTGGTGCGGAAGGGAGATATTCAGCGCGACGCGATTGTCCTGCCGGGGCATACTGTTCCGGCCGCCGCCGCCCGCGAGCGCGTCTACACTCCGGGGGCTGACTTTGATCTGGTGGCGCAAGAACTGGCCTTGGCTAATGGTGGCCAGCAGCGCCAGCCCGAGAAAGTTGCGAAGAACAAGCTATTCCGCGAGGTCCTGGCCGAGAACGCCGACCACCTGGAGTTTGGGGACAGCGAACGCGACAACCTGAGTTTGTGGCAGTGGACAGCCCTGCGCGAACGGCAAGCGAAGTTCATTTCTAACTCGGTTCGCGTCTACGAATTTTTCGGTCTGAACTGGGCGCTGCTGCTACATGAGCCAGAGATCTGGGAGGCGCGCCAAGCCGGTTCCGATGAGCTGACCCTAGACCGCTACGGGTACCGCCAGTTCGTCACTGCCGTGTACGAATCTGTCACCCAGGACGCTGTCCGGGCCGAGGACGAAAAGCGCCACCATCCGCCGGTGGTTCCGACAGCAGAAAAACCGCAACGCAGAAGCCTGAGGGGTTTCCTCACCCAGACGGCGCTGGCGCGCCGCCTCTACCGGGCTTTCAACCCGATTGTGAGCCCCATGGGGACGGAAGCTTTCCGCCCGGCCCAAACGAAATGGCAGGTACTTTTCGGCCCCTCATCGCAGCCCACCGGTAACGGGTTAGCTGCAAGTGCCCTACTGAAAGGGAGAGGGACCGGGGATTTCCATCCGTTCGATTAGAAAGCGAAATCTTCAACGAAAATCTAGGAGTACCGACCAGCAGTGCCTAGAAGATAGGCGCATCCGGCGGTGGTTACTTCTCGAACCCGTTAAATTTGTATAGCCACAACTTACGCGATCCGTCGACGGCCATCAGGCCGCTCCCCGCTCGGTCAGGGTTTTGGCCAGCAAATGATTCAATTTGGTTCCAACCGTCAGCGATTTTTTGTCCGCCAGTTATCGTTCCAGCTCCGTTCGTACGGTATAGACGTAATTCGCCCGAACCGGTCCGGGCCACTACGTCAGGTAAACCGTCTCCATCCCAGTCCCCCACCGGCTGCAATCCAGTCATTGAGTCCCATCCCGTGCCAAATATTCGTCGAGACTTAAACCCCCCTTACCGGTTCCGGGATACAGATACACCTGATTCCGCGCAGTCGCGTAAATGATGGGTCCAGACGGATGGTTGACCGCCGTCAAATTATTGAATCCGTTCCATCCATGACCAATTTGCCCAACAGTGGAGATTCGACCATCCCCAAGTCCGCGATAAAGAGTCAGCGTCCCGTTAGGCCGACGAGCGATAATGTCATTCTTGCCATCGCTATTCCAATCGACCCCACCAATAATCGCTGTCATACTGCCCCAGCCATGTCCTATCTGGACGCGTGGGTGATAACCGCCGCTTGCTCTACCTTGATAAAACCACAACCGACCGGAAGTGTCGACCAGCATCATGTCGCCCACCCCGTCGCCGGTCATGTCACCGGGATAAACTGTCCTATCTCCACTCCAGCCGTGCCCGACTTGAATGCGAGGAGCCCACTGCGGTGTTTCAACTGGCGGTACCGTCGGTTTCGGTGTCGGTGTAGGCGTTGGGGTCGGTGTTGGTGTCGGCGTCGGGGTCGGAGTTGGCGTCGGTGTTGTTCCGCCGCCGGAGTCGCTGCCCACAGTGCCGGGGAACCACCGGTTCATGAC
>CAYFNQ010000059.1:0-5249 GCA_964344535.1 uncultured Actinomyces sp.
AAACGCCGTTTTCCTGGCCACAAACGTCGTTATTGAATTCGGGGCGCTGAGCAGAGCTGAATTGCAGAGGAGCGCCAGTAGAAAAATGCCCGGGAGGACAAAACCCAGGTGGGCAAAATGGTAGGCCCAGCGGGGATCGAACCCGCGACCCACGGATTAAAAGTCCGTTGCTCTACCAACTGAGCTATAGGCCCACGCCCATTCTAGACGGCCCGACGGCTCACAGGAAACCCACAAATGTGGGGCTCCTGTGACATTTCTAGCCCAACCAGTCTTCAATCACCGCCGCAGCAATCGAGGATCCGCGGGGAAGCAGCAGTTGTTTTGCATCGACGGCGCTAATGAGTTCACGCCTGGTGAAGAAACGCGCCCGGTCGATCTCCACCCCGTCGGGATGGATTTGATCAGTTCCATTCAACTGTGCGCCAAAAGCCAACATCAAGGAACGTGGTCCCGGCCAATACTGCGAACCCAGATAGGTGGGGTCGCCAACGCGGATCGCTAACTCCTCAAACAGCTCGCGATGCACGGCGCGCCTAGGGCTCTCACCCGCTTCCACATAGCCCGCTGGAAGTGACATACGCCTTTCCGGCCACGCAGTGTTGTGAGCCAAGAGCAGACGGTCCTGAGAATCCGTCACCCGCACGATCACTACTGGGTCGGTTCGGGGGTATTCTGTCACGCCACAGTTAGGGCACTGACTGGCCCACCCAGCTTCGATCGAGTGGACGCGGTGGCCGCAGCGGGAACAAAACCGGTGGTCGTCATGCCAGCGAGCCAAGGCGACAGCTTGGGCTGCCAGCAAAGACTGATCAGGGGGTAGCTGCCAGGCGATCTGGATGAGAGGGCTCAAATCCTCTTCAGATAGACCCAGCTGAAGGCGCTGGGTTGGGCTCAGGTCCTCCCAAACCCAAGCTACGTGGACTGTTTTGTCGGTGGTGGCACCCAAAAGGAACGGTTGGGGCTGCTTGCTGCCCGGCTGCGTGTGCGGAATCTCTTGGACGGGCTTCAAAGTGGCGTCGCTGGTCGCTACGTGGCCACGCCGGTCAACGACGTAGCCCGCCCAATCCCCAGCGCTCAGCAGCGACAGATCAAACGTGGCCCGCTGTGCCGCTAGCGCATCAACGTCACCGCGGTCCAAGGGCAGATCCGCCAACATTTTGGGCTAGGCCTTCACGCGCAGAGTTGAACCCACTTCCACAACGTCTGGGCACTGCTCCAAATCTTGGATCACCGCCACCAAGTCACCCTCTGGCGCCTGGTGGGTAGAGATCAACAGCTCCACGCCCCCGTCCACATCACCGCTTTGCTGCACAGCTTGGATCGAAACACCAGCGTCGGCGAAAATCTTGGTCACCTCAGCCAAAACGCCCACCCGGTCAGCCACCGTCAGTCGAATGACATAGCTGGTCAGCACAGAGTTCGGGTCCTGGATTGGCAGGTTCGCATAAACCAGTTCGTGAGGTGCGCTGCCCCCGTGGGCAACGTGGTGAGCAGCAGCAACAACATCCGAAAGGACAGCTGTTGCCGTGGGAGCTCCGCCGGCTCCCTGCCCGTAGAACATGAGCTGTCCAGCCGACTCTCCCTCAATCACAATCGCGTTGAACGGGCCGTGAATTGAAGCCAAAGGATGAGAGCTGGGAACAAGTGTGGGGTGAACCCGAACCGCGATCGACTGCTCATCTCCCGTGCCCGCCCGGTCGGCAAGGGCTAGGAGCTTCACCGAATAGCCTCGCTCTTTAGCCAGCGCAATGTCCTCGGCAGTAATATCACTAATCCCCTCCACCTGAACATCGTCAATGGAGACGCGGGTGTGGAACGCTAGGGACGCCAAGATCGCGCACTTAGCGGCAGCGTCTAAACCATCCACGTCCGCGCTGGGGTCGGCTTCTGCGAACCCCAGTTCCTGAGCCGTTTTGAGTGCGTCTTCGTAGGAGGCTCCCGTGGTTTCCATGGAGTCCAAGATGAAGTTCGTGGTCCCGTTGACGATGCCTTGGACGCTGGTGATGCGGTCCCCCGCCAGTGATTCGCGCAGACCATAGACAACGGGGACGGCCCCGGCAACAGCAGCTTCGTAGTACAGGTTGCCGTGACTCTTTGCAGCGGTCTCATAAAGTTCTGGACCGTGAGCTGCCAAAAGGGCCTTGTTGCCCGTAACCACCGTCTTGCCCTGCCCAAGGGCTTCCTGAACGTAAGTCAGCGGGGGTTCGATCCCGCCGATCAGCTCAACCACAATGTCAGCATCTGCAATGGCAGCGCTGGCGTCCGTGGTGAGAAGTTCTGCCGGAATGTCGGTGTCGCGCTCTGCCGAAACGTCACGCACAACAACAGCGTTCACCTCAAGGTTGGACCCTGAACGAGCATTGAGGTCATCGGCTTGTTCCTGCAAAAGCCGGTAGACCTGTGCGCCAACAGTTCCGGCTCCCAGCAGGGCGATACGTACAGTCTTCACGGGTTCTCCTTGAAGGTTCAACTTAGTGGATTCAAACTAGTCTTCAGTCTTGGTTCAGTGGGTCCAATTCGGGCTTACCGAGGTCCTCTGACACATCGAATCCTGCAATGGTCGCGAAGTAGTCGCGTGGTGTCTCAGCTCGCCTAATCATCCGGAAAGATCCGTCTTCTTCCAGAAGCACCTCTGCACTGCGGAGCTTGCCGTTGTAGTTGTAGCCCATGGAATGGCCGTGAGCGCCCGTGTCGTGGATGACGATGAGGTCGCCGATTTCAACTTCCGGGAGCGCACGGTCAATGGCGAACTTGTCATTGTTTTCGCAAAGAGAACCGGTCACGTCGTAGGTGTGAGTTTCGGGGGCATCTTCTTTCCCCGCAACCGTGATGTGGTGGTAGGCGCCGTACATGGCGGGGCGCAGAAGGTTAACGGCGGAGGCATCAAGGCCGACATACTGCTTGTGGATGTCCTTCTTGTGCAGCGCCGTAGCCACCAGCCAGGCGTTAGGGCCAGTTATGAAGCGACCCAGTTCCGCCACGACCGCCACGTTCCCCATGCCAGCCGCTTTCAACGTTTCGTCGTAAGCCACGTGAACGTTGGCCCCGATTTCGGCTAGGTTCGCACGCTCTTGACCGGGCTCATAGGGAATCCCGATCCCGCCGGACAGGTTGACCATGAAAAACTCTGCGTCACATTCGTTGGCTAGGTCGATGACCAGTTCGAAAAGGAGCCGAGCCAAAGTTGGGTAGTACGTATTGTCCGTGGTGTTTGAGGCCAAGAATGAGTGAATCCCAAACCTCTTAGCCCCCAGCTTCTTCAGCTTGTCGATGGCGACGGGCATCTGCTCCGGGGTCAGGCCGTACTTCGCATCACCCGGGTCACCCATGACCTTGGTTCCCAGTTTGAAGTCCCCACCGGGGTTGAAACGCAGGCAGATATCTTCGGGGATGCCGCCGTTTTCGGCTAGGAAGTCAATGTGGCTGATGTCGTCCAGGTTGATGATGGCACCCAGTTTGCGTGCCAGCTGGTATTCCTCCGCGGAGGTTACGTTGGAGGAAAACATGATGTCGTGTCCGCGAAACCCCATGGCGTCTGCAAGCAAAAGCTCGGTGTAAGAGGAGCAGTCAACACCGCAGCCAGCATCCTTCAAGAGCTTCAGTAGGGCTGCATTCGGGGTTGCTTTGACAGCGAAATACTCTTTGAAACCCGGATTCCAACTGAAGGCATCCTGCAGCTCTTTCACGTTGGCACGAATCCCTGCTGCGTCGTAAAGGTGAAAAGGCGTGGGGATTTCTTCAATGATTTCCCGAAGTTTCGCTTCGGTAGGGGCCTTGCGCGGCATGGTCAAGTCTCCTTACGTAGTGTTCTGGTCTTAGTGGTCTTGGTGGCCCCAGCGGACGTAGCAGCCTCAGCGTTCCAGAGGTCCGGGGTGTTCCCGTGGTTTGGCGTCAGGCACCGCTGGTTTCTTCGTTGGCTTCTTCGGCAGGCAGTTGCGCCAGCACCTCTTTCAAACGCTTCGCTGCCTCAAGAGTGTCATCGTAAGAACCAAATGCTGTGAGGCGGAAACAATCCTGGCCCGACGGACCAAACCCGACACCGGGTGTGCCAACGATCTGGGCTTTGTTTAAAAGGAAGTCGAAGAAGTCCCAAGAGTCCATTCCTGCAGGACAGGTGAACCACAGGTACGGAGCGTTCTTGCCTCCGGAAACCGTCAGCCCGGAATCAACCAGTGCATCGTGGATCAGGCCGGCGTTCTTCAGGTAGTAGTCAATGTTCTCCTTGACCTCCGCCTGACCCTTGGGTGTGTAGACAGCTTCGGCCGCACGCTGGACCACGTAGGGCACGCCGTTGAACTTCGTGGCCTGGCGCCTATTCCACATGGCCTGCAGTGAGTGTCCGTTCTTCACTAGCTCCTTTGGAACCACAGTCCATGAGGCGCGCAAGCCCGTGAAACCAGCAGTCTTGGAGAAAGAACCGAACTCAATGGCTACTTCTTTTGCTCCCGGAATCTCATAAATGCTCTTCGGAACATCCGGGTCGGTGATGAACGCCCTGTAAGCAGCGTCGTACAAGATGACAGCGCCGGTTCCTGTTGCGTAATCCACCCACTGCTTCAACTCATCGCGGGTCAGTGTGGCGCCCGTGGGGTTGTTCGGGTAGCACAGGTAAATGAGGGCAACCGGTTCTTTCGGTAGGGGCGGCTTGTAACCGTTCGCTTCCGTGCAAGGTAGGTAAGTGAGGTTAGTCCACCGACCGTTTGAGAAGTTGCCTAGGCGTCCCGACATGGCATTTGAATCGATGTAAACGGGGTAGACAGGGTCTGCGACAGCAACTTTTGCGTCCAAGGCAAACAGCTCCTGAATGTTCGCAGTGTCCGACTTGGCCCCATCGCTCACAAAAATGTCGCCGGCAGGCAAGTCGACACCGATGGAGGCGTACTCACCTTCTGCGATGGCTTCACGCAAAAAGTCGTACCCATTTTCGGGTCCGTAGCCCCGGAAGCCTTCGCTGCTCAACTGCTCATCCGCAGCGTCCTTCAAAGCACTAACGCTTGCGTCAGGCAAAGGCCTAGTCACGTCCCCGATACCCAAGCGAAGAAGCTTTTGATCGGGGTGGGCCTCCTGGTAGGCGCTAACCCTCTTTGCTACTTCAGAAAAAAGGTAGGAACCTGGGATTTTTGCAAAGTTTTCATTCAGCATGGATCACTCTTTCCACCCGGTCAGGCCCGGGACTAGTCAGCGTCTAAAACGTCGGCCATTTCGTACAGACCCGCTGGGGCCTGGGCAATGAACTGGGCTGCCTT
>CAYFNQ010000060.1:0-5039 GCA_964344535.1 uncultured Actinomyces sp.
CCCGCAAGTCAGCAATGTTCGGCTTGTAGGTCATCCCCAGCAGAAGGATGCGCGATCCCTTAATGGACTTCTCTTCATCATTGAGGACGTCCCCGACGCGCTGCACAACATAGGCCGGCATAGAATTATTGATCTCCTGCGCCAGTTCCACGAAACGGAACGGGGACCCGAGCTCTTTGCGCACCTCATATGACAAGTAGTTCGGATCAATCGGAATGCAGTGCCCGCCCACGCCCGGGCCGGGAGTGAAGGGCATAAAACCAAACGGCTTCGTCGCCGCCCCCCGGATAACTTCATAAATGTCGATATCCAGCTCGCGGGAAAACTTAGCCATCTCATTGACGAGGGCGATGTTGACATGCCTGAACGTATTCTCCAGCAACTTCGCCATCTCCGCCTCACGAGTCCCCGACATGGGAACCACTTCATCAATGAAGTCCGAATAGAAAGCGACAGCAGCGTCTACAGCCTCAGAGCTCTCCGCACCCACTAGCTTCGGCGTGTTCTTAATGCCAAACCTGGTGTTCCCCGGGTCCACACGCTCAGGAGAGAAAGCGACATGAAAGTCCTTCCCACCCCTCAACCCGGACGCCTCCTCAATGATCGGGAGGAACTCTTCTACCGTCGTTCCCGGATACGCCGTCGACTCAAGAATCACGGTAGTTCCCGGCCGCAAGTACTCCCCTATTGTGCGCGCAGACTCCCGGACGGCCGCCAAATCAGGCGCACCCCCATCCCCAAGAGGCGTCGGCACGCACACAACAACAACAACAGAGTCCGCGATGCACGACGGGTCCACCGTCGCTTCATAGCCCTGCTCCAACATCTCCCTAATATCAGCATCCGACAGGTCGTCAACATGGGAGACACCCGAGTTGAGGCCCTCCACAGCCTGAGGAGACACGTCATACCCGCGCACCTTCCAACCCGCCGCAGCAGCCTGCTGAGCCAGGGGAAGGCCAACATACCCCTGGCCAATAACAGTCACGGTTTTCATTGCCTCATTCCCTCCGCTTACGCTAAGTCCTGCCGTGCGTACCACACTCGAATACAAGGGATATCTTGAAAGTTCTGACGCAGCCGCAACCTGGAGAGAGCCTCGATCACAGCTCACGTATGACTGGACTCTCGTACCAATGCGCAGCCTGCTTGGTTCACACACTGGTCGCTGGAGGCATATGTCCGCGCCGAAGGGGAGACCGGGGACGATCGGCGCGTTCGCCTGAGCCGCCTGGATGCGCGGTTGGCAGTGTAGGCTGCGCCTAATAGAGCCCAGAACCAGGGCGACAGCAGATACGAGTAAGAAACCCACAGCTGAAAGGTGAGAGGCAGCAACAGAACAACTAGGTCACCATAAGGCGTGTCTGCCATTCGTATGATGGCTACGCCTACGAAATAAACGACAGCAACCAGCAGGATGATTCCTAAAAAATCTCCAAAGGTCACGCGGAACTCATCAAGAATGTTATGCGGGTATCCCCACCGATAACTACTGCGCAACATGTGCCGGTCTCCGAACAACCCTGCCCCAAAGAATCCACTTTCTGAGACCAAGGTCTCTGACATGGAGTGGAGCCTCTCCCGAGCGCTATCCTCAGCGAAGCTTCCCTCGATCAGGCGCGTTAGTGTACGCGAGGACACCCCCCGGCGGTCCAGAAGCAGCTCCGCCCTCGCCGTCAGTGATGCACCCATTAAGCTCAAGACTCCAAGCGCAGCGAAACTAACGACAAGGCGGGCTTGGCCGCCAGGCGAACGACCGAAGATGCGTTTCCTGAAGTAGACAAGAAAGAGTGCTGCAGCCATCAGTGCGAAAAGAAACGGGGCGCGGCTACCGCCGACCAGAATCATCAGGACTCCCCCTACCGCCCCTGCGATGTGCACCAGAGGGCGGACACCACGAAACGCAAGGAAGAGGAACATCACCACCGTGAACAAAACACTGTAGCCGAATCCCAGATCGTAGGCAGCCTCAAATTCCCGTCCAGTCGAGGTCGTCTGGATCCAATAACCTCGAACCCTCGCTTCCACAAACCGAACCACATTGCCAGCAAACACCAGGTAGGCCGCTATTTTCAATGCTCGAAAAGTGAAACTGGGCGAAGGGCTAGCAACGACCATTAGAAAGCCGATCACCCCTGCGAAGGGTGACATTAAGGCAACCCAAATGTTCCCGCTGAAATCCAAGTCGAACATCGTCGTCTCGTACTCCGGGTGCACGACCAACGTAACCAGCATAAACGCAAGAAGGGAAGTAAACAGCGTGACAAAAGGGAGTAAACGGGGGAAACTGTGGAGGCGAGCAGCTTGGACCAGGTAGATGACGAAGGATCCCCAGATTAGAAGACCCGCAGAGACATCTGCGGGTAGAGCAGGCAGCGTATCTTCAAGAATCCGCGCAACGGTGAGCGTCACGCCTAGGGCGAAGAAACTGACCGCCGAAACTAAATACCAGAACCTAGGACCAAGCAGTCGGGTTTTGGTTGATGCCCCGCCAGCTAAAGGCCCTCCTCGCTCGACCATCTGAACCCTCCCCAATAAGCTGTTAACTGGGGTCTGACGCTAACACTCGCGACACCCGGCCAAGATCGCGGTACTGAACCCAACGCGACTCTATCACGGCGCGTAAGCCCGGTCTGTTAGAGTTCTGGTGGCCAGGGGACACCGCACTCTTATCATGTGCAGACGGGCGACCGGCGGGCTAGAAGGGGAAACTGTGCGTTCTAACGCCAAAAGGGTCATCCTAGCAATTGCGCTGTCATCAGTTGCCTCCCTGGTCCTCCCCCTTGCGGCCCTGCTGGTACTGGTACCCGCGGACTACGGGGCCTTTTCCTTGCTGTATCTCGTAGGAGCCCTAGGCAACATTTTCCAGCTCTCCATAGTCAGTGAGTCCTGGATCAGAGCTCTGCATCGGCAGTCCGCGGCGAACAGCTGGGATGCGTATTCGAATGCAACACTTGCTGTCGGCGTGGTGGTAGGGGCCGCAGGGGCCGCAGCAGCTCTTTCCATGGGGAGTACGAGAACAGCCGCACCATGGGTTTTCCTAGCTATCCTTCTCCAGGTTTACCGTAATGGAGCGCGATTCCGAAGTTTCCACGACTTCAAATGGCGCTACGTGCTGACAAGCGACGCACTTGGTGCAGCGGCCACATTGGTCGGGGCCGGTGGTCTACTTGCGGCAACTAGCCCAGGGCTCCACTCCGTTCTGGTCATGTGGGCACTGAGCCGACTTGCTGCAGTCGTCGGCACTCGCGCCCCGGCGCGCCCGTCAGTGCGGCAGGCTTACATGTGGGTCCGAACCCACCGTCGAGAAATCAGAGTTCTTGTTACAGATTCGACAGTGCACACCCTGTCGTCGATCGGAACGCCCTTCATGTTAGCTCCCGTACTCGGACTCGCGCAGCTGGGGACTTATCGCTCGATCGACAACATAGGCTCGCCCGTGAGGTCTCTGATAGCCCCTCTTAGGCCGGCATTGTCTAGACTTCCCCCCACGGACCTAGGATCTGTGCGTCTGCCCCTTCTAGTAGCAAGCATGGGCATTCTGTTTGGGAGCGCCTCGTATGGCGCCCTCCACCTCCTGTCGCAAAGACAAATTGACCTTGGCACATTGAACAGCGTATACCCTTTCTCGGCAGCAGCAGCCGTTTACATGACGGTCATGATTGGCGACAGCTTCTACTCTCTCGTTGCACGCCAGGTCGCCCCCGCGAAACGCATGGTTGGGGTGCGCACCGCAGTTTCCACGCTCGGTATCGCGCTCCCCATCTCGGGAGCGCTCATCTGGGGGCTCCCCGGAGCCATATGGGGGTTTGTCCTGCACCTTGGAGCTGGAAATGCCCTGTGGTGGATGGCAGTGCGCGCCAGCACACACCCCAAAGGCTAAATCTGCAGATGACGATCCCTAGCTAATGGAAGCCACGCCCTCCTGCCTTGCGGTCGATCGTCGGGACCACCGAAGGCGTTCTGAACAAGTGCACCTCAACGTACTAATCTTGTCGACCGTATTCCCGCCCGGCCCCCGCAGGCCCTCCTCACCCGGAGACTAGAAGAGCACGCACGTAGTCCACGAGCCTCGCGTGCACCTCCTGCCTGGAAAACTCCTTAACGGCCCTGGCTTTCGCCGCTGCCCCAAGGGAACTTGCTTGCTCCGGGTCTTTCAAGAGCTCCTCCATTGCAGCCGCAAGAGCCTGTGGGTCATCAGTCGGTACGACTATCCCAGTGGAGCCGTCCACAACAGTGTCCACCACCCCGGTCGCATCCGTAACTACGGAAGGAACTCCGGAGGCCGCTGCTTCAATGACCACGTTTCCAAAGCCTTCACGTCGGGACGGAAGCACCAGCAGACGGAACGCAGGAAGAATCTCCTCAACCTAGCGTTGTTTCCCAATGTAATGTACCCAAGGTACTCTCTCGCTAATCATCCGATCGAGTTTCTGCACAGCTGAGCCGTTGCCCTCCCGCGCCCCAACTAGGACTAGCTGAAAGCTGAGTCCGGCCCGCTGCATCCTCTCTCCTGCCTCGAGGAGTATGCCCAGGCCCTTATCGTCGTTCATCCTCCCAACGAAACCGATCAAAGGCGGTTCTGTTGGCACTCCCAGCTCGCTGAGGCGGCCGAGAACTCGCTCCCTGGAAACGCTGCCAAATCGGTCGAGATCAACACCATTGGAGCTGCCAGAGCCCAGGACCGTAATCTCACGGCCAGCATTTAAGGTCAGATCGACCATCCGCGTGGCTAGGCTCGGGCTAATGGCCAGGATATGTGTAGCGCTCGCAGCTGTAAGCCGCTCCAGCCGCTCCAACACGGACCTCATGAAACCGTCAGTTGTCTCGATACGTAGCCCCCGCACCTGGTACACCCGAATGGGGATTCCGACGATCCTTCCTGCCAAGATGCCCAACAGGGATGCCTTCGGTGTCCCAATAACCAGAGCGTCGGGCCGCAGGCGACGCAATACGAAGATCCATCTAAGCAGCGCGAAGAAGTCCGGCAGTGGTGCTGGGGCCCGACGCATCGGGATTCGCACCCAGCGCACTCCCCC
>CAYFNQ010000061.1:0-4960 GCA_964344535.1 uncultured Actinomyces sp.
GCCAGTCCTTCTGTCAGTTCAATAAAGGCCAGAACCGCAACGGATGCCGCTTCTGGGTCCAAGCGTTGTCGCCGTACCACCAGTTCATCAGGAGGTCCGGGTCGGAACCGAAGACTGAAGGGTCACCGGGGGCTAGCGCCACGTCGAACTGTGGGTCCTCAACGTCGGTGTTGTTGGCGTAGAGGGAAGAGGAAGCCTCAGACTGGATGGTGGCGTTGATACCAACGGCTGCCAGGTCGTTTTGGATCTGGGGAGCCAGTGCTTCAATCCACGGGTGGTCTGTGGTGAGCAGAACCATGTCCAGGGAGTCAACACCCGCACTGCTCAGCAGTTCTTCTGCCTTAGCAGGGTCGTAGGTGTAGACGGTGGAGGCTTCGTTGTAGTGTGCGTGCGTGTTCTGCAGGAAGGAAGTGGCGCGTGTGGCTTCGCCTTCCATTGCGTTGTCGATCAGCTTGTCAACGTCGATAGCGTAGAAGAACGCTTGGCGAACCTCAGGCTGGTCGAACGGAGCCTTCTTGGTGTTGAACATCAGGAACGGCAGGTTGAAGCCCTGGATGGCGTCGACAGTTGCGTCTGCACCCTCCAGCTGGGCGCGAACGTCAGACGGAACGGATTCCATGACGGCAACGGTGTGCTCTTGCAGAGCGGTTGTGCGTGCAGTGTCGTCCTTGATGATTGACCATTCCATGTTCTGGTCGGCCTTGAAGTCGCCGTTGTAGTGCTCATTGGGAGAGAAGGTCAAGTTCTGCTCATCAATGCTGTCGTACTTCCAAGGACCGGTGCCAATTGGGAATGCGGTCATTTCTTCCTGCGTTGAGGAAGCCGGAATGATCTTGATCAAGGTCAGGCGTTCCTTCAAGAGGCTGAAGGGGTGGGCCAGCTTGATAGTGACGGTCTTGTCGTCTTTCTTCTCAACTGAGTCGATGAAGTCCAACATGGAGACGTAGAGGTTGCCCTCAGCCGTTGAGCGGTTGTAGGACTCAACTACGTCGTCTGCGGTGACGTCGGTGCCGTCGGAGAACTTCGCTCCATCGCGCAGTGTCACTTCGTATTCGGTTTCTGAAATTTCTACAGGATCGTCGCTGTCAGCTAGAGCCTTGTATGGCTTGAATGTGTGCATGTCCAGCTCATAGAGGCCTTCCATGACGTGCCAGTTTGCACCCAGTGCAAGCGCGGAAGACGTGCTTGAAGGGTCGTAGTTTGTGGTTTCGTAAGCGGCTGCTGCCGTGATTACGCTAGAGGATGCGGCCTGACCCTCATCCTTACCTCCGTCGGTGTCGCCCGCGGATTTGTCGGATCCACCGCCGCAAGCAGATAGTGCCAAAGCAACAGCAGCCGTTGTCGCTGCCAGTGCTGACACCTTCTTTTTATTGAAGCGCATCGCTTCTCCTCTCCAATGAGAACTTCTTCGTAGAATAGAATTTCTACGAGTAGGATGATCACATGATGTCTGACAACTCCAGCGCAGCCGCTGTTACCGGATTGTTATCTTCGCTGTCCGCAAGCTCTGTCGAGCCCATCCAGACGATGGGCAGACAGGCCGCGACCATGAACGCGATAAAAGCCCACATTCTCCAGCACCGCCTGCAACCCGGAGACCCTTTACCAACTGAGGCAGCACTGGTTGCAGAACTGGGTGTGTCCCGTTCCAGCGTGAGGGAGGCGCTACGAACGCTTGAGGCGTTAGACATCGTGGAGATCCGACACGGATCAGGTTCGTTTGTGAGCCACATGTCCCTAGAACCGATGGTGCAGACCTTGGCACTTCGCGCATCCCTGGCTGAAAAGGTTGACTCCACCTTCCTGAAAGAAATTGTGGAGCAACGCCGGTGGCTAGACCTTGGTGCTGCGAAGGATGTTGTCACTGCGATGGAAGGTCGCCAAAGCGAAGAGCTCCATGCGTGCGTCGATGAGATGGAGGAACTAGCTCAGGCCGGCGAGCGGTTCTTGGATCAGGACATCCGGTTTCACAACGCTTTGTTGGCTCCCCTAGAAAACCAGCTCATCAGTCAAACATACGGTGCGTTCTGGCTGGTCCATATGTCGATGCTGACGGATCTTGGTGATGCAGCTAAGGATGATTTGAACGAAACTGCTAAGGCTCACCGGCAAATGTTGGAAGCTGCGGAAGCAGGAGACCTGGAACGCTACATTAGCGCCATAGATCGCCACTACCTACCACTACTTCGGCTTCTGGAAAGCGAGCGCTAAAGGGTCGGAAACCTCACCAAGCGCAGCCCCTTTGCGCCACTAAGCTACCAGTTGAGCTAACGGCAGGAAGGGGCAAAGTGACAGACGCACAAAAGCCCCTTTACCGTCTGGATATTCAGGGACTCAGAGCTGTCCTAATGGCCCAGGTGCTCCTTTTCCACGCCTGGCTTATCGGCTCCCCTATTGGGGTTGACGCCTTCATCATGATCTCAGCGTTCCTGATGACGGCCTCTTTCATCAGGCGCAGTGAAGCAAACGAAATGCCCTCCGTTTTAGAGCGTTGGGCCACCACGTTTAAACGCCTCCTGCCTCCTTTAGCCATCACCGTGCTACTCACCCTGTTTGCCTCGATTTTCATCCTGCCCGCAAACCGGTGGCAGGGCGTGATTGACCAGTCTTTCGCCTCCCTCACGTACTGGCAAAACTGGCTCCTTGAATGGATTTCGACGGACTATTTTGCAGAGGACCATGCGCTGGCCAGTCCGCTGCAACACCTTTGGTCTATGTCCATGCAGGGCCAAATGTTTGTGCTGTGGCCGGCACTGATGGCGCTGACGGTTCTGGCCGCACGCCGGTTCAACCTGTCGATCCGCTACACAATCCTGGTTGTCTTTGCTGTTGTGACTGCACTGTCCCTGTGGTGGCTCCTAACCACGTCCGCTCCCCTTGACACCATCTATTTCGACACTAGGGCCCGCATCTGGGAATTTGCCTTGGGCTCCGCGGTCGCCGCAGGTGCACCTTCATTGCGACTACCCAAGCGAGCAGCGCAATTCGTTTCATTCATTGCATTGGCCGTGCTCCTGCTCTTTTGTCTAGTTTCAATTGGCACATACCCGGGCCCTATGGCGGCCTTCCCACTGCTAGCCACAAGCTCATTGCTGGTCCTTTCTGCAAACGGCAGCGGACTTACAGAACGAATCCTGAGTTGGCGCCCCCTGGTTGCCCTTGGAGGCATCTCCTACGCGGTCTACCTGGTTCACTGGCCAATCTTTGTCCTGTACTTGGTGGCCATTGGCAAAGAGCAGCTGGGGTTTGTTGAGGGTGTCGTCTTGATTGCCGTATCCATAGTTTTGGCTTTCTGGCTCACCAAGTATGTGGATGACCCGATCCGACGCTTACCGTGGGCAGACACAACTTGGCGCAAGACCCAGATTGTGCTTGTCACCTTGTGGATAACTCTAACGGGCGTACTCACAGTCCAGCTTGGCCTGTGGCAAACAGCGAAAGCTGCACAAATAGAGCTGGAACTGGAACAAGAACTAGTGCCGCTGCCAACGGCAAGTGCTGAGCCACAGCCACCCAAACTCCCCTCGACCACCGTTCAAAACGAAACGGAAAAGGAAGGGGACCTTGAAGAGGAGCCACCCCCTCCTCCGCTTGAAGGACACCCCGGGGCACTGGCCATGATCTATCCGGGCAGCTTCGCGTTCTCCGGTGAAGCAATCCCCGGCCCGCTGGCACTAGATGCCGAATGGGTGATGTATGACGGCCGCTGCAGTGATGCTGCCCGGTCCTGGCTGTACCGCCATGAGAAAACCGGTTGCCATGCTCACGGCGACCCAGCGAATCCCCGGGTTTTTGTCGCAGGAAGCTCCCACGCAGAGCAGGTGCTGATGCCCGCCGCGCGCGCATTTGCAGACCAAAACGGGCTGTATGTTGAGGCGTCTTTGAAAGCGGGATGCCCGTGGTCCATGCCAAATCCAGCCAGCGGAGCAGACTGTGCGGGACACCAGGAGAAGATTCTCCAATTCGTTAAAGAAAACCCGTTTGACTACATTTTCCTAATTGTCACTGCCACGACCGCTAACGCCCCCGGGGAACAATTGGGGCACGGGGTAGTCGAACTGATCCAAGAACTAACGGCGACGGGAGCCAAGGTCATTGGTGTCCGCGACAACCTGCGAGCTACCAGCAACCTGTATGAGTGCGCGTCAACTCAAGAACCCAACGCAGCTTTCGGTGGATGCCTACTGGACCGCAACCAGTACTTTGCGCCCGATTCGATCCTGGATCCGCTGATGGACATCCCGGGCTTCCAGTACGTCGACATCATGGACCTGTACTGCGACGGGGCTGTCTGCCCAACAATTGCCGGGAACGTCCACATCTACTTGGACACAAACCACGTCACTCAAACATACGGGAACACTATGGCCCCCATCCTGGTTGAACGCTTCAGCCAGGCGCTTGAAAACATGGGGTCCTGACCCACAAAAGAGCATAAAAATGGGGAGCCGCCCTGCTGGGCATGCTCCCCATTTTGTAACTTGTAGTCCACCGACATGTCGGTGGTCCAACCTAAAGGCTGGGAATACTAGTTGTTGTACTCCATGTACACGGCTTCACGGATCTTCTTGACCTCAGCTTCGGCGTCTGCGTCGCCTGCAGCTGCCTTTGCCTCAAGCTGCTTCCACCAGTTGGTGGCGCCAGCGGACTCATCAGCGGAGTCGCGGTCTAGGCGCTCCTGGGCTGCTGCGTCGCCATCGGCTGCGGCTGCCTTGAGTCGCTTCCAGCCCTCTGCTGCACCGCGAGACTCGTCCAAACGATCCTGCTCTGTCTGTTCCTTCATGGTGTTACCTCTACTGCTAGTTGTGGAGGGATCTTCCCTCTCTCTTCCATTGAAGTGGCCTGAGTAGCCTCGCGGCTAGCTGTTCTTTCGAACCAGACCTATTCAGTACCCTAAGTCACGCTCTTGCGACACGTGATCACATCTCAGCGTGTCGCGGGTTTTTAATCTTCGTGTTAT
>CAYFNQ010000062.1:0-2484 GCA_964344535.1 uncultured Actinomyces sp.
AACCCCCAACCTTCTGATCCGTAGTCAGATGCTCTATCCATTGAGCCACAGGCGCATGTTTAGTTTTCCTTGGTTGAGTATAGGGACCTAACCAGCATCAAGACAACTTTCCGGGGCCACTGTCTGCAACGTCACCACCTGGGTTCACATAGGTCTCACATAGGGTTCACAGTGCCTTTTGGTATGCGCCCCAAAGGCTACTGGGAGTAAAGCCAACGCGCTCGTAGAGTTTCCCGGCCGCAAAGGTGTTGGCTAGGGCGACGTCTAGGGAAAGCTCGGCAACCTTCGAGTCAAGCGCCCCAGCTTTGAGTGTTTCTTGGAGAACAGCTTTGGCAATTCCTTTGCCCCGGGCTTCACGCGACGTGCCCACTAGGGCAATGTAGGCGGAGGTGTCCGAGGATTCTTCAACCAGCGCATACGCCAGTACCTTTCCATTGCTGTCCACTGCTACACGACTGAGGTGGGGTAGGGACACGGGGCCGAAGAACATTGTTTCGAACTCTGGAACAGTGAATGGCGCCATTCCTGGGTGCTCTGCAAAAGCCTCATTGTGCGTGGACACCAGCTCTGCGCTGTCTTGGAGGTTCGGGGGTCGCACGGTGACGCCGTCAACACCGTCAATAGTGGTGGCATCGGTGGCTGCACCAGGTTCTACCTGCAGGTTCGCAGTGGGCATGGTCATGGCCTGGTATTGATCCGCAAGACGAAACCCATGGGACTTCAGGAACTCCACCGCCCAGTCGCCGTCACCTGCACTTTCGATGTAGAGCACGTGCGGGTGGCCCGGGTGGAGCTGTTCTAGTCTTTCCGCGGCGCGCACTTGGGCTTTGGCTAGGAGCTGGGCGCCAAGCGGGGCACTGCTCTCACCTGCACTGGTTTCGCTGGGGGTGCCTTCACCTGCTGCGTCTCCACCTGTACTGCGCGCATCCGCGCCGCGTTTTCCGGGGTGCACACCAATGTCCAGGATGCCTTGGGCCACTTCGTCATACCGCGGATGCTCTGAGAACCAGACTGTCGCGTACCCCACCAGCTCATTGCCGTCCCACGCACCCCACGTGTCACGGCGTGCATCAAGGCCACTCCAATGCAGCTGCCCCAGGAGAGCGTCAGGAGAGCGGAAGTTTGAATCTCCATCAACCTTCGCAATTTCTTGCGTGAGCCGGGACCAAGCGTGAACGTCCAAGTCGTCCAGGGGTCTCCAAGACAGTTCCCTGCTTAGCTTGCTTGTGTCCTCCAAGGTCCCCTCCTTACCGGCTTCCCGCTACATGCTTCATGAAATCGAGTTGTTAAGCCAGAGAACCCGGTTTTTAGCACCTTCTGAGGCGCAACTACTCGATTTCAGTGAGAGGGACGGGCGTGCAGATGAGCAACACGGGGTTTGAGCGATGCGGGGCAAACAAAAAGTCTCAGAACACCGAATAGTCGATGTCCTGAGACTTTCAATCGCGGAGACGGAGGGATTTGAACCCTCGAGGGGCTTAACACCCCTACTTCCTTAGCAGGGAAGCGCACTCGACCTGGCTATGCGACGTCTCCAGACCTTTCAATGTTAGAGGTCTTCGTCCAAGGTTTCTAGTCGAAAGAGCCCTGCGATTAGTGATGGTTGATACTAGATGTGCGAAAGACTACAGGGGGGACACCATGGCTGGAAAAAGTCCGTCTAGCGTGGGCCTCACGGTTGCCCGGTGGATCCTGGCTGCACTCAGTGCGATTGCCTCTGTCACTCTATTGTCACTAGGAGTCTTCGGTAACTGGGCACAACGCGAAGTTATCAACACAGCCTCTTTCACCAAAGCACTGGTTCCACTGGGTTCGACTCCGGGTTTCCAAAACCTGATCGTGGAGGAAGTGGGCAATGCGACCTACGACTACGTCTTGGAACATCCGGTGGCGCAGCAGGTTGGCGGCTGGGCGGAAACGATCGACGAACTGATTGGGGACAACGCGTTACTGGGAGGACTACTAGGCCTGGTGGGCGTCGACCCCAGCGCGAACCTGGGCGACCTTGTCGAAACCACTGCAGCACAACTGGCTGAAGAAGCGCGGCAGATGGCCATGGAAGAAGCACAGCAGTTCGTAGCTTCTGCCGAATTCACTTCACTGCTGAGACAGATTGTTTCCTCCACCCACCACCAGATCATCAAACAGTTGGCGACCGGGAGCGGGCCAATCACCGTCAGCATCGAAATAACGCCAATCGTTGACGCCGTCACCAGCCAGCTAACCGGGATCCCCGGACTGGTCGCCGACTTTGTAGTACCCGCCGATGAGAGTTTCTTTATGTTTGAAATTGAAGACTCTTCGTCTCTGAGGTTCTGGTACTCAGTCCTAGCGCACGGCGGCCAAGCCTATTTTTACTGGGCTGTGGCAGCTTTGGTCTTATCCCTAGTGATTGCTCCCAGGCGGTGGGCGGTTTTGGCAGGAACCGGTGTCGTCGGAGCCATAACTGCTGCCGTTCTTCTAGCGCGTTTCACGGCAGTTCCA
>CAYFNQ010000062.1:2584-4733 GCA_964344535.1 uncultured Actinomyces sp.
AGCATGTGCCGTACGCCTTCTAGATGTTCGTTGATCGAATCCCGCCTGGACAAAGCTGCGTTCAGTTCGCGCTCCGCGTTTTCGCGGATTTGATCAGCGCGAACCTGGGTTTCGCTAAGGATCTCGTTAGAGCGCTGCTCAGCGGCACGAACAATTTGTTCGGCGCGTTCCCGCGCCTCAAACTCTGTGCGTTGGCTTTCGCTACGGATCTCACTGAGCCGCTGTATTGCGGCGTTGATTTCTTCGTGGCGCGCAGCAACATCATCCTCTAGCGCTGCTAGGGCTTCACGTCGGCGCTCTTCCAGCATCTTCTCAAAGTCGATTGTGGCTGCGGTTGCTCTAGCGCGGTGTGACTCAAGCAGTGCTGCCACCTCATCCCGCGCTGCTGCAGCCTCACTTTCAGCCTGGCTGCGCAGATGGTCAGCGTCCGTGCGCGCCTCTTCCACAATCCGTGCGCTCTCCGCGTCCGCACTAGAGCGAACCTCATCCGCGTGGCTGCGGGCGTCTTCTAAAACCTTGTCCGCGCGGGTGTGTGCCTCAAGCAGCCTTTGGTCCAGGTCCGACTGACCCTTTTCGCGCAGCTCATCCGCCTCATCCTGAGCGGTGTTCAAAATTTGGGCGACCCTGGCGCCCAGGTGATCAAAGTTGGCGTTCGCCAAGTCCGGGGTTTCAGCAAGCTGTTGGTGAGCCGACTGCAGTGCCGCTTCCAGCTGGTCCACGCGCACCTGCTGGTCCTGGGCCTGCTGCGCTGCGGCCTCTCCCGCATGCCTTGTCAGGTTGAGTTGGTTTTCAACTTGGGCCAGCTTTGCCTGGAGCGCAGCGAACGTCTGGTTTACCTGGGTGGGGTCGTAGCCTTTACGCACGACACTGAACTGTTGGTCAGGCATCTGAATTCTCCTGTTGATTCTCACTTTGAGGTGTGGGGGAGGCTGGAAGGGGGACGGCCAGAGCGTCAACCACCGCAGCCGTTTCCGCCATTTCTGTAGCCAAACTGGTGCGTTGCTTCCTCAGCTTTGCAACTTCTTGCTGCAGAGAAGCCACTTGGTTTCGTGCTTCTTCACGGACTTGGTCGGCGTGAGCGCGTGCTTCCGTCAAGACCGTGACCGCTTTGGTTCGTGTGTTCTTGCTGAACAGGAGCGATTCTCTGCGCAGCTCGTCAACATCCTGTTTTGTCTTGGTGCGAAGCGCTTCTTGTTGCAGCTCATGCTCTTCGGTTGCTTTTCGTGCTTTAGCGATGAGGCTGTCGCTGTTTGCTCGCGCCTGACTGAGCAGTGTTGCCGCTTCTTCCTTAGCTTCAGCAACGATCTTCTTCGCGTCCCACTGCGCGTTCTTCAAGGCTTCGTCAGCTTGATCTTGGGTTTCCTGCACCTGGGACAAAGCTTCTTTTAGTTTTTTCTCAAGCTCTCTTTGGTGCGTTTCTTCGCGTGTCGCTAGGAGCTGGCGTGTTTCTTCCTGAAGCGAAGCCGCCTCTTGGTTTGCTTGTTCACGGACCCGTTGGGCTTCTTTTTGTGCTTCTTCCAAGGCGGAGGCTGCCGCCAGACGGGTTTCTTCAGCCTGAGCTTCTGACTGTGCGATCAGATCACGGTGCTGCGCTAGGGCGCCTTCCGTTCGCTTGGCTAATTCCCCTTCTATTCCCCTAACTAATTTCTGGGCGAGCTCGCCTGCCTCCGCTAGAGTCCTCTGCCGGTCCGTCTCCGTGTCGGCAAGAACCTGCTTAGCTTTCTCTAAAATCTCAGACGCTTCGGCTTGGGCTGAGGCCTTAATTTTGTCTGCAGCATCCTGAGCTTCCGTTTCCAGCTGGGCGTTTTTGGCCTCTACTAAGTCAGCCTGCTTGCGCTGCTCTAAGTAGATTTCTCTTCCCTCAAGTCGCGCCCGCTCAAGGATTTCTTCCGCCTCTTCCTTAGCGTCTGCAACCATTTGGTCGCCGCTTGCACGGGAATTTCTGACGTATTCGTCAACGCTTTCCAAGGCCAGCTCAGAAGCGTGCTGCCCGTCCAGTTGGCCTTGGACAATCAGCGAATGGGCTTGCGCCTCAGCGTCATCCAGGATCCTTTGTGCCTTCGACTGCGCTTCCTTAATGAGGTCTTCTGCTTCTTCCGACATATCAGGTTCCTTGACTGACGTCAACCACTTGGCGGAGAGCAAGGGA
>CAYFNQ010000063.1:0-1709 GCA_964344535.1 uncultured Actinomyces sp.
CAGGGCTGACAGCAAACAGGGGTATTTGGATGAGGTCTACCGACTGCTAGACCGCGTGCGCCTAGAACCGCCGGAGGTTTTCGCTCAAAAGAAACCTCACGAGATGTCGGGTGGTCAACGCCAGCGTGTCGCAATTGCGCGCGCATTGGCTCCGGGAGCGCGCTTCCTGGTTGCAGATGAGCCGGTGTCGATGCTGGACGTTTCGATTCGCCTAGGGGTACTGAACCTGCTGGCGCGCCTGCAAAGAGAAGAAAACCTGGGGGTTTTGTACATCACCCACGACTTAGCAACAGCCCGCCACTTCTCAGATGAGATTTTGGTGATGTTCCGGGGGAACGTGGTTGAGCGTGGCCCATCGGACCAGGTGATCTTGGATCCCCAGCACGAATACACGAAGCTTTTGCTGTCCGCGGCACCAAACCCTGACCATCAGGGACAGCTGCGTGACGCTGTACGACGTGAACTGGCCGAAGCTTTAGCTGAGGTGAAGGACGGGGACGGTGCGAACCGGGACCGCTTTGGAACTGCAGCCATGGCCCGGAAGGTTACAGGGAAGAAGTAGGGCCGGGAGCGATCAGCAGGGCGAAGCGATCAGCTGGGCTGGCTGATCGCGGCGCGGTCTAGCAAGGCTTGGGTCAGATGTTCCCGCAGCTGGTCACGGGCCCCAAACAATGCCTGTGAAGCACCGACCCGGGTTGCTTCAACAGCGACTGGCCACAGCGTTCGTCCCCGCAGAGCCTGGTCGACGCGGTCCGCTAGAAGGCTCCCTGCAGCGGCCCCCAAGGGGCCTCCTAGAATCACTTTTCCAGGATCCGTGACGTAGATCAGGCGGCAGACAGGACCGGCGATGCGGCCAGCTAGCTCATCTAGAAACTCCTCAGTCGCCTCATCAAGGTCCCCATCTGGCTGAAGGCTGCTCAGGTAGTCAAGAACCTCTGGGAAGGATGCCGCGGGAACAGCGCACTGCCTGGCCAACTCAACGACAGCGGAGGCTCCCAATAGTTCTTGCAAGTCCTTTGGCGAAGAGTCGGGGGAGGGCACCAAGTAGCCGACCTCCCCAGCCCGGCCGCTGGAGCCTTGAAGGACCTGAGAGTTAGCCACGGTTGCCAGTCCGACTCCCCAGCCGATCCATAGCAGAGCGAAGTCGCTGGAGGAAGGGTCCTCTACCAGCTCGGTGTCTGCGGCAAGCACGACGTCGCGACCTAGGTGCACGTTGAGTCCCAAACCTTGCGACAAGAGGGTCGCTAAGCCCTGCTCAGGCCACGGTGGCAGAGACCCAGCTAGGTGGAGGAGGTCGCCGCCATCTGCGACCGAGGCGGGCACAGCAATCAGAACATGGCCTACCGACTCCGGGTCAAGATCACCGGCTTCTGCTGCTAAAACTACGGCTTTCTTTGTCTCCGCAATAGCAAGCTCCGGTGAAGTCAAGTCACCCAGGGCGAAGGTTCGGTCAAAGCCCACCTGAGGAAACGAGCTGCCTAGGACATCAACAAGCACGGCCTCAACATGGCCTTCTGAAAGATCAATGGCTACCCCCAGCTCAACCAAGGGATTCGGCGCGTACCCGGTTGGCGCGGGACCGCGCTTTCCAGGCACGGTGCCGATGCTTCGGATCAGGTCGGCTGCCAGAAGGCGCGCAATCATTTGGGAGGTGGTTGGTTTAGAAAGTCCAGTTGCCTCACGGAGCATGTTGCGCGTTATGACCCCTT
>CAYFNQ010000063.1:1809-4632 GCA_964344535.1 uncultured Actinomyces sp.
GACCCCTTAGGCTTGTGCTGAATCTATTGGGCAAGCACAATCGAAACATGACTTCTCCAGCACTTACGCCGCCTCTGCCCCCTCTGCTTCAAGAGTTAGTTCCCGACTTTGAAATTGAGGACCCTTTCGACGCTCCCTCGCTGCGGTGGGGAATCATCGGCACGGGTGGCATTGCCCGCAGGTTTGCCAGCGAAGTTCCCAAGTTCTCCTCCCAACGGGTAGTTGCCGTTGGCTCTAGGAGCTTGGAACAAGCGCAGGAGTTCGCCCAGGAGTTCGGGATTGGTGAAGACCATGCGTTCGGGTCCTACCAGGAGCTGGTGGCGGATCCGCAAGTCGATGCGGTCTACGTTGCTACGCCGCACATACGCCACCGCGACGACGCACTTTTGGCACTGGCTCAAGGTAAGCCTGTGCTGGTTGAAAAAGCCTTCACCATGTCAGAGGAGGAGGCTAGGGAAGTATTTGACGCTGCCCAAGAAGCTGACCTTTTCGCGATGGAGGCAATGTGGTCTAGGCACCTGCCGCACTATCGGTTCTTGAAAGAGCTCACGGATAGTGGTGCCTTAGGTGAAGTCCGAAGTGTTGCGGCCGACCACTCTCAGTCCTTGCTCCACGTCCCCAGGCTGGTCGAACCAGAGTTAGGTGGGGGAGCGATGCTGGACCTGGGTGTCTACCCGCTGCACTTCATCAATATGCTCCTTGGGCCTGCAGACAGCGTGGTGGCTGCCGGCCGCTTGACTGATAAAGCGATGGACGCCGGTAGTGCCACCGTCCTCAGCTACCCCGATGCAACCGGTGTGGCCACCATTAAAATGGATGCGCTGGGCCCAAACTCTGGAACCATCGCTTTTGAACGCGGCCTAGTGGAACTTTCGGGAGTCTTCTACGCGCCATCACAGATTACCGTAACCGTGTGGGGGGAACCGGGAGAAGAACCTAGAACAGCTTCCTGGGATGCGCGGACGCCGGGTGGTTTCCAATTTCAGGTTGCGGAGGCTGCACGCCAAATAGCTGCGGGGAACAATGAGTCCCCTGTGGTCCCCTGGGACGCCACACTGGAAGTCCAAGGCGCCATGGACGAAGCGTTGGCGCAGCTGGGATACCTGGGCAGGTAGCAACCCTCGGGACCATTCACACGTGCACGGTCTGGGCTAAATTGCCGGCCTGGAGGCTACTGGCTAGCATGGTTGGTGATCTGGCCCTCATCACGGCCGGTGGAACGAGCCGGCGTACGGATCGGCGCAATGGGAAGGTCCTTCGACACTTGAAAATAAGAAATAAGAAGCGGGCAGTCGCACTGGGCTTGGCAGCCACGCTGCTTGTTGCCGCCTGCTCTGAAGTTGACACTGAGCTAACTATTGACGCAGACCTTTCGGGTCAACGCGTCATGTCTGTCAGCTTGAGCGAAAGCGACTTTGATGACAAAGTCACCGGAACCGCCTCAGACGTCAACGCGATTATCGATGCAGCCCTACCCTCTGAGCTGACTTCCACACCTCTAACGCTTAGTGACGGGAGTTACTCCACAACGTTCACGTTGGCGTTTTCGTCCCCCGACGACTACGTGACCAAGGCGCAGGCAGTTCTGGACCAGGGCGATGACGATATCGACGCTGAGATAGAAATCCTGGTGTCAGACTCCCCATTTGCTGAAGGTATTTACGTTGAGGAGAACTTCACCTCGATCGATCTGCTGGCCTGGCTGAGGATCGCACTGGTTGAAGGCGGGGCGGTTAGTTCTTCGGACGCTGGTTCCATGTTTGAGAACGGAACTACTGTTGTGATCTTCCAAGGGGAGGAGGAAAGCACCGGCGCCAGGATCTCCTTGGATACGCGTTCTGACGGAGGCGTTTCCGGCGTGAGCATGGAAACTGAGTATGCCGGAGACGACCAATGGCAGCGCACACTCACCTTCACGATGAGCGATGACTCTTACGAAAGACAAGAAGACGTTGTCGCGGAGTTCTTCTCAGACAATTTGCCAAGCGGCGCCATTTTCAACAGTCCCACCAAGTCCGGCTACTCCTATGAGTGGTCTGTTGAGCTTGCAACCGGAACACCCAGCGAAATCGAAGCAGCCACAAACCAGCTGTTCCTAACAGACGACACAGTTTTCGAAGTTACGCAGTCAGCGGCCAGCGACGGCAGGGCGGGTCTTGTCATGCGGGTTGAAGACTCCGTCGACTGTAGCCAGCTGTGCTCTCCCTACGCATCCACACCAACCGACACCTTAGTGGTCCCAGCGGACTGGGAGTTGGAATGGGAAGGCTCAGATGCGTACCCGGTTGATGAAGAAGTCAGCGCAAGCCAGAGTGCTTACACGCTGGACGCCACCGGAGGCGTCGCCTTGTTCGTCAGCTACTTCCAGATTGAGCGAATCGATGTCGACGTCAAAGTGGAGCGCAGCGGCGACGTGGGCGTAGAAATCGCGTACTTGGTCGACAGTGAGGTAGCACAGGAGTATGAGCAAGCACTGGCACAGGCTTTGCAGGGGGATGCTGAAACAATTGAGGTGAACTCCGGTAGCGAAACGTGGGAGTTCAAGCTGGACTTCCCAGCAGCTAGCCCCGCCACAACTGAGGCCTACCTGGATACATACCTGCCCGGCTCCAGCCTCACCTTCTATGACCTCGGCGGAGCGTTCTCAAGCAATTACAAAGGGGTGCTCTACTTGCCTCTTTCCCAGGTTGTCGGGACTGCGACTGTTTCTCAGGGAATCAACTACTCTGCTAGCTTCCCGGCCCTACAGTCAGCGACCAGCCAGCAAAGTTTGATTTCTGGTTGTCAGAGTTCCATGACCAGCGCGGCATCGAATGCCGTGTC
>CAYFNQ010000064.1:0-4604 GCA_964344535.1 uncultured Actinomyces sp.
CCTCAGGCTGGGTTTGGCTACTTCCGGGAGGGGAACTGGTCCCGACCTCCCAAGACTGGCTGGCTGACGCGCAGTTGGAAGAAACGGTCAGTGACGCTGAGGTCGAAGACATCACGGAAACCAAACCGCCCGTCGCTATGCCAGACACTTTTGGGGTTAGGGCAGGACAGGAAGTGCTCCTCCCGGTTCTCCTAAACGACTACGACCCCAACGGGGACGTGCTTGCTGTTGACACTGAATCCTTGGGAGACTTGGACCCCAGCTTTGGGACACTGCACCTGACCAACAACAACCAGCAGCTTGTCGTCACCGTGGCACCGGAGGCCGTTGGAACTACGACCTTCACATATCGCGCCACTGACGGTGTGCCTCCGGACGGTTTGGTGTCAGCTCCCGCCGCCGTCACCTTGGAAGTGATCCCAGAAGACGAAAGTAGTGCCCCATTCTTCGCGGGAGTTGGGGTGGAAGACTATCTGGGACAGTGGCCAAAACCCGCGGTCACACCCGGTGGTGTAACCACAGCCCAGGTGTTGTCCAACTGGATTGACCCGGACGGCGACCCACTTTTCTTACAGTCAGCAACAACCTCATCTGCTTTGGCGCAGGTTCTGTCTAACCCCGACGGTACTGTAACTTTGCGTCACCTAGACAGCTCTGGAGACAACTTAGAACCGGTGCCTGTGACGGTTACTGTGGCGGACACGACCGGCGCCACCGCCACTAAGGAACTGGTATTCACAGTCACCGAAACACCTAGAATCCAGGCCCGCTCCACCACGGTCCAGGGGATCGTGGGCAAGACAATAGAGGTTGATCTAGAAGACCTTGCCACCGGAGGTACGGGGGGCTTGCGTATCGCTGAAGTGAACGCCCCCGGGGATGATGACACTTTGACGATTGGCCACTCAGGGATGAGCATTAATGTGTCATCCACTGTTGCTGGTTCCTTCCCCGTTCGGGTCTTCATTGAAGACGGTGCCGGGACCACCGCGGAATTGCAGTTGCGTTTCCAAGTGCTTGAACCAGAAGACGCTCAAGTCGCGACTTGGCCAATGACCGTGTTTGTAAGGGCGGCCGAGGATACGACTGTCGACGTGCTCCCCTCCGTCAGCAACCCTGCGGGGCACGTTCTTTTAGTGTCGGACCTGGAATTTGAGCCGGCGGAAGGCAGTGAGCTGACAGCCGAAATCGTTGGTCAGCAGCTGATCCACGCAACAGGGCGTACTGCAGACGAACAGCCGGGTCTCCTGGGCACTGGGACGTACACGGTAAGTGATGGCACTGGTTCACCCAACTCAACTGCGACCGGAATGGTCACGTTCATGCTGGCTGAAAACGATGGTGCCTACCCGATTGCTACCGACCGGTGGATTCAGGTTTCTGCCGGAGTGCAAGTCGATATACCCGTACTGGAGTGGACGGTTGCGCCAGTTGGGTCGCAGTTAGCTATTGACCAAGCATCCGTGACGCAGGGGGAAGATGATAAGGGTTTGGCGTTTGCCACCCAACGCCTGCTGCGTTACCTAGCTCCCGATGAGCCGGGTGAACATTCGGTCAGCTACACCGTGTTCCGGCTTGGCGACCCGCAGCTGCAAAGCACTGCGAACGTCAACATTGTGGTGACAGAACCAGCCGAAGATGAGCTTGCAACACCGCCCTCCCTTGAAGGTCGCGTTTTAGCAGGATCCAGCGTGTCCATTCCGTTGAAGTTAGCCCAAGCACGCATGCGCGGTGAGTCCTACACCTTGGATTCGGTTGCTAGCCAACCAGAGTTCGGTACTGCGTCCGTTTCACCGGACGGTGAATCTTTGGTTTACACCGCACACCCGGGCACGTCAGGTCAAGACCAGTTCACCTACCGGGTGCGTTCCGCATCAGGGCGTACCGCAGCCGCCACGGTGAAGATTGGGATTTTGGATGCCACAACCTCGCCACGTCCCATCGTCTACTCACGCTACTTACAGGTAGCGGCCGGCAAAGCTAACAAGGTTTCCGTGTTCCCCCTAGATAACGCGGTGGATCCTGCCGGTGGGGAACTGACTTTGGATGAGGTGTGGCCAAACGTTCCGGAAGGTTCAGAAGAGTTCCAGGAACAACGGTCGCGAATCCTCATGGTGGATGAACAAACCGGTGAGGTTCAACTGTCGTCAAGCGACACGGTCGGCAGTACTTCCTTCTTCTACAAGGCCCACAACGAAAGAGGCGACCAGTCCAGCGGGTTGATTGTCACCAAGGTCGTCCACAACCCAACCGTTGACCTGCCCGTTGTCGCCGACACCCGCGTGACGGGTGAGAACCTAGCGCAGCTACCCGCGGGGGTGGACGTCCTCACCGACAAGACGACCTGGTCCACGGGATCTGTTTCAGACTTGAAACTGGACTTGTGGCATCCAGACGGGCACTTCACGGTGGAAGGCAACAAGATTGCCGGAAATCCGCCAGACAAGTACACGACTGTCCCTTTCACCGTTGAAGGCGTGAACTTCGCGGGCGACCCAGCTATTTCCTACGGGTTCCTAAAAGTTCCCCCCGTGAAGGACGTGCCCATTGCTTTGCGCAGCTCCTTCGTGGAACTAGAGGTGGATGAAGGAGAGTCAGCCTCCTTAGACCTGCTGACTGTCATAGTCGACCCCTCTGATGAGGGTCTAGTGTTTGACCCCGCGAAAGTGACAGCGAGTGGGGCTAGAGCTGGTACCTGCTCCCTTTCAGGCACTGTTTTGACGTACACGGCAGGCCGGGGAGCCCCGTGGCAAGACTCATGCCAAATCGCGGTGAAAACCAAGAAACAAGAGGACTACACCAACCTGGTGATTCCTGTGCGGGTGGTGCCAGAGGACCCGCAGCCACTCATGATTCCAGCCTTCGTTGAAGCTTCGCCGGGAAGACCCGCTGTTACCTACGACTTGAAGCAGATGGTGGACTGGCAGGGGGGCACGCCTGGCCCTGAGAACTTTGTCGTCTCTGGACAGGCGGCACTGTTCGAGTGGTCTCAGGACGGATCCAGGTTTACCGTTTCTGCGCAGGACGACGCTGCGCCAACACGCAGTGAGACCCTGTCTGTCAGTTTGCGTGACTATCCGGATGTTCCCGCAGGTTCCCTTACCTTGACCGTGGGGCCGGCTGCTGGCGAAGCTCCCCGGGCTGGAACCGTCAAGCAGTCCTGCACGACTGATGGAGACAAGACTTCCTGCACCATCCCCGTGATTGGGCCGGGCATCGCAGGTCAGCAGAATTTCCTGACGGGCACGCAGTTGACCCTAGTTGAGGACTCTGTTGTCAGTCCCACTAACTGTCCGGGCGTGAAGTTCTCCTACCAGGACGCAGTGTCAGTGAGCGCGACTTGGAGCAAAGACACTCCGGGTAAAGCGGACTGCACCGGCGCGTTCGCAGTCAAAGATGCCCAAGGTCGGGTCAGCGGTGGAACAGGTGCGGGGGTCATTCTGCTGGACCTGAATGGTCTACCGGCGGCGCCGACAGCGAAGTGGGTGACGACTAGTGAGACTGATGTCGGTTTTGATGTTGGGCTTCAGGGCCAGTCTTACCCAGAAGTCACTTCAATCACCTGGAGTGGTGACGGCAAGGAAGGAACCTGCAGCCTTTCTGGCAGCTGCACCATCCCCATCGGCGATTTAGGGGAAACTAAGCAGTTCCAGTTCAAAGCCGTGAGCTCTGTTGGAGCCTCTCCCGCTACAGCAGTTGACGCTTGGACATACAAGCCGGCCGGTAAACCAACGATTGTGTCTTGGTCTCCAAACACTGACGGCAAAACGATCTCAGTAGACGTTGGTGTGGACGACCCGCGGGACACCAAGGATCTCACTTTCACCATTGGTGACGAACAGGTTGGAACTGCTGCTGTCGGGACGGACTCCCTTGTCACAAAAGGCAACATCTCAGTGCCCGGGGACCACGGAACCTTGAAGGTAACGGCTTCTTCAAAGCTGCCAAAACCCCCGGATTCGGTTGCCATTCCCGCCGCTGGAGACGCCACGGCAAGCCGGGAGGTTTTTGTGGTTGACGCTCCCAAGGTGACTGTGGATGCCGAACCTGAGGGTAACCTCATCATTGCGACACTTGAGGTTGAGCGGCCTTCCTACCTCTCCGGGTACGATCTCAAATCAGAGCTTTGCATCAATGACACGTGCTCAGAATCTAAGAGTTTGGCTGTCGAGGTCGGGTACGGGAACACGGTCTCGGTGCAGGGGCGGGCATGGTTCAAGGATGGCGACAAACTATTCCCAGAAGGTCGTGACGCCAAGACCAAGTCAACGAAGGTTCCGGACCCGGCGCTTGTTCACGGTTACTCGATCAAGACCGAAGCTGTCAATTCCAACTCCGAAGCTGTCAATTCCAACTCCGAAGGGCCCCCGTACTTCCAGTGGAACACGCTTGATAAAGAGCCAGAATTCAAGTCCGTGGAAGGCCTGACTCTCTACTACGTGGCGGACGGTGTTGAGCCCACCCAACAGTTCGCAGACCTCTTTGCAAAGACCGGCGATAGCCCCTCAAATCTGCAGGCCTACTTTAAGGCGGCAAGTGGGGAAGTCTCTTCTAGAGTGAACGTTCCAGCCCAGCAGGAGTTCCGACCCGGATACCTGGAGGTT
>CAYFNQ010000065.1:0-4562 GCA_964344535.1 uncultured Actinomyces sp.
ACTTCGGCGGTGGCTGAGGAACAGCGTGCATCGTGAGCGTAAGTGGGCAGCGTTGAGCATTTGCTGCCTCTTGTTTAGTCTTCCCCGCCCTGTTCACTTTGATCGTCAGGGTTGTGCTTGTCTTTCTCATTTGAGCCGGAGCCCTGGTACAGGAGCAACGCTGCTGCAATCACCAGCAGGGACCCCCAGACTAGGGGCTGGCCCAGCCACACGGTGACCCGGCCTACCTTGGGGACGCTCCACACCATCTTCCCGTTAACGGCCTCAACCGTCGGTTCAAACGGGTCAATGAAGTCATTGTTGTCACCCTGCAGGATGATCGCCCCGTCATCCTTGAACTCCAGGATGCGGTGGATTACTTGGGCTCCGGAATCCTCGAACGGTTCATAAGCGACGACGTCCCCAACTTCATAAGTCCCCTTACGCAGCACAACCAGGTCACCTGCGTAAAGCGTGGGCTCCATGGACTCACCGGTAACCACCACGTATGACGTGGAGCCGCCCAGCGCTGCGGGCCAAATAAGGATTGCGGCAGCCACGAAAAGGCCCCAACCTAGAACGGATGTAAACCGTTTCAGCCGGGGCCTCTTGCGTTGCAATGACTGTTCGCTACTACGCAGAACCATTATGTGGCTCCGAAGCAACCACTACTTGTAGATGGTCAGTGCCCAGTCAGTGATTTGTTGGGCGTCCACGTCGCCAAGAGCCACGGTGATCACGCCGGAGTCGCTAACCGCGCCACCCTTGATCTCCACCCACTCCTCCTGGTCCTTTAGCTTGTAGGCGGCATCGTAGTTCTGTCCCTCACACGTTCCGTCGATGTTGCTAAAGTTGACGTTCTTGACATCCCACGGGGTTGCGAGATCCTCTTCAAACTGCGGCTGGCCGTAAGTGACGGAGATCCTGCTGTTCTGGCAGTCAGCCGTAACATCAACAGCTCCAGCTTGGAACTGCCCATCCCAGCCCAGGTTGAGGTTTGCAGCTGCTGCTAGGCCAAGCCCAACAACACCTAGTCCCAGTAGCGTTCCTGCCGCGACCTTGCGTGCGCGGCCCTCTTGTTTTCGTTCATTTTAAAAGTCCTCCATAGCGAACCGAAATTCGCGGTCAGTTGTAGTTTCTATTCGGTCAAGTCAAGTTGTGGCTTACCTCGACGGGACACCTCTTCGGGCCCGGATTTTGCCAGCTGGGAAAATTCATGCGCTGAGGGGGCCCACGTCAATGAAAAACGCCGTTTTTGTGAAAATAACGACGCTGCTACGCTCTGCGCGAATCCACCTGATCAGTCACGGCTGGTAGCGAGGGGGAGACTCGAACTCCCGACCTTACGATTATGAGTCGTACGCTCTAACCTGCTGAGCTACCTCGCCACGCGATCCACGTCGTTACCGGCCCGTGTCCTATACCGGCGAGGACCAGAGCCCCGAAAGGGAATTGAACCCTTGACCTTCTCCTTACCATGGAGACGCTCTGCCGACTGAGCTATCGGGGCGACTAGAGAACTTTACGTTGGAACACGCTCAGGACGCAAACTATTGTCAGCCAGGTGCCAGATTTCACAGGCGAAGCAGGCGAACACCGCCCATTGTGCATTCAGGTTTTTGAAAACTGGCTCTCACTACACTGTGGCAGCCGTGAGATTGCAGACCCTGACCCACCACGGGCAGCATCTAGCGCCGTGTGGATGGGATGATGGGGGTTGGGAGCCGTAACAAAGAAAGGGCCAAGTGGTCATGTACAGGCTGACGAACCCGGTTCGCCGCTATGACTGGGGCTCAACGCAGACGATTCCAGAGTTTCTTGGAATGGTTCCCGATGGCACACCGTTTGCTGAGGTGTGGATGTCAGCTCACCCCGACTCTGCGTCGTTGGCCACACCGGTTCATTTTGGGATCGTCCCCGACACCGAAGACGCCACGAAGGACTGCAACTGTGAGCCGCTGGATGCGCTTATTGAACGGGATCCCACAAACATCCTTGGGAACGACTGCTTGAGCAGGTTCGGGCCGACACTGCCTTTCCTAGCGAAATTTCTTGCAGCTGACCGGACGCTTTCTTTGCAAGTGCACCCTTCTTTGGCGCACGCCAAGAGAGGCTACCAATATGAGGTCTCAGCTCAAGTCCCCCGAAGTGAACGCAACTACGTGGACGCTAACCACAAACCAGAAATTCTGCTGGCACTTGAGCCAACGCTGGCGCTAGTCGGGTTCCGCCCAATTGAAGAGTCAATCGCCGCCTTCGAACGGATCGGCGGAAGCATTGGACGCAAGGTGGTTGAAGTCTTAGCGGGCGAAGGTGCCACGGCTGAAAAGCTGCGTCACGCGTTCACCACCTGCATGGAAATCACGCCTGTCGACAAAGAAGAGTTCTTTAATTCACTCCCCAGCCGTGATGCCCAGCAACTGTCGTCAGACCCACTGGAAGTCGCCGGCATCATCGCTAAAGACCACCAGGACGGGGGCGTGGCTGCCTCACTTCTTCTCAACACCGTGTTGCTGGAGCCCGGACAGGGCCTGTACATCGGTGCTGGCGTGCCACACGCGTACATTCAGGGTTTCGGGTTGGAAGTCATGGCATCTTCCGACAACGTGTTGCGAGCGGGTCTTACGACCAAAAAAATCGACCTGGAAGAGCTTTTTAACGTTGTTTCTTTTGCTCCCAGCTTGATTCCTTTGGTCCTAGGAGTCACCGAACGCCTAGAAGGAGGCAGCGAAACAACCTACCGCACTCCTGAAACAGACTTTGCATTGTCCGTGCTGGACGTGGAAGAGTCGCAGTTAGAGCTCACAAACATTACGGGGGGACCGGTCATGCTCATTTGTTTATCGGGGCTAGCCCAGGTCTCAACTTCGCAGGGCATCGCTGCCGTCAAGCAGGGGGACGCTCTGCTCCTCTCTGAGCGGGCGGGCACGTTACTTATTTCAGGGACCGCTCGGGTAGCAATGGTCACTGTTGGGCAGGAATAGGGCGACCAAGCTGGAGGGCAGTGATGGCTGACTTGCGAGAAATCTTCAAAGCGTATGACGTTCGGGGGCTAGTGCCCGAACAGCTCAACGAGTCCATTACGAAGGCAATGGGAACGGCTTTTGCCCAGGTAGTTGCGATCCCCGACTTCGTGCAGGAAAGTTCGCCATACGCAAGACCAACCGTGTTGGTTGCCCACGACATGCGCTCATCGGGGGCCGAACTGGCAGCAGCTTTCGGGCAAGGCCTCAGCTTGGCGGGTGTTGACGCAGTACAGCTAGGTTTGTGTTCGACCGATGAGCTGTACTTCGCGTCCGGCGTCAGCGATGCTCCCGGAGTCATGTTCACGGCATCCCACAACCCCGCGGGCTACAACGGCGCAAAGTTCTGTCGGGCCGGAGCAAAGCCAATAAGCAAAGCGACCGGCCTTGAAACTATTGGGATCCTCACCGAAGAGCTCCTCCAAAACCCCTTGGAGGTAGCTGAACGGCAAGTGGGCGCAGAAACAAGCCGCAATGTCCTACTCCCCTATGCGGAGTTTCTTCGCGACTTGGTAGATCTTTCTCAGATCAGGCCCCTACGCGTCGTTGTCGACGCGGGTAACGGTATGGCGGGACTAACAACACCGGCGGTGTTGGGCACGTCGGTCGGCTTGCCAACACTGCCCATTGAACTGATTCCCCTCTACTTTGAGCTTGACGGAACCTTCCCGAACCACGAAGCAAACCCTTTAGATCCGAAAAATCTGGTCGATCTGCAAAGGGCAGTTCTGGAGCATAAAGCAGACATCGGGATCGCTTTTGATGGCGATGCAGACCGCTGCTTTATCGTTGATGAAAATGGTGACCCGGTGAGCCCATCCACCATCACGGTCCTTGTCGGACTACGTGAGGCTGAGAGGGAACAGGACAAGGGTGCCGCACCCACGGTCATTCGGAACCTGATCACTTCTCAAGCGGTTAGAGAGCTGCTAGAGGAAGCGGGAATAAAAACTGTGCGCACACGGGTCGGCCACTCTCTGATCAAGAAACAGATGGCCGAAGAAAACGCCGTGTTTGGTGGTGAGCACAGCGCTCACTACTACTTCAGAGACTTTTTCTTTGCCGACTCCGGGATGTTGGCCGCCATGCACGTCCTGGCGCAACTGGGTGGGCAACCTTTGCCCCTGTCAGAAATCGCCAGCACCTATTCCCCTTACTTCGCCTCCGGAGAAATCAACTTCCCAGTCGACGATGTCCAAAAAGCACTGCTGCGCGTTGAGAGCGTGTTCTTCGACCGGGCACAGCCACTTAGGGACCAAGGCGTAGAAATCACCCAGCCGATTGAAGCAGATGATCTGGATGGGCTCACCATCAGCCACTGGGATCAAGAGCCCCGCTGGTGGTTCAACCTGCGGCCATCGAACACGGAACCCCTAATGCGCCTAAACGCCGAAGCGGACTCACAAGAAACCTTGGACGCTGTGGTGGCAAAAGTCTCTGCGCTGCTGCAGTCCTAGCCGGCCAGGTTTGCGGCTCAGAACCGCCGGAAACTCGCTCCGAAAAGCAAAAAGCGAGACACCGAAAAGGAACGATGTCTCGCTACATGACAAAGTGGCGGAT
>CAYFNQ010000066.1:0-4561 GCA_964344535.1 uncultured Actinomyces sp.
CCAAGCCCAAAGGCCTATACGTGGGACTTTCGGCGTTTGACTCGCTTTTGTTACCAACTCAACATGGGCACGTCCAGTGGTCTCCGTGGGCGCCGGCTGGCAGTGGCGAGGTTGCGTGTTAGGTCTTGGAACGCAAAAGGGTGGGTTGTGGTCAGGAAACCTCCGAAAAACGGGCTTTTTCTGTCCACAAACGTCGTTATTGAATTCGGGGGCAAAACGGGCGGGTGAAAACAAAAAATCTCGGGACATCTGATAAACGATGTCCCGAGACTTCTTCGTGCGCGGAGGGGGACTTGAACCCCCACCCTCTATACGAGGACTAGCACCTCAAGCTAGCGCGTCTGCCTATTCCGCCACCCGCGCGGTGAGCTAGACCAAGTTAGCACGCGCGGACCCCCGTTGAGAGTCAGTAGACTCTTTAGTGTTCTAATTCAACTTTCTAAACTCACCTGAGAACAGGAGCCCTTTGGTGGCTGAAAACTATGCAATCGACGGTTCGCGGCCCCAAAAGCTGGTTCAAGAGTTCCACTCCGTCTACCAGATGCCAGACAGGCTTCGCGACGGTTTGCCCAGTTCGCTTGACACAGATCGCCTCAAGATGCGCATGGCACTGATCGCGGAGGAAGTCAGTGAACTGTACGCGGCGGTCTACGGAGTCGCTGCGGGGGAACAGGTGGCAAAAGCTACTGAGCAGGCTCCTGACGACGGCAACCGCGACCTAGTTGAAACTGCTGACGCCCTAGCCGACTTAGTTTATGTTGTTTACGGGATGGCGCTGGAACTGGGCATTGATCTGGATACGGTCCTAGCCGAAGTCCAGTCATCTAACCTTTCAAAGCTGATGCCCGACGGGTCCGTACGCCGTCGCGAAGACGGCAAGATCTTGAAGGGCCCCAACTTTAAAGAGCCGGACATCGCAGCCGTGATCGCCAATCGTGACGAAGCTCTAGAAGACGGTACGGAAGGCCCACTTAACGCAGATCAAAGCTGAGACAATTGGCGGCGGAAAGGCAGGCCAGATGGTGAACGAACCAGTGAAGCAGGAGGCGGCGTCAAACCCACTCCTTACTCCTTCGAAGCTCCCCTATGAGGTGCCTGATTTTGCGGCCATTGAGTTTGAGGACATTGAACCTGCCCTCCTAGCTGGGTTAGCTGAGGAAAAGGACGACTGGCACCGTATTGCCACGAACCCTGAAGCTGCAGACGTAGACAACACTGTTGAAGCTGTGGACCGGGCCGGTGAGCTGCTAGACCGGGCCAGTGCCTTCTTTTGGACCATGGTGTCCTCCGTTGGCGGAGAAGAGCTGGATGCGCTGCAGGAGAAGATGGCGCCCCTGTTTTCTGAACACAACGACGATTTTCACACTAACGAAGCCCTTTATGAGCGGTTCAAAGAAGTCGCGAAGCTTCCTGACTTGGACCCTGAAACCAAATGGCTGGTCACCGACACGATCAAGGACTTTGAGCGTGAGGGAGTGAACCTCAACGACAAAGCTAAACGCAAGCTACGCAAGCTGAACGCAAAGATCGCCACGCTGGAAGCAAAGATTTACACGCTGATCACCAACCAGCTGGTGGAAACAGGACTGACCGGTACCAGCTTGGATGAGCTTGAAGGGCTGTCCGACCGGGAGATCGCCGCTGCAACGGTGGCTGCTGGGGAAGGTGAAGGTTGGCGTCTTGGCGTCATGAACTACTCCCTACCGCCGAACTTGGCTGCGTTGAAGGACCCCGAAACTCGCGTGAAACTCCTAGCCACCTCCCTTGGGCGCGGTTCCACGGGTGAAGAGGACACAGACACGCGCCAACTCATTCTGGACTTGGTCAAAACCAGGGCGAAGAGGGCGCGTTTGCTGGGCTTCCCCTCGCACTCCGCCATCGTCATCGACGAAGAAACCGTCCCCAGTCCGCAGGTCGCGACAGAACTACTGGAGAACGTCGGAAAAGCCGCGAAGGTACGCCTGGACGAAGAAGCTGAGCAGTACGGGCTTGAATCAGAAAAAGACGGTGTAGAACTAGGGCCGGCACACTGGCCCTTCTATGAGGAAAAGGCGCGCGAAGCCAGTCTTGGCGTCGACGTGGAAGAACTACGCAACTACTTTGAGCTGGACCGGGTTGTCGATGACGGCATGTTCTACGCGGCGAACAAGCTGTATGGGCTCAAGTTTGCCCCTCGTCCCGACATCGTCGGCTGGGCGCCAGAGGTGAAAACCTGGGAAGTGACTGAGGAGGATGGGACTCCCGTGGGCCTGTTCATGGCCGACTTCTACGCACGCCCGGGCAAGAGCGGTGGGGCGTGGATGTCCGGCCTGGTTGAAGGGTCGCGCAGGTCAGGGCGACTACCGGTGATCACCAACAACTCCAACTTCGCAAAGCCCGCTGACGGACAACCAACCCTGCTTACGTGGGACGAAGTTGAAACCCTTTTCCACGAATTTGGTCACGCACTGCACGGATTACTTACGGACACATACTACGACGCGACCGCGGGAACCTCTGTCCCCAGAGACTTCGTGGAGCTCCCCAGCCAGCTAAATGAGATGTGGGCCTACCATCCGGAGGTTTTGGGTCGTTTCGCGAAACACTGTGAGACTGGTGAGGTCCTATCACCTGCAGTTGTGGAGGCGCTGGCGGAGTCGAAGTTCTTTGGGCAGCCGGCAGCAACACTGGAATATGTGCAGTCCGCGCTTATCGACCAGGCATGGCACGGCAGCGATCCCACTCCGGAGCAGGTTGAAGACCTTGACGCGTTCGAACAACAGATCCTTAAAGCTTCTGGCGCCGACCACGCGATGGTGGTTCCCAGGTACCGCACGCCCTACTTTGCCCACTGTTTCGCCGGAGGGTATGACGCCGGCTACTACTCCTACATGTGGGCGGAAGCGATGGTCGCGACACTGGAAGAATGGCTTAGAGAAGGTGACGACAGCGAAAACGGTGGACTGAACCGGGACGCCGGACAGAAACTGCGTGACGAACTCCTAAGTCGCGGTAATTCCCGCGACCCCATGGAGTCTTTCGTTGCGGTTAGCGGTAGAGCACCAGATGCCACTGCGGTGGTGCGGCGGCGTGGTCTTTGATAGGTAGGCTTAGGTGGTTCAATAACAGGTGGAGGACTTGGGCGTGGCTCGTGTAATTGTTATTGGTGGCGGTTACGGCGGCGTGACCGTGGCGAAGGGGTTAGACCCGGTAGCGGACGTCGTGTTAGTGGAACGTAAGGACCAGTTTGTTCACCACGCGGCCGCGCTCAGAGCGGCAGTGGATGATGTCTGGAGCCAGACGATTTTCATGCCGTACTCCTACCTTCTGAATAGTGGAAAAGTTGTGCACGGCACCGTTTCCAGGGTTGAGGGTGACACCGTGCACCTGTACGGTCACGAACCGATTAGGGGCGACTACCTGGTTTTCGCCACGGGATCCACGTACCCGTTCCCGGCGAAGTACATCTCAAGCCAAAGCGCAATTGCTAAGTCGCGTTTGGCGGACACCAGAGACGGTTTGGCTGCGGCTTCACGCGTCCTGTTGGTTGGCGGAGGCACCGTCGGCCTAGAAATGGCGGGTGAGCTCCTAGCTGCGTACCCGGACCTCCAGGTCATCATCGTGGAAAAAGAAGATGAGATCCTCTCCTGGCCTGGTTTCACCCCCGAATTCCGTCAGCTTGTCCAGGAACAGGCAGAAGACTTAGGTATAGAGGTTGTTGCTGGTGCGCCGCTGGCGTTCCTGCCACCGACCCCTGCCGGGACCCTGGGCCGTTTTGAAGTTGAAACCACTGCGGGCGTCAAGATTGAAGCCGACATGTGGTTCCAGTGCTATGGGTCCAAGCCAGTTACGGGCTACCTGCGGGACACCGACTTTGAGGATGCGTTGACGGGCGACGGTGAGATTCGCGTCCTGCCAACCATGCAGGTTGCTGGACACCCCAATGCCTACGCTGTTGGTGACATCACGGATGTCCCAGAGTCCAAGCGTGCCGACGCTGCGCGCAACCAGGCTCGTGTCGTAGTGGCCAACATCGCTGCGCAGATCGACGGCGAAGAGCCGGAAGCCACTTACCAACCGCGACGCGACTGGATCGTTCTTCCTCTTGGTCCTGCTAAGGGCGCCTCCCAGCTGATTGACGAGCATGGGAAAACAAAGATTGTGGGCGCTGAGGAGACGGCAGAAATCAAGGGCGCTGACCTGATGGTGTCCGTAATCCGCAGCCAGCTGGCACTGCCGTAACGGCTGGAGGTGTCCGTGTCTGAAAACGCGCGTACCGCGCTACGAACGCTGATCGCAGCTCTTGAACACCATCTTGAGTTGGCCCAGAACATAGACGTCGTCCAAGAGCGCATGCTGGAAAAGGCCGAAGAGCAGCTCCGGGACGCTTTCTTCACGTATGACGACGTGTTGTTTACGGACTTCGAAGTTGAGTTGCCGTTTGAGATTTTGGACGAGGATCTGGAAGAGGATTTCGACGCCACCTTTGACGACGACCCCGACTTAGACACGGAAGATGACGATGGCGATGATGACGGCGTCGACGTTGATTCGGTCCTTGAGTGGGGGGAAGTTTAGGCCA
>CAYFNQ010000067.1:0-4488 GCA_964344535.1 uncultured Actinomyces sp.
AAAAAATTTCTGGAACAAGCAAATACTGGTAATCTTAAAACAAAACACTATAAATCCGAGTATTTAAATGTCGAAGTTCGGGTCGGTTTTGGACTAGGTGGTCCTGCAAAAATTCCATGGATATCTTTTTTGAAAGAGCCGAACACCACAAGTCATGGAATTTATCCTGTTTATCTTTATTATAAGGAGAACGATATTCTTATTCTAGCATATGGTATAAGCGAAACAACCGTTCCTGAAATTAATTGGAAAAATCTAAGTTCAAAACAAACTATCAGTGAATATTTTGCAATTAATTTCTCTAAGAAACCATACAGGTACGGGAGTTCATATATCTACAAAGTATATGATGTGAATAAATTACCGTCTAAAGATATTTTGGAATCCGACTTGGAAAATATCATCAATATATATACTGAACAGATGGAAGGTGCTCTGTATAAAACAGAAACTGCAATTGCTGAACACAAAGAAAACTTCTATATTAATAAATTACAATCCTACATTTCCCAATCTGGCCTTGTCTTCTCTGATATACTCATCAATCGTTTTATTGCTTCCTTACTTACCAAACCATTCGTGTTATTAACCGGTCTTTCCGGCTCTGGAAAAACAAAAATTGCACAGAGTTTTGCCCGATGGATCAGTGAAGATAAAAGTCAATACGAAATTATCCCTGTCGGATCAGACTGGACGAACAGGGAGCCGTTACTGGGTTATCCCAACGGACTGGATCCTTATGAATACATCCTGCCGGATTCTGGAGCATTGAGGTTAATCATAGAAGCTTCGAAAGAGGAAAACCAGCTGAAGCCTTTCTTCCTGATCCTCGACGAAATGAACTTAAGTCACGTGGAGCGTTATTTTGCCGACTTTCTAAGCGTGATGGAATCGGATGAGGAGATCATGCTCTACTCCGGCAAACAGAGGAAAAGTTCTGATGGCATAGATGTTCCCAACAAGATTTCATGGCCCCAAAACTTGTTTGTGATCGGTACGGTGAATATTGACGAGACCACCTACATGTTCAGCCCGAAAGTACTGGATAGGGCCAATACCATCGAGTTCCGTGTCGATGACAATCACATCAAGAGCTTTTTAGAGCAGCCCTCAAAAATAGATTTATCGGTGCTGGATAGTAAAGGGGCAGCAATGGCTCAGCACTTTCTGGCATTGTCAAAAGACAACCGGATCGAGCAGGACGGAATCTACACCAAGACCTTCGTGAAGTTCTTCAACGAGTTGAAAGAAATCGGCGCGGAGTTCGGTTACAGGACGGCAATCGAAATGCTGTTACTGATCAAGAAACTGAATACCATTGGGGAATTCTCCAAAGTGCAGAGTGTGGATATTGCATTGATGCAAAAGTTACTTCCCAAACTTCACGGTTCTAAGGGTAAAATATCCAAAGTATTGGATGCGTTGATCAGCTTGTGTCTGAAAGAAGGGATAAAATTCACATTTGGAAAAAGAGACGAGATAAAACCGGAGGAGATTATTTATCCGATAACATTCGAAAAGCTGGTCCGCATGTATCGGAATGCTTCGGAGAACGGTTATACAAGCTATGCAGAAGCGTAGTCCATGGAAGAGCGTTGTCTGCAAATAGCATTGTCTGATATCGACCCGGAATTGACATTGTCGATCTATCCGGAAGGGAACTCCATTTTCCGTCTCATCGATGATCTCGATGCCAAGGAGTTTTCTGAAAGCGCGTATCAGATTCTGGAAGGCAACACCTATGAATACGGCTTCAACAAAGGCTCTTATCAACTCAGAGCGAATATACCAGGCATCGTTATTCCGTCAAAGAAACATCAATCTTCGGGAAGGATTGTCCCGAATATCTATGTGGGTACGTTGACCCTGGAGATTGTAGACAGTGATAACGACAAGTTTATTGACTGGTTGAATCTGGAGGTGCTGGCCACTAAGTTCAACAAGAAAATCGATAAAAGCTATAGGGAGAATTACCGTTTCATGCTGGAAAACATCACGGACAAGTGTTCCGAGTTGTTGATGCAGATAAACACGCCTGTCTACCAAACTTTCGATATTGATTTTGAATGTGACCAGGGAACGGTATATCAACGTTTCTGCTTCGTGCAATCCATCATCCACAATCCCATTTTCACCGAATCGGTCGAAAGGATCATCAGCAATCCCAAAACGAACTGGGAGGAAGAATCTGAATCGACCGACATCAGAAAAATTGGACAGACCAACAATCATCTGCTTCGTCAAATCATCTCAGCCACTAATCGCGTGGCTTTACCGTCGAATCATTCAATGAGGAACTACGGAATCGGCTCCATTCCGATGAGGATCAACAATTTCCGGAAAATCGAAAACATCGATACTGTCGAGAACAGATTCATCAAGCATGTGCTGGAAACATTCAAACGGTTTTGTGAGGAGTGTCTGGAGGTCTTCGAGAAATTCAGCATGACCAAACCGATAGAAGAAGCGGCATATCTCATCAACAAGTTGGAGGTTCACCTGAAACATTCTTTCTTCAGAAATATCAATCCCCCTACTTCCCTTAAGCTCAACAGTCCCGTTCTGCAGAAAAGAATCGGATACAGGGAAATATTGAATCGCTGGCTACAGTTCGACTTCGCTTCCAGACTTGTCTGGAAGGGAGGGGATGATGTCTACAAGGCCGGCAAAAAGGATATTGCCACACTGTATGAATATTGGTTGTTCTTCACCTTGTATGACTTGATGAAGGAGAAGTTCGAGATCGATTCCGTTTCATTTGATGGCAAGGCATACAAGCATCTGATTGAACCTACGAATGACGGCTTGAATGTGATGCTGAAGTCAGGAAAACATACAGCATTGAAAGGAGCCTTTACAAAAAGGAACCGGGATCTGAACTTCAAATTTTCCTATAACAGGACTTTCAAGGGTGGTATGGATTATCAGGACAAACACAGTGGGAGCTGGACCGCTCCGCTCAGGCCCGATTATACCTTGAGTATCTGGCCGAAAATATTTTCCGAGAAAGAAGCGGAAGGTAACGAATCGATTGTCCATATCCACTTCGATGCAAAATACAAGATCGACAATTTCTACCAGACGGTTCAACCGGATCTGGAAGGAGAATCATTGGAACAGACTCTCGACCAGATTGATATCGACGAACGAAAAGGGACCTACAAGAATGTGGACCTACTCAAGATGCATGCCTATAAGGATGCCATCCGCCGTTCGGGAGGAGCCTATATCCTCTATCCGGGAAAAGACAACAAGACTTTCAGAGGTTTTCATGAAATCATCCCAGGATTGGGGGCCTTTTCGGTGAATCCCTCTCCCGATAATACCGATATAAGGGAGTTGTCGGATTTCATCGACCTTGTAATCGACCACTTGCTAGACAGGACTTCCCAACGGGAAAAGCTGTCGGACGAGACCTATCATATCTTCAAGGTGCCCAAAGAGGATGACAATGTCCTGCACGAACGTATTCCCGAATATTTTGACAACGAAAAGATCTTTGCAGACGAAGTCTCCGTCCTGATCGGATACTATAAAAACCATGAACATCTACAATGGATCTTGAAGCACAATCTTTACAACTTCCGTACCGGTACCGATAGAGGGTCGCTCTCCCTATCCGACATGCACCTCCATGCTAAATATCTGATCCTTCACGGAAAGGATGAACTGGCAACAGACAAGATTTTCAAGCTCACGGCCGAAGGCCCGAGAATCTTCTCCAGAAATGATTTAATGAACAAAGACTACCCTGAACCCAAAGGTGAGATGTATGTCGTTTTTAAACTTGAAAAAGAGGCATCAGACGATTTTGAAAAGATAAAATTCGATTTAAGAAGATTACCCCAATTTGAAACATCCCGAAATTCAGCCAAACCGTTTTCTGCAACATTGTCGGAACTGCTTAAAGCTAAAATCACGCAAAACGGTCAATGATTTTCACTCTTCCCGTCTGACGGTGGCCGTTCATATTCCACGGTTTCCTCCGCTACCAACAGGACCTTGTTTCCCTGTTCTTCATAGATTCTCAGTGATATTTTTCCGGTTTTGCCCCGCACTATTCCCGCTTCAACAGCATCTATCAGCTTTGGAAGGTCCTGCTTGAAATGATGGCGGATGTCACACTCCCAAACAGTCAGCACGTTCCACCCCTGCGCAACAAGCTGTTCCGCATGGATCTTGTCCCTCTCCCTGTTCCTGGCAATCTTTTCCACCCAGAATTCGGTATTCGTCTTTGGGATACCGGCATATTTACAACCTTCATGACCATGCCAGAAACAGCCATGCACGAAAATAACGGTCCTCTACCTGGGTAAAACAATATCGGGTGTTCCGGGAAGCTTCCTGACGTTCAAACGATATCGGAAGCCCCTTGCAAAAAGAGCTTTTCGCAATATCATTTCCGGCAGGGTATTCTTCGACCGAATCCTTGACATGACAGCTGACCGCTTTTCCTTATCCCAGATATCCATTCAGTGATTCAACATG
>CAYFNQ010000068.1:0-4358 GCA_964344535.1 uncultured Actinomyces sp.
CTGCGGAAAAAGTAGGGGCCTGCCTAAAAGGCAACGACCGGGAACACCCTAGAAAACGATGGTCTGGTTGCCGTCGCGGATCACTTTATCCTCGGCATGCCAAAGAACAGCCCTAGCCAGCACCTGCCGCTCCACGTCAGCACCCCGGCGGGTCAGTTCCGCCACCGTGTCCTTGTGGCTCACCCGCACGGTGTCCTGATCAATGATGGGTCCCTCATCCAGATCCTCTGTCACATAGTGCGATGTCGCACCAATAACCTTCACACCGCGCTCCTTCGCTTTCTTATACGGATTCGCGCCGATGAAAGCGGGAAGGAAGGAGTGGTGGATGTTGATCACCGGGACACCAACTTCCTCCAAGAAGTCAGAAGAGAGGATCTGCATGTAACGGGCCAACACGACAAAGTCGACGTTGCCTTTCAGCAAGTCCAAGATTCTCGCTTCAGCCTTAGATTTATCCGGTCCTTTTTCGGAAGGGACGTGGAAGAAGGGGATGCCGAAGGAGCGAACGTCCTCGGCCGAATCCGTGTGATTGGAAATCACCATAGGAATGGTGACGGGCAGCTCCCCGCGCCTATGACGCCACAGAAGATCTAGAAGACAGTGGTCCTGCTTACTGGCAAGTATTGCCATCCTCTTGGGAACCGACATATCGCGCAGCTCCCACTCCAAACCAAAAGGAGCCAAAGTTGCTTCAATATCGGCCTTCAGTTCGGGTTCTTCCGCGACCAAGTTCAGTTTGTGGAACACAATGCGCTGAAAAAACTTCCCGCCCCGCTCCTCATCCGCGTACTGGTCCAACGACACGATATTTCCACCGTTGCGGGTAATCATCGCGGTGACCGCCTGGACGATGCCGGGGGTATCGGGGCCGTGGACGACTAGCACCGCGTGATCTGAGGCTGTATGAAAAGAGCTGGGAGACATGGGAGCATTCTGCCCAGTCACTGACGCTTCACGACTTTCCATCTCACTTCGAGCTTTTCTGTTTGTGGTGACGATCCCAAACGGCGTTGCGCCACGTTGTGTAGGAAACTAAAAAGAGCAGGCTAAAAGCGATGCCCCAAACCCACTGAGGTAGAAGCGACTGGCCCAGGTGTTGGGAGAGGATGCCGCCCAGCGCGTAGCCAAGCATCCCCAAAAAGATGCTTCCGACAAGACCTGTGCTTCTGTAACCGCGCACGAACACGCTGGCAACCGCGCCAATGACCCCGCCAACAAGGATCATCCACAGCAGGTTAACTAGGTTGTCATCCAAGGGCTTCTCCTTCATCCCTGCGTTCAGGGTAGCGCGTCGCGTGCGGCTGTTTGCCCGCCAACCAGACCGCTGTGGAAACTAGGACTAACCCAACAATTTCGAACATGTTGGGTATCTGGCGCAACATGACCGCCCCCACGACCACTGAGGTTGCCGGAAGCAAAGCTGTGAGCAAGGCAAAAGTGTCCGCGGAAAGTCGCCCGAACGCCACAGCATCAATGGAGTAGGGAAGGGCGGTTGAAAGGACTGCGACTCCAGCCAGGGCCAGCAAGATCCCGGGAGTGAAACGCACATGAAACGCAGAGGAATAAAACAAAGGCAGATAGATGAGGGCTGCGGCGCCAAGACCAATCGCCAGTGAAGGGCCCGTGGGGCTGCTTTTAGAAATGTGTGCGCCAAGCAGAATGTAGCCAGCCCAGGCAGCGGCAGCGGCCAAGATGTAAAGGAACCCTTGAAAAACTACGGGGTCGGAAAGTGCAAGCCCAAAACCACCTATTGCCCCCACGCCACCTAGGGCTAGGAGGGCGGCTAGGCGGGGACGCCACCCTCGTCCTGTCAAAACCGCCACAAAAACGGGCCCGGTGAACTCAACTGAAACGGCTGTGCCCATGGGGATGCGCGCAATAGCTTCGTAAAACAGGGCGTTCATGGTGGCCAAGACGACGCCAAACGCAACCGCAAGCGCTAACGATTTTAGGGACCAGGACTGTTTCCAAGGCCGCCACAGCAACCACAAAACGCCTGCGCCAACCGCCATACGCCACCAGACCACCCCCAGCGGTGCCATTAGGGCGAACAGGCCAACTGCTAGCGCGGCGCCCGCATACGTAAAAATGCCCGAGGAAACAAAGAGGGCAGGCACAAGCCCCGCGTTTTCTGCCCGGGGCCGACTACTTGGCGGCTGTTTCAGGCTTGCGGGTCCTCTTCAAAATCCAAGGCAACGGAATTCATGCAGTAGCGCATTCCGGTGGGTGTTTGGGGGGCGTCAGGAAAAACGTGGCCCAGGTGGGAATCGCAGTTGGAGCAGCGAATTTCGGTACGAGGATACCCCAGCAAATAATCTGTCTGCTCCGTGACAGCCTCCGGCAAGGCGTTGAAAAAGCTGGGCCAACCGCAGCCGGCATCAAACTTTGTTGAGGCGTTGAACAGCTCTTGACCGCACCCTTTGCAGCTGTAGGTTCCGGGGCGGTCCTCATCTAGTAGGGCGCCGGTTCCGGGGCGTTCGGTGGCTGCTTGTCGCAGGACTTGAAACTCAAATGGTGAGAGCTTTGCTTTCCATTCAGCCTCAGTTTTCGGGTGGCTCAACGGCGTCTCCTTTCGGGGCTCCCGCGGGTTCTGGTACTGGTGGTAGTTGGTTGCCGCGGTCAATCACATCTTGTGGGAGTGGGGCGTTGCCTTGGCGGTCTCTTAGCGCCGCGCGACGTTCCCGCATCTGCATGACCTCTTCGCCAGGCCCCTCATACCGTTTGGCGCGCTCTTCGGCTTCCGGTGTCCCGGAGAACAGCATGTGGCCGCGGTCCAGTTGTTTGAACGCCGTGGGCACCGGGTGATCGTAGGGGTCAACACGGTCCGGTAGTGCTTCAAGTGGGGTGTCGACGGCGCGGTCAATTTGTTTGGTGTCTTCGGGGTCAGAAACTTTGGGGACACCCACCTGCGGCTGCGCGTCGATTTGCTGCAGTGCTTTTTGCGCCTGCAACTTAGTTGCAACGTCTTTGGAAGAGTCACCTTTTTCAGCTTTGTGCTTTTGGTCTTCCAACCGCTTTTTGACCACAGTCTGCTGTTCCTTCCTCATGTACCCACCTCCGGCTAGACCCGAATAGGTAGGGTCAGAGAGCAACTGCGGGAAGACATCATCGGTGGGCCATGCTTGTGCATCCACGTCGCTGTGGTCGGTGATGATTCTTTCGTGGGGGATGGACCAGGGGGCATTTTCGCGGATCCACGCCAAAACGTTCTCCCGCAAATATGAGCGTAGGTCCCACAGCTTCGCCCAGTTCTCCGCTGAAACCACGATCCCCACCAGAATGTACGGCCCGTTCATTTCCCGCACCTGAACCGCCCAGCTGCGCTTATCCCACAGGTCGGTAGCGAAAAGGAGGCGCTCCACTTCAGCGCGAATTTCTGCGACCGGAGTTGAGTAGTCCAACTGCATTGGGACAATACCTAGGATCTTGGAGGCACGACGAGTCCAGTTTTGGAACGGTTTCGTTGTGAAGTCCGTGGAGGGAATGACTAGGCGGCGTTCATCCCAGGTTCGCACCACGACGTAAGTCAAAGTGACTTCCTCAACTGTCCCAGGCTGCTCCTCCCCCGGAACCATGAGTGTGTCGCCGACACGAAGCGCGTCTGAAAACGCCAACTGAAGGCCCGCGAACATGTTGCCCAAACTGGATTGGGCGGCGATGCCGATGACGACCGACAGGATGCCCGCACTGGCAAGCAGTGACGCCATTGGGGCTCTAGCTTCGGGGAATGTGAGCAGCACAAAAATAACGGTGAGGAAGACGGTCAGGGCTTGGAGGGCTCTGCGTAACACTCCGGCCTGAGTGCGGAAACGGCGCACATCACGTCCGGTCTTAATGTCGGTAAGAAGCGCAGCGTCTTTCAAAACCCCCAGGGCTGCGTAAACCAGCCAGCCGGAGCTGATGATCAAAAGAATTAAGAACCCGTGCTTCAGATGCTGCTGCCACGTGAGGAGTTCGGGTGGCTGCGTGAGAACGAAGCCAACGTAGACGCCCAACAGTAGTGAAGCCACAGTCAAAGGCAGTCGTGTTCGTCGGAAAAGTTGAGTTGCCGCCGGTGACTTTTTGCCGCGAATTCGAATGATTACCAGCACCAACACCGCCAGTGCGCCGCCCAGAGCGGCACCCGCAATAGTGCCTAGAAACAGTTGCCCAGCTGCACTCACAGTGCTTTCCCCACCGACTGCATCATTCATGTCTCAAGCTTAGGAGTTGTATGCGCCACTGTCAGTTGGTCCCAAGGCACGACTACCTGTAGAATCTAGAAGCTACGAAACGAGCTAGTCATACCGTTAGTTTCGTTAGGCCCCCATCGTCTAGAGGCCTAGGACACCGCCCTTTCACGGCGGCGACACGGG
>CAYFNQ010000069.1:0-3766 GCA_964344535.1 uncultured Actinomyces sp.
CTTCGGCTCTGCGCCGCGCTACCGTCTGCTTCACCTGCGGTGACCCCACTTTTTCTAGCCACGTCAGCAAGCCTGGATAGGCGTTAGGGTGCTCCGCAATTGCTTGCCACATTGCAGGGTTTTGGCGCGCCAAATTGAACAGGGTGGTGGCATCGGTGCCCGGTGTCAGACTGTTCACTCCAGGGTTGTTGGGTAATCCCGCGTACGACATTGTTCACTCACTTTCACAGTCAGAACTTCTCTAAAGGTACTGGTTGCCGGCAGTTTTTTCACAAGGTGGGCACATTCGTTGAAGTGCTGCTTCGCCCCGTCAAAGAGCGAAGCGACAGTCGAGCCCGCAGGCGCCGCCAAAAGGACGTGCCCTGGCCTAGGTTCTTTTTCGCCGCCCCGGACAAAGCCCAGGCAGGTCCCGCATCATATTGGGCGCTGCTGGGGAACCCGTAGCTAACGAAGTCCGCCATCGACGCCAGCTGGGGTGCCGAACTGTCGTTCAAGGACAGTTCGTTTGCTGTCTCCAAGCGCGTGTTGGCCGGGCTAGTTTTGTAGCGGTAGTCGTTGGCTCGATCCAAGTAGTCCTGCCAGGCGCCCCGGATCTGATCATTGCTGTTCGGGGCTCGCTTACGTCGGCCTGTGCGCACCGCTTTCATCAGCACAACTGTCAGCGGCAAGATCAGTAAAGCCAGCAGGCTAAACCCAGCTACACCGGCGATCCGCACTGTTGGTGACAGTTCTTTGACGGCGGTTGCTACGTCCTCTTCCCCACTTTCTTGAACGTCCCCACCAGAGGGCCGCGCCAACGGGGGCGGCATGACGTCCAAATGTTGGGGCGCGACCTCTGTGGCGTGCTTGGGGTCTGAGGTTTGCTGGACGCGCGGGGACATGGGGATCTTGTGTTGCGGTGTGGTGTCAATGATCCCCCAGACACCCGTGTCTGCGTCTTGCACCTCAATCCACACTGCCATGTCGCCGCCCGTGCAGGAGGTGGAACAGTGGGGCAGGTCCGGGTCCTGGCCCACCGCCTCTAGGCGTGCGCCGACAACTACGCGAGTGTTGAACCCAAACGAGTCAGCAACGATCGCCGCTGCGACGGCAAACTGCTCATCGTCACCAGGGGCAGAAACTAGAAGTTCTGGCGCAGCGTCCTTACCGACACCGTCAGCTCTTTCGTTGAAGCGTTCGAAGATACGGGTGATCCGGTCAAGTGAGTGGCCGCCGCGCGAAGGCTCGAACTGGTAGTTCGGCATGCTACGCACCCAACTCCAGTCACCCTTCGGTGGGGTTGCCGCTAGAGAGTGGGACAGGTATCCGCGCTGACGCATCCGGGAAATAAGTTCGACCAGGCCGGCGCCAGTGCGGGGCTGTTCCTGGTCCGCAATCCACTTGGCTATAGGGTCCGGAAGTTCGGTGACCAGTCCCCCACCCTGCTGGGCAGGTGAGAAGGTGGCCGCCACGCCAGGTGGCGCAACAACCTGGTAGGACTTGGCGGAATAGGTGGTGCCGTCTTGCAAATTGGCCCCAACCTCCACTGCGGTCCCGGTTTCACGGCTGTAGTAGAAGCCGTCTTGTAGCGCTACCTTGTCGCTGCCTTGGAACTGCAGCGAGCCCAGTGAACCAACCAGGGGAACCCACGGTCCCTCATAGTTGAAGATGTGGACTTTAGTGGAGCCCGGCCCCGCCTCAAACTGGGGCGGAGTGATAGAGGAGGCTACCGGGGCGAACACTCCAATGAGGTCGCCTTGGCCTGGTTGAACAACCCCGAAAACAGCACCATCGTAGGTGGTGAGGGTGGCTAGGCGAAGCCGCTCCCCAGCCAACGCTTCTTCCGCTGCGAAAAGATCTAGGTTGAACAGTTCATTCGAAAAGAACTGGCGATACGTTGAAAGCGGTGAAGCTTCCATTGCTTCAACTAGAGCGGGCTCTACGTCCTCGCGAAGCGTGTCGCGTTTCTTCCCATCCAGCAGGAAACCGGAACCGAAATAGGATCCGACTAGGGCCGCAACAATCATGGCGGCCCCCAAAGTGCCGCGCAGGGTGCGAACCGCCAGCCACCGTCCACTCTTTTCACGTAAAACGGTTCCAGCTTCAAGCCGACTGCGCCAAAACAGCCAGAAGAACAACACCAGCACTAGGGTGGTTGCTCCAATGGCGTGCCATAAGAAGGGAGGGATTACGTCCCCAAAGTCTCCCGGCAACGCGTAGGCAGACGAAAGGGATGCCGAGCCCAATGCTACGGAAACTACAAGCGGAATTAGAGCCAGGGGTGCGGCGTACGGCCAAATCTTTCGGGTGCGGTTAGCGAAAGAGAACACGCCCCAAGACACGAAAACAGCTAGGAAGAAGAAGGGCGCCAACACCTGGTGGTAGGTGCCTAGCGGTAGTTCCAGACTGAGAATCTGGTTCGGGCCGGCCACTGGACCCAGCAAAACGCCAAGCAGGTTGTCAGGGAAAGTGCTTGGAGCCCACAGCACCTGAGGTGCGGCAACCACAAGCCCGAAGATCACGTAAACGCCGTAAGCGATGGCTACCTGCCACCACAGCGCCAACCGTTTCGCCGCCCCCAACCAGGCAACACCGGCACCCAGCAAAATCCCCACCCCAATGGCTAGGAAGTACCACGGATCTTGATACAAGGGGTAGCCGGCTAGGAAAGAAAGAGCCAGCGCGGGAATCAAAAACCCAAAGTTACCCAGGATACGTTTTGCGTTCTCACTCATCGTCTGGTCCTTCCCAAAAGAACCTGACGCAAGTCATCAAGTACCGCAATGGTCACGACTGCAACGTCCCCGACCGCACCCACCTTAGGTTTGCCCTCCACGTCGCAGCGCACCGCCAGCGTCCCAACCTCTGGGGGCAACTGCAAGGCTGCTGACTGGACGTCCCGCAAGTTGGTTTGCGACCCCGTGATGAACACCGCCACTGAAATCGCGTCGGCTTCCTTTACCGCACTTGCCGCAAGCGCGCGTAAAGATACGTCCGACTCCATGTCTCTTACCCGGGTGAAGTCATCCATCATGGCGCGTCGCGAACGTGTGTCTAGCGCTTGGGCAACAGAACCGTACAGTTGGCTTTCAGTTTGAGGGCCTGTGGAAAGGACTAGGGAGCGTCCTTCTTCAAGCCCTCGTAACCCGAATGAGGCGGCCGCTGAAACAGCCAGCTCCCACTCTTGCGAATCAAGGTATTGGGACGTGTCGTTGTCCAAGATAAGCAGCAGCTCAGAGCGGACCGTCTCATCGTATTGGCGGACCATCAGTTGGCCGGTCTTAGCGGTGGACTTCCAGTGAATGTGACGCTGGGAGTCGCCCGGCGCATATTCGCGGATCGCGTGAAACGCCAAGTCATCTGTGACGATGCGTGCTGAAGCTATGCCCTCAAGGTCTCGTAGCAGCCCAACGTCGGTGCGGGGCAGCGCAACCGTTTGCGGGTACACGAAGACCTGTCGGGCTTTCCCCCATGTGGTGTCGGAAGAAACGATGCCAATGGGACTGGTTTTCGTGTACCTGGGTGGTCCTACGGGCACTACCCCACGTTTTTCTGTGGGGATTTCCAAGGGTCGGTGAAAGTTTGCGGTTGGGCGCAACATTGGCACTGCAACTTCAATGGAAGCACTGCCCACCTGCACCTCCAACACACTGGGAAGCGCTGGTGAAGCACCCGTATTTTCAACCTGCAGGAAGGCCGTCAGTGGCTCCCCCACCCGCGTGCGGTCGTGTTCCAGGTAAAGCTGCACCCAGTATTTGCGCCGACCAATGAGGAACAGGAGAGCCAG
>CAYFNQ010000070.1:0-3725 GCA_964344535.1 uncultured Actinomyces sp.
CTGCGGGCGCGGACAGACTCTGCAAGCCTCGTTGAAGGTGATCTGTTCTAGCAAGGAGGAGCGCAATGTCATTGCTGCCTGATCTGTGGTGGCCTTCGCTCGTGCTGGCGCTCGTCTTGTTAGGTGACGCGGTTTGTTGGGTGACGCGGTGCTGTCTTTACGGCCGCAGCGTTTCATTCACGACCGCCTGGACGGGGTGGGCTTTCCGCGCGAGTGGTGGTGGACACTCATCGTCATCAAGCTGCTCGCTGTGGTCGGACTCATCGCGGACCTCTGGATCCCTGGCGTGGCATCAGCTGCGAACGTAGGCGTGATCGTCTACTTCGTGTGCGCGGCGGCAGCGCACATCCGTGCGAGGTTCACCGGTCAGGCATTCTGGGTCAACTGCCTGGGCATGCTCGCTCTGTCCATCGCAACTCTCATTCTCTCGTTCGCGCTCTGAGCCCTTGTCCCCGCGCCCAAGCTCCCCTATCTCAACACACCACGCCGTGTATCCGCTCCTCAATCTGCGCACTGAAAGGGCGGGAACGCGAGCAGCGTGAAAGTCCCACACCAACTTGCCCAAGAGCAACGATCCTGGGGCCTCGTTGTCGGCGCGGTAGCTGCGTGGTTCGGGCTGTAGCACTTCACTCCCGGTCTGCTCGACAACGGCGTGGGCGCGTTGTTCACCAAGGACGACGCCGCCTCAGTGCTCATTGGGAACGTCTTAGCCCTAGTCCTGACCGTGATTGTGGTGCTAACGCATCCGCGCAACCGGACTCTTTTTGCCGCTAATTGGTCGGCCTGGTTGTATCTGGTCCCACTGCTGGCAGGGATTACGTTGCCGTTCCATTACTGGCTTGACCTGCCCGTTGCCACATATATGTTCTGGATAACGGTCTCCGTATTCTGGCAGGACTACCTCACCTTTGGTCTCCTGCAGATGTACCTTGGCGAGCGTCTCCGGCCGTGGGCGGTCCTCGTGGCGAGCGGACTGATCTTCTGGACGGGGCACGCCCTGTTCTTGCCGGAAAAGTTCGGACCTGTGCACCTCATACCGAGCCTCGCGTTTCTCGCCGTCGGGCTGCTGTTCGCCTCACTCGCGTCTGGCAGGGCGCGCTGCACTTGATCCTCGCACTGCGTCTGGGGTTCTACTTCATCCTCTCCTGACGGCCTAGTTTGCTGAGCGCGTGGGACACACCCGCGCCGCTCGATGGCTGCCCTCCAGTAGTCGCACGCCGTAGATAGAAGCCAGGACGAAGCGCGGCTGCCCGCCCCACTCGGGGGAAATCCTTGATAATGGCACAGGGTTGCGCTGGACGATGGCAAGAACAAAGTTGTTATCGCCGGCAGGTTGCAAAGTGTCTTGTCGAAGAACTCCGGACGCGCTTGCAGATTGTCCTTAACCAAGCCCAAGATCTTGCCCACCACGGAACGCCGCGGTAACGGCCCGCGCGGCCGTAAGTATCCGGACTGTCTGCGGGCGGTCCTGGAAAATGAGCCTGAAGCGCTCGCGGATGGGAGGCTGGGGCCATGAAGAAGTGGGTGCTGGAAGACCGCTCGTCAGTTCAGGCGTTGTTCCCGAACAAACGCAGAGGGATCTACATCCTGCATTTCGACAATGGCGAGCAGTACGTGGGGAAGACCGAAAACATAGTGGCCCGGTACGCACAGCACCGGCACGGATCCGACCAGCACGCTCCGTGGGAGGATGTGCGAGCCCTTGAGTTCCTCCACGTTCCCAAAGGGAACCTGGATCCGATAGAGCGGGAGTGGATCCGCAAGCGCCGCAAACAGGCGAACCTGCGAAATAAAGCCTTCAACTTTGGACATGCGGAACCGTCAGCGCTGGACCCATTTGTCCCCACGGAAGTGCAGGAGCATTGGGCAACCGGTCAGCCCCGCTATGACGTGGCTCCTTTCGTTGAGGCCTTGGAAGGAGATTGGGGCCGCGGCCCCACGAAGCTCGCAACGGCCTCCTTCGGCCGGAAAAAACTGCCCGATGGGCGCATGGTGTGGCAAGCCGTGGTGGACGAGCTAGCGCAAGTGGTCGCAGGCGTCATCCCGAACGCGGTGGAGACGGAAGGCAAGTTTTGGAGCCTGACAGATGCCCCCAGCACCAGCGGCGGCAGGTTCGCGACCCTCAACGTTGGGATGCTGCAGTTCGCTTACTTCCCCCGGGAGAAACAGGCTGGAAAAATGGGGACCCTAGAAGCCAGCAATGGGCTGGCGTGGTGGCTCAACGCCCAGGAAGAAACCTTTATCCCCCGGAGGAAGGCCTACTGGATCTTCCGGTGGCCGCGGCCTTTCAGCCGTGCAGTTCAGATCCACGGGATGCCCGTAGAGTTCGCTAGACACTCGTGGGGCTACTTTGTACCCGTGGATGCCGTCAGAATGCCGTTGGGCGCCCTGGGGGTCAGTCGACTTCAGCCGGAACAACTAGAAGGAGCAAGACGGTTAGCGATCCACACGATGCGGTCCGGACGCTTGGGCGCGAACCAACGCTCCCACAGCCCGGCCCTAACCCGCCTGGTCTACGAACGAATCGTCGAGCGGGATCAGCAGCTATCGTAGACCACTCGCTGGGGTGCCCGCGACTAGACGGCCCCACCATCCGAACCGGCGATTTCTGGTCAAAACCTTGATCTCGGGGCAGGAAAGCGTGGGCTGACAGCCACTTCCTCGCCAGCCCACCCCTACCCCCGTATTCACGCGCCTGGGCGTGGTCACCGCAGCGCTGGCGATCACAATTGTTGTCGGGTACGTGAAGTTCGCAAGGGGTCACAAGAAGGGCGTCTTGGTTGCACCAGTGTCAGGCGGGGTAGGTCCCTCGCCCGTTCCCCTCCCCGACAACAGCCTGGACGTACGGTTGACTGCGGTGGAAGCAAAGCTGGACGCCTTAGGAAACGCGTTGCGTAGTTAGCTGAAATCCAGTAGTCCAGCCGTACTTCGCGCTTAAAATCGTGATCCCTGGCTGAGTAGCTCGATCTAACCGGGCCTCACGGTGCGAAACGTGAAAACCCTGACGCGCCGCGGCGTGGCTGTGGAGCCCTGCGGTAGTGACCGCTGACCCAGTGCCCGTCGCGGAGATGCCCCTGCATCCACACTTCTTCTGCACCCGCAGTCACGGGCACGTTCCTAGCCTGCCGCTCCCCCAGAGCCTGGCAAAAGTCCTCTTGGTGAATCCGCACCACGTCCTGGCCCTGCGTGAGGAACCTGTCGTACCTGGCCACGACCATGCAAGTCTGGTCCTCGAACCGCTCCATTTAGACGTCTGCAACATCCAGGCCAGCCACACGTCCAGTGCGTCACTCACGGCGGGTTTCCTTCTTGATCGTGGCCAGGATGCGGTCGCCTTCCTTATCGCGCTCCTTGAATCCAGTGACGAACCCCAAGGCGGTTGCAAGGAGCAAGACGGCGGGCAGGGTGGGCATGGTTTTTCCCGTCTCCACGCTGGAGACCCAGTTTCGGCTCTTGTCCACCTGCGCGGCCAGAGCTTCCTGGCTGAGGTTCTGCTCCAGGCGCGCTTGCCTGACGAAGACCGCAAAGTCCGCTGCTGTCCTTATCCGGATCATGGGTCGAACCACCTCCTGCGCCAACTAGAGGTTGCAAGAGCACTTTTGCACACCACACTTAGCAAGATAGGAGTTGGGACCTAAAGTTGGCAGCCAGTGGCTGGGGATCTCCACCCACCTCCTCGAAATCCAGTAGTCCAGTGAAGCGCTCTGGGTTTTGTTCCGTGTTTT
>CAYFNQ010000071.1:0-3721 GCA_964344535.1 uncultured Actinomyces sp.
CGTGCCTAACCACTCCTTCCAGGAGGGCACAACCGCCTGAAATGAGGCCCACGCTTTTTTATCAAGTGGGTTAGAGAACTTCATTGCTAAAGATTTCACCGGGGTTCCTTCGCGTTTGCTCTGGCTGGGTTCGCTGCCCGACTCCTCACTTTAGTGACCAAGAGTTGCTGCTGGCTGGGTAGAAAAGTAACCGGGTTGCGTTCTAGATATCAGTTAGGTAACTTTCTTTACCAAAGGTCGAGTGAGGCAGCTCGCTCCTTTACTCTGATGTGGACAACCTCTTTGAGGGGTCGGCGCACGGAAGCGCCAAAGTAAGAACCAAGGAAGGAATCGAGTAAATGACTCGAAGCATCAAGCGACGCAGACTCTCTGCGTTCATGGCTGCGGCCGCTGGTGTTGCCCTGGTCGTCGCTGGCTGTTCAAGCGGTGGCGATGATAAAGGTGAACAGTCCGGTGACGCAGGTAAGGGCGAATCAACTGAAAGCTCCGGAGAGGGACGCGACACCCTGAACATCTGGGCTGGCTCGCAAACCCCAATCCAGGCGAACTTTAACCCGTACCTGCCTGACATGCTGCACGCAACTCAAGGCCCAATCTACGAAACCTTGATGGTTTTCAACAAGGCTTCAGCAGGGGCTCCTGAACCTCGCCTAGCAACCGGCTACGAGTTCAATGACGACGGCACCGAGATGACCATCAACTTGCGTGAGGGCGTCAAATGGAACGACGGTGAAGACTTCACCGCAGACGACGTTGTCTACTCTTTGACAAACGAATTGGTTAAGGCCTCTTACGTTGACTCCGCTGAAGCCGTTGACGACACCACTGTGGTCGTGAAGTTCAACGAGCCCGCGTTCGTTAATGAATCCAATGTGCTCATGACCTTCATTGTTCCGGAACACGTGTTCGGTGCAATGAGCGACTCAGAAATCCTGGAGTGGCCAAATGAGGAACCGGTCGGTACCGGCCCATACAAGGTTGCTTCCGTTTCTGACGCCGTTTACACAATGGTGGCGAACGAGGACTACTGGGATGGCGCACCTGCCATTCCGAACCTGCGCTACGTAGCCATTGACGCAAACTCCTCAGCTGAGGACATGCTGCGCGCTGGCGACTTGGACTGGGCCTCAATGTTCCTGCCCGACCCGGATTCGGTCGATGCTGGCTACATCAACACTCCAATCGATCCAACCGTGCTGTACACCTGCTCTAACGCTGATCTTGGCTGTGAGGGTCCACAGACCGACGTTGCTGTGCGCCAGGCACTGTCCGCCGCGATTGACCGCGGCGTAATCAAGGAGAAGGCTTTCGTTGGTTTGACCAAGGAAATCTCTCCCACGTTCGCACTGCTTGGTCGTGACGACGCTTGGATCGCTGACGGCATGCCCCACGCCATCGAGCAAAACGCACAGGTCGACGAAGCTAAGTCAATCCTGGAAGGCGCCGGATACACAGAAGGCTCCGATGGGATTTACGAAAAGGACGGTCAGAAGCTCTCCATGACCCTCACCTCCGTTGACGGCTGGTCCGACTACAACGACGCTGCGAAGCTGATTGAGGAACAGGCTCGGGAAGCTGGAATTGAAGTTATTGCTTCCACCGTTTCTTGGCAGGAATTCTCTGACGCACGCCAGGCTGGCGAATACGAACTGATCATGGGTGGTGTTGTCGGCACGTCCGTTGCTGATCCATTCGACATCTACCGCGACTGGTTCACAACTGAAATGACCAGCCCGGTTGGCGAACAACTGCCAGTTGGTGCATGGGGAATTGCCCGCTACTCCAACCCGGCTGTTGACGCTGCAGTTCAGGCCGCTTCGGAAACAAATGAGGGTGACCTGCGCCTAGCGCAGTACGCGATCATTCAAGAGAACATCGTGAATGACATGCCGTACATCCCGCTGGTCATCAACGCGACCCAGACGTTCGTCAATGACAAGGACTTCACGGGTTGGCCAACCGAAGACGACCTGTACGCGTTCCCACCCTCCTGGGGCAGTGGTAGCGCCGGCTTGATCCTCACCAAGATCCAGCCAGCAGGCTAGTTCGACGTTTAGTTCCTAACGGAACGTCAAACTAAAATAGGGTTCCAGTAGTCCTAGGGAGAGTCGCTGCGATGCGGCTCTCCCTAGGACTGACCCACCTGGCAACTGCCAGGCAAAGCTGTTTTACAACTACTCTTAACGGGACCTAGAGAAGGGTTTCAAATGGTTCAAAGAAGAACCGCGCAGACGGGGGCACAAGCGTGAAGTTCTATGCTCGCCGACTAACGTTCTACGTGGTCACGCTTTGGGCCGCGATCTCATTCAACTTCCTAATTCCTCGACTCCTACCGGGAAACCCCGCCGACATCATTTTGGCGAAGATGGCTAGGAACGGTGAAGTCCCGCCCGCCATCGAAAAAAACGTTCGGCTGCTATTGGGCGGCGACCCAGATGACAGCCTGTGGACTCAGTACGCGCAGTACTGGGGCAGCCTTATGCGCGGCGATCTGGGTGTCTCAGTCACCAAATACCCCACTTCCGTTTCGACACTGATTGGTTCCGCACTGCCATGGACCATTGGCCTGGTCGGGGCGGCAACGATTCTAGCTTTCATCATTGGTGTCGGCCTGGGAGCCTTTGCAGGCTGGAGGCGCGGAACGTGGGTGGACAACTTAGTTCCCGCTTCAACCCTGCTGCAGTCACTGCCCTACTTCTGGGTAGCAATCCTTCTGTCGTACATGTTCTCTGTTGAGTGGAAACTGCTGCCTCGAATAGGTGGCTACGACGTCTTCACGTTCAACGGGCCGGAGTGGAGTTGGGCGTTTGTCGGGTCTGTCCTAAAACACGCGATTCTCCCAGCGTTCACAATTGTCCTTTCGGCGTTTGGTGGCTGGCTGCTGGGAATGCGCAACATGATGGTTTCAACGCTCTCTGAGGACTACATAGTCACTGCTGAGGCAAAGGGCCTGCGTCCCCGGCGCATCTTCGCCACCTACGCGACCCGTAACGCAATCCTGCCGTCCATCGCCGGGTTTGGCGTTGCACTGGGCTTCGTTGTTGCCGGCTCAATCGTGATGGAACAAGTGTTCACGTACCCGGGCATTGGAAAACTGATGATCACGGCTGTACAGGGTAACGACTACCCGCTAATGCAAGGCGTGTTCCTGGTAATCACGCTGGCCGTTTTGTCCGCGAACCTTCTGATGGACCTGGTGTACGGATTCGTTGACCCGAGAGTGAGGGCACGTGGCTAAGCGCGACGATTCACCTGAAAACCAGCTGCAAGACTCTTCACCGCTGCCGGAGATCTCTGAACAGTACTTTGAGGCAGACGAAATTGTCGCTGACGACACTGTTGCCTTTGACAAGGCCCACACGAACATAGAAGAGCCGCACGGAAAAGTTGGCAACGCCGACTGGGACCGTCAACGGGTTGCCGGCATCGACGACGGCGCGAAACCCATTAACCAAGCGAAATTGGCTGCAGAAACCACGGTTGATCCGGCGGTGGCGGCAGGAGGCAAAGAAGCGCCGGGATCGCCGACCCGCAAGCGCCCCTCACAGTTCCTTCCACCAATGACACCGAAACTGGTGATCGGGTTGTTCCTGGTGGTGGGCATCATCTTGTTTGCTCTTATCGCCCCATATTTCACGCTGAACCCCAAGTTCTCTGGCTACCCGTCGTTTGAACGTCCAAGCGGTGAGCACTGGCTGGGCACCACAAAACTTGGTTACGA
>CAYFNQ010000072.1:0-3681 GCA_964344535.1 uncultured Actinomyces sp.
TTGACCAGCCAAAGCCAAGCTGTTGGATTGTCGACCTTGACGGGACCCTGGCGCTTTTAGGGAACCGCAGTCCCTTTGCAACAAAAGGTGTGGAGCGCGACCTGCCCAACAAGCCCGTCATCCAGGTGGTGCGGGCTTTGGCCAACGACCCGGAGGTTGACGCGATCTTGTTAGTGTCGGGTCGCAGCGAGGCGGCGCGGGCAGGTACCGAAGTTTGGCTAGAGAAGCACCAGATCCCCTACGCGCAGCTGCTGATGCGGCCCCGTGGAGACAATCGGGCGGACCAGATCTTGAAAAAAGAAATCTTGGACGACCGGATCCTTCCGCACTACCGGGTTCAAGGCGTGATCGACGATCGGGACAAAGTAGTTCGCATGTGGCGGGACAACGGCCTCACGTGCCTGCAGGTAGCTGACGGCAACTTCTAGACATGGCTCCCAGCTCCGAGCGACGCGACTTCGTCCGCCAGCGCATAGGCCTGATTGGACTGATCCTTACGTCCACCGCAATTGCTGGAATCACGCTGATGCCTGTGAAGAAGGGGTCTATCCACAGTCCGCTGATACGGGCTGTTAAAGCGTTCCTGAAGAACACCTTCGGTCTAGAGCTTGATAAGGCTCAGTTCAACTTCGCGACCAACATCGTCATGTTCATGCCCTTGGGGTTCTTCCTGCTGCTGACGCTTGGACTTGCCTACACCTGGCGTGCCCTGGGGATCTTGCCCATGGTTTCGGCGGGGATTGAAAGCCTGCAGTTTTTCATGCCCACCAGGGGCACGCAGTGGGAAGATCTGCTTGCCAATTCCGTTGGCGGGTGGATTGGGGTCTTCTTCGCATGGCTGCTTTTGTTGCTGCTGGCTAAGAAGTGGCCCGCAGATGCCCCTCATACCCCGTCAGCACATCGTGGATGATCTCTTCCTTTGAAAGCGTCATGATGTCGCGAGCCGATTCATCCCTGGGTCCGTCCTCCAGCACCCAACGGATTTGCTTGTCATCCACGTGAGGAAGTCGAGTTCCAAAGGAAGGAACGGGTAGCTCAACCCTTTCCACGACGTACGTGTAGCGATCACCTGCGGTGGAGGGGACCTCCAGAACCAGCTTCGCCTGCGACTCATCCTTGGTGATTTCCCAGCTGGCCTGAACCCCCTGGTTGCGCAGCTCTTTGGTGATTTGTTCCACCGCTGGCACCAGTGTTTCTTTTTCGAACCTGGCGGCCTCATCCTGATTGGGAATGGCGAGGATCCCCGACAGCCTCCCCTGCCACCCCCTCTCCCGCTCATCGAGGGTTTCTTGGCTGGGGCTTTCCGCATTCAAGGCCCTATAGAGGGCAACCATGACCAAAACCATGACTAGGGCAAAAGGCAGTCCCATGATGACTGTGGCGCTTTGCAATGCGCCAATACCGCCCACCAAAAGCATGGCGATGGTTAGTGCGCCGGTAGTGACGGCCCAGAAGATCCGCAGAGCCGGCCGTCCGTCATGCCCGGGGGTGGGCAGGCGTGAGGACAGGTTCGCCATGACCAGCGCCGCCGAGTCAGCACTGGTCACGTAAAACAACAGCGCAGTCAATGTGGCTAGGGCCGCGGTAACGGCAAAACCTGGGTATCGAGACAGGAGCTCGTAGAACCCGCCTTCTGGAGATAAGAGGGTGGTTTCCCCAAATTCGTGGTCCCCTTGGCCCCTGATGATGTCCAGTGCCGAGTTCCCGTAAATCGAAATCCACATGAGGACATAGATGAAAGGAATGGTGAGCGTACCAATCACGAATTGGCGGATGGTGCGCCCCTTGGAGATCCGGGCTAGAAACAGTCCAACAAAGGACGCCCACGCAACCCACCAAGCCCAAAAGAAAAGGGTCCAGTCGGCCATCCACGATCCGGTGTCCTCATACGCAAACGTCTGCATCACCATGGAGGGGAACATGGCGATGAAATCGCCAACGTTCAAAACGATCGCTTCAAGAAGGTACTGCGTGTTGCCGCTGACCAGGATCCACAGGCTGAGCGCAACAGCCAAGAACACGTTAAGTAGGGAGAGGAACTTGATGCCTCGATCAACACCGGAGACAGCGGAGAGCGTAGCAACCGAAACACCAACAACCACGATTGCCACCTGCATGGCGGTGTTGACGGGCAACCCGAACACGGTTCCCAGGCCCACGTTCACCATGACCACGCCAATGCCCAAGGATGTTGCCACGCCGAAAATTGTCCCTAGGAGGGCCGCGAAATCGATCGTGTCACCCCAGACCCCGTGGACCCTGCGTCCCAAGATGGGGGCTAGTGCTGAGCGGACCGCCAGCGGCAGCTTCTTCCGGTAGGCAAAGAAAGCCAGCGCAATTCCCATCAGCGCGTACATTCCCCAACCCAAAATGCCGTAGTGGAAAATGGTCCACACCATTGCTTCGCGGGCTGCCTCAACAGACTCTGGCGGCAACGAAGGGGGCTGCATGTATTGGGCGACCGGTTCCGCGACCGCAAAAAACATGAGGTCTGTGCCGATGCCTGCCGCGAACAGCATGGACGCCCACTCCATTGTGGAAAATTCAGGTTTGGAATCATCTGGGCCCAGCCGGATACGCCCAAAGCGTGAGGTTGCCAAAAAGACCACGAACGCTAAAACGACTGCGGCTAAAAGCACGTAGAACCAGCCGAACCAAGAGGCGGTCCACCCCACCACTGAGCCCAGAACAGCTTGGGCGTTGTCTGGAACGACGAACGCCCAAAGGGTTACCGCAACTGCCCCGACGGCCGCCCACAAGAACACGCGCCAATTCACGCGGGGCTGGGCGCCGGCTATCGGCTGCGTTTCGGGGTCGACGGCGGGCTCCCCCGCAATAGTGGTTTCAGTCTTCAATGCCGTGCCCCTCGCCCGCCAACAGTGGATCGTATTGTGCCAAAGAACTTCCCAACCAAGTCAGTAGCGTCGAAAAACTGGGCACCGCGCCCCACGCAGCGGTACGGTTAGAGCAGCTTGTAACCAACTACCCATCCGAAGGAATCTCTATGTCGGGCGCTAAAGACCAACCCACCCCACTTGATGACGCACTTGTGCAGTTGCGCCAGGCCACTGATTTCTTAGGCTACGACAAGGGCACTTACGACATGTTGGCTAGCCCTAGGCGTGAAATGGCGGTCTCGATTCCGCTGCGTCGCGACAATGGCGAAATCGACGTCCTGCACGGTTACCGCGTCCAACACAACTTGTCCCGCGGACCAGCTAAGGGTGGAATCCGCTTCTCCCAGCACGTGGACTTGGATGAGGTTCGCGCGCTGGCCATGTGGATGACGTGGAAGTGCGCTCTCTTGGACCTTCCTTACGGAGGTGCAAAGGGTGGGGTGACCGTTGACCCAACGGGTTATTCCAAGGCGGAACTTGAGCGCATCACGCGTCGTTACACCTCCGAATTGCTGCCGATTTTGGGCGAGGACATTGACATTCCCGCCCCCGACATCGGCACCGATGCTGAGAACATGGCGTGGATCATGGACACCATTTCGGTAGCGGAAGGCCACATGGTGTTGGGTAGCGTTACCGGCAAGCCGCTGTCCTTGGGCGGGTCGTTGGGCCGCGCGGAAGCCACATCACGCGGTGTTGTTTACACGGCGCTTTCAGCCATGGAAACACTGGGCATGAAACCTGAAGAAACCACGGCTGTTGTCCAAGGGTTTGGCAAGGTTGG
>CAYFNQ010000073.1:0-3591 GCA_964344535.1 uncultured Actinomyces sp.
TCTAGAACAGCGCCGACTCGAAGAAGTCTTCGTCGACCTCGTAGAGCGAAAAGGTGTGAGCCTCCTGCACTGCAACCGAGTAATCCAGCATAAGCGCCGTGAGTCGGATTCCATCGATGAGGACGATGTCACCGCTGAACCTTGCAGCTGTGTCGCGGGCCCCAGCCGAGAACTTCGAGGTAGTAATGAAAACGCCTTTTTCTGCACCGCGCGCTCTTAGGGCCCCGTAGAAGTCTCTGACCTCACCCGCCTGGGCATTGTTGCCGTCGCCGTAGCGCTTCGCTTGAATGTAGACCTTCTGCAGGCCGAGTGCATCCTGGCCTATGACCCCGTCGATGCCACCATCTCCGGTCTTGCCCACATGACGCTTCTGTCCGTGGGTGCCGCCGTAGCCCATTGCCCACAGCAGCTCGACTACGGCCTTCTCGAAAAACTCCGGTGAGGAGGCTTGGAGCCGCCTGCGGAGTTCTGTCTCGGCCTCCGAGTTCAACGCTTGGACGGCTTCCTCGATCACTTCCACGGGGTCCGTCTGCGCCGAGGGTGCGGACACCGCGATTCCATCGTCGGTCGTCCGCTGCGCGACCTCGTTCTTGTGTGCGCGGTAGGCGGGCCATTCCATCACGTCCTGCTCGGAATGGGCCGCGACTGACTGCCTCTGGGTTAGCCGCCCTCGCGGATGTAGGTGACCCCGAAGGCCGACACCGGCCGAAACTCCTGGCGACGGGCGCCGAGATCGAATTGGCCGTGGCTCTTCTGGAAAATGTCGAGCCCTCGGCCCAAGATGATCTTCCAGCCGTGGTCAGTGCGGATCGAACGGTCGTGAATCGTGTCGTCCCAGACAACGTTGAACCGGATCCCCGCAGAGGCCGCGCTGTCCTGAATCGTCTTCAGCATCAACAAGTGTTGCTGCTCATGCTCTCCCTGAACTGGCGTTGTCACCAACCTGACGACGATTTCGTCCGCGGGATCCTTAGAAGCAGCGAGCAACGCAAGCAAGTCCACGAGGTTTCGGCCTTGGTGAGGAAGGCGAATGTAGGGATCGACGACAGTGACCTCACTTGCGCCGCGCAGATAGGGCAAGAACAACTTCTCGTAAGAAACCCCGCGTTGGTTCTCTTGAAACTCTCGATGCCCCTCAAACAGTTGCGGCTCGACTTCTACGGAAACAGGCACCGACACTGCTAACGCTTCAGGGATCCCCAGGGAGCCTACGGACTCGTCCTCGATGTCGGTGCCCTCAGGACGCTGGGCGCGATAGTAGTCGGGGTACTCGTCCTCTTCTAGCGTCGTGACTGGACGCCATTTCCCCGACCTGTCGGTGTAGCCAAAGTTGACGTCCGCCATTGTCGTGTCGATCCTGAGGATCTGGTCCTTGACGCGTTTGCGACCCTCGATCGAGAAGCGAAGCAACTCCTCCATTTCTTCTTCAGTTGCCTCACCGTCAGGGTGGATTAGCTTCATGAGCCCCGAGAAGGTCTTGTGGATCCCATCGCGGTCGCGCGTCGAAATGTCGGGACCTAGGGTGAAGTACTGCTGGTAGCGATCCGAATAGTCGATGTCGCGCATGGTCCGAAGCACCTCGGCGATGTAGTCAACCACGAAACCGTAGCCGGAAGAGAACATTTCGCTACGGATAGTTTCTACTTCCCACCCGGGGATGTAGAAGTGGAGCCGGTCCAGGTAAGCAGGGTCGTGGTAGGCCGTTGGAAGCTCGTCAAACAAATCGGAGTGCTTGAGCATGTAGGGCACTGTGTGGGAAGTGTTTCCAACGAACACCATCGATGCTTCCGCACCCTGGGGTTCGCCACCTCGCGAGAAGGACTTGTTCGCCATGTAGTTCTTCATGATGTCGACAAGCGCGCTTTCGCTGCGTTTTCTTTTGCCTGCAAACTCGTCGAAGGCCACAACGTCCCAGTACCCGACCAGACCTACACGCCCGGTGGCGTTGTTTACAAAGAGCTTTGGGACGGTTACCTCGCTCCCCGAGATGAGCATCCCGTGGGGCGAAAACTCGGAGTAGATGTGGGACTTACCTGTGCCCTTCGGACCGAGTTCGATCAGGTTGTAGTTTCGTTCAGCAAACGGGATCAGGCGCACTAGTTGCAGTAGCTTCGCTCTTCTCCCAAGCATCTCAGGATCGAATCCGACAGACTGGATCAGCAGGTCGATCCACTGATCGGTGGTAAAACTCTGGCGTGAGATCAAATAGGGGCCCCGGTCGAAGCTCGACATCTGGATCGGTTTAAGACTTCCCAGAATCCACGGCACTGTGCGGGGGTCGTCACTATGCGAATACTCAACGTCGCAGATGCACCAGACCCCGCTCACCAGAAGTCTTTCGTGGGCCTTCACTGTGCCTGGGTCGACGATCACGCCTTTCAATCCCAGGTTTGAAAAGGAAGCTTCGTAAACGTCCTGCTTGTCGTTGAGAGTGACGGAAACCTTGTCGATGATGCGGTGCCGTCCCTTCTCGCGGATAGTGGATTTCACCAGCTCTGACTGATTGCGGTGCACGTAGTGCTCGGCCAAGATGCTACGCACGGCGTCAATCCCGGCATGGATCGTGGCCTCGTCATTCGAGGCAGCGTACTGACCCAACAGGTACTCCAGCACGTAAGAAGGCACGATTGCGTTGCCTTTGACGGCCTTCACAAGATCCTTGCGCACCACAGATCCAGCGAAGAACTCGTTGATCTTCGCGTCCAGTTCGTTTGGCCCTGTGCTGCTCTGTCCGCTTCGGCCTTCGCTCAGGTAGCTTGCCGCTCCCGTCATGCCGGGTCCCTCTCTAGAAATCGAAATCTGAGGTGAATGAACGCCTCAGCAGGTAAGAAGCTCGCTGATAGGTCCGCCAGTGCGTCGTGCCGGGGACCTGCTCCTCGAGTCTGAACTCGACCCTCTGGTTGTTGAACGCGTCCGCCTCTTGCGCTAGCAGCATCCGAGCGTCCTGATAGCGATCCCGCTTGTCATCAGACGTCTGGTCGAATGTCAGCTCTAGCTGGTTGGAGAGTAGCTTGCCGTCCCCGTAAATGCCCGCACGAAGAACGCGGGGCTGGACTTTCTCACTGACGGGCTCTGATTGGAAGAGCTTCACCACGACCTGTCCAGTCGTGATCTTGTCCGTTTCAGGCAAGACTTCGACGTTAACACCACGAACGTCGCTCTTGCGCTTCTTATTGATCGAGACGACCGGAACGACGATCTCTTGGAGCGACGCACCCCCGTGGATGAACCTGGAACCGGTCCCCGGTAACCTAAGTCGGTGAATGGATCTTGGGATCTGTATCTCAAGATCGCTGTTCAGCTTCAGGTCTTCAGATGAAAACTTCCGGAACGCTGGATCGTCCTTCAGGTTCCTCCCCAGGACGTAACGGCGTTTTATTGCCAGAAGCTCATCTCCTTGCGGCTTGGTGGACAAGTACGAGGCGTCGTCGAGCTCCTTGTCCTGGTAGAGGAAGCCATGGTCCGCGGTCACGAAAATGTTTGTCGCGTTTGCGCCCGTCAGCTTTTTTATCAGGTCTGTCAGGTCTCGAAGAGCGTCGTCAGCGGCCTCAAAAACTTGTCGTTCAGTTGAGCCTTGGTCGCCAATCGCGT
>CAYFNQ010000074.1:0-2072 GCA_964344535.1 uncultured Actinomyces sp.
AAGACTGCGGGAGAAGGGGCGCCAGCCAGTGATGCGCACGCTGCTGGCAGCTCTAATGTGGCCTTCATCAGCTCTTGTGCGGACAGCGGTGGCGGCACGGTGAGGGCGTCTTCTTCGGTGGCAATTTCGTCCTCGCCCTGGTCAATCTCGGCCTCGTCCTGCTTGAACGTAAGCACAGACAGGCTGTCCCCGGCAGCGATCACCAATGAGTCCTGGTCGACTGTCCACGAGTCCACGGTGGCGCTCAGCCTCCACAGTTCCTCACCGGTGCGGGCGTCTAGCGCCAGGATGGAACTGGGAGTACCAAGCAGAAGCACGTTCCCCGAAAGATCCCAGGTTGGGCCGGTCGGGGAGCCAAACCCGTTGACCTCCGCAGAGCCTTCTGGCAGCTCGATTTCCCATAACACTTGAGAGTCTTGGACCGCGAAAACTTCGCTGCCGTTAGAGAAGATCCAAGGCGTTCCGCCCTGAGGAACCAGGGCCAGAATAATGGCGCTGGGGCCTTGGAAGCTCGCGATGCGGTCGCCCGTGGGGCTCAGAATGGTCCGGTTGTCGGGTCCGGCGGCATACGGCACCGCCTCAGTCGTCCTGCCCGTCAACTTCACTGTTGGGGACGTGGTGAACGTGGACTTGGATTCGCCCACCTCCACGGCACCGCTCTTCGTGTCCTCTGCTGAGGGAGGTGGCGGTGCGTTAGCGGGCCTTTTTGCTGGGAAGGCTCCTTCCACGCCCAGGTGGTACGTGGTGTCCCCAGCGAAATACCATTCCCCATCCACGTATGCCAAGGACGGGTCATCCGTTGGAACAATCCACTGCGGCAGGCCGCTATAGGAGTGGGTGTCGATGCCAGCCAAGAAGTACTCACCGTCGGATTCAAGCCCGATCAACCGCAGGTCCAAAGCTTCCAGTGCTACCGAGTTGTGGACTCCTATGGGCACCACCGACACGTTGTCACCTAGGGTCCGCAAGTCCACAACTTTGGTTTGTCGAGGGGCGGCGGAAAATGATGACGAGGAATTAGAGTCCTGCCCCAGCCACCACCACGCCCCAAACCCCAAGCCGCCAAGGACCAAAAGGGCAATAAGAGTGGATAGAAGCACTACCAAGCCCTTTTTACTAGGTGGGTTTGTCGCTGGCGGCGGGACTAGTCCGGGTTGGGCTGCAGGAAGCAGAGCGGGTACTGGACTTGGCCCTGACAAAGCTAGGGGAGCGACGGGAGCTGGCTGAAACGGTGGCGGAAGCGCCAGCTGAGCGTCTGGGCCCTGGACGGGCACTGCTGGCAGGAAGGGCTCTGTTGGCGTGGGTGGAGTCGGTTCTGTGCGCTGGCTTTGGAGAATCCAGGCTGTCAGTTCTGGGTATACGTTTGGATGCACCAACACCAGCGGATCAAGGTCGAAGCGGGTGGAGGCGATTCGTTGCAGCTCTTCGGGAGGCAAATTGGGGTCCTGAAGTAGCAGGTAGTCGGTGTCCTCTAGGCCTTCACTCATGTGGCATCACGTCCTTGTTACGCGCGTATAAGTGTAGTTGTAAAGTGTCATCCCGGCTGGGCAGGTGGGATGCGGTTTGAAATGCGAACGGATCCGGCTTGTGGCAGAGTGAAACACAGATTTGGAGCAATCACGCCGTTCGAAGACTGGAGCCACCATGTCATCTCTTGGACCTGACGCAGATCTTGTAATAGTTACCGATCCCGCCAGTGGGCCCCTAGACCTTCATGCGGTGGCGACTAGGAGAAGCGACCTGTGGCCGCAAATCCTGCAACACCCGAACGTGTACCCGGAGTTGGTTCAGTGGATCCAGACCGAATCCGGGCAGACTGTGGAGGCATCCGCTGGAGAGGGTGACTTGGGGGTGGAGACCTTCTCTTTCAGCCAGGCCACAGAAAACCAACCGGGCTCCGTGGTCGCTGGCGCACAAGCTCCAGGGCAAGCCCCTGTGAAACAAAAGAAGCGCGGCGTCCCCGTCGTTGCGTGGGTCTTGGCTGCCGTCCTAGTGGTTGCTGGTCTGGGGGTCGGTGGGTATTTCTTGTTTGTGAAGGGTGGGGAAAAATCCTCGACCGCCTTCAACAACAT
>CAYFNQ010000074.1:2172-3577 GCA_964344535.1 uncultured Actinomyces sp.
GGGGAGACCTTTCTGGGTGTTAAAGGCGACACTGTTTTGTGGCAGCGCAACCTGCCCGAAGGCACAGCGGAGCTGAACGGTTTCACGGCGGGGGAGCCAACCTGGGAACTGTCCGGTGACGTTTTGCTGGTTGCCACGCCCAAAGAGATCTTGGCAATCAATATCGAAACTGGGGAGAACCAGTGGTCGGTGAGCACTTCGGTTGAGTCGTGGGAAGCAGACGAACAGGCGCTGGTGGTGACGACGGACGGGGGTCTGTCGATCTTGCCGTTCCCAGACGCGGCTGAGACGTCTGGTGCTGACTCCGACGATGACTTGGACGCAGGCCCAACGCTGCTGGGGTCGTATGAGGACACTGATGTGCCGGTGTTCGAGGACTTCCAAGACGCCACCTTGGCCATCCCCGCTGAGTGTGAGGCAGTGTCGGGCGTGAGCGGCCCGGTCACGTTTGAGCAAGGGCTAGCGGAAGGAAGCGACCCGCAGGACTTGGTGGCCATGACAGCGTTCACCCAGGTGGTTTCGGAGGGCTCCATTTACTCCGTGGTGTCCCTGAATTGTGATTTGTTTGCAGAAGAGGAGACGCCACCATATCTGGCTGTTTACGACATCGACATGGAGCTGCTGGGTGGGGCGGACTACCTGGCTGCCTCTCCCGACCCAGATGGTGAGGTCCAGGATGTCTATTCCGTGGGGTCCGCCTTGAACGTGGTGCAGGGCGATGAAGTCATCTCCATGATTTGGGACGGTCAGGCGTTCACGGCGGCCAGTGTTGGCCCGCAAGATGAGGTGGCGATTCCAGATTGGGAGAGGCAAACGCTGGAGATCGTGGGCAGGGAGCCGCTTACGGAAGATGAAGTGCTGAATGGGACGATCTTTTTCCCCGCGGGCGTTTTGGGGACAAACCCGGACGAATACATCACGTTCGTTGATGGCACCGCCTCATCTGGGTCTAGCTACCGCGACCACGTCAGGACAATGCGGGCACAGATCTACACTGGTCATGGGCCCGCAGTCCCAATCACAGTTGGCGGACAGTCGTTCTTACTAGTGAGCTTGGGCTACAAGCCCGCTGGCTACGACGGAGAACTCATTGAGGGAGGGCTTTGCGCCATCAATTCCGACGCAGTGTGCGTGGCATGCACTGGTGCGTACGGCAACAGCAATGTAACGGTCGATGGTGACATCGTCACCTACCTCGGATTTTGGGGATCTGACGGGATTGACAACGGTGAGATCGTTGAACGCTTTGACGGCAAGCGCTTCACCCCACTGCGCTGGCACATCCAAAACTCAATCACTGGGGAAGTTGCGGACACAGGTGGGGAAGGGGACCCGGCCCCGCAGTGGCTGCGCAACACCAGCATGTACGACTAGTGGTGCGGGCCGTTCGCTAGTAGTGCGCGGA
>CAYFNQ010000075.1:0-3422 GCA_964344535.1 uncultured Actinomyces sp.
AGCAACCGGTGCCCCATGGAACCAACTTTATTGACTGCCCCCGACGGTACGAAATTCCGCGACCTGGATCATGACGGAATAATGTCCCCTTTTGAAAATCCGAACTTGACGCCTCAGCAACGCGCTGAAGATCTGGTTCACCGTTTGTCTGTTGAGGAAAAGGTGGGCTTGGCGTATCAAGCAATGATTGAGCCCGGACCTGACGGCGACCTGATGCCCGACGACCAGGGGATGTCCGGCACTCCCACGCGTGAAGCGGTCTTAGACCGGTACATAAACCACTTCAACGTGCTGATGACCCCTTCACCACGCCTAACCGCCCGCTGGGTCAACAAGCTGCAGGAGCTGGCGGCGCAGACACCGCACTCCATTCCCGTCACCTTGTCGACCGACCCTAGACACTCCGAGGCACAGAATGTCGGCGCGGCAATCTTTGCTGGCGCTATGTCGGCTTGGCCAGAGCCCTTGGGAATGGCAGCGTTGCAGGACGCGGAAGCCGTCCGTCAGTTTGCCGACATCGCCCGGCAAGAGTATGTGGCCGTCGGTATCCGCGCTGCGCTCCACCCGCAGATCGACCTAGGAACGGAAGCCCGGTGGGGACGCCAATTCCACACTTTTGGAAACGATGCCCAGTTCGTCGCAGATGTTGCCGCCGCCTACATCGAAGGTTTCCAGGTTGACAAGGATCTGGGGCCCACTTCTGTGGCGACCATGGCGAAACACTTCCCTGGGGGCGGCCCCCAGCTGGATGGGGAAGATCCCCACTTCCCCTACGGGCGGGAGCAGATTTATCCAGGGAACATGTTTGACCTTCACCTGATCCCGTTCGAACGGGCTATTGAGGTGGGGACTTCTGCGATGATGCCCTACTACGGCGTTCCCGTCGGCTTGGAACTTGATGGCAAACCCGTAGAGGAGGTCGGGTTTGGGTTCAACAAGCAGATCTTGACTGGGTTGTTACGGGACAAGCTGGGGTTTGAGGGCGTCATTTGTACGGACTGGGGCCTGATCACAGACGGGGAGATCTCTGGTAAGCCGCTGCCGGCCCGTGCGTGGGGGATGGAAGACGCGACTGCCCTTGAGCGAACCGTGAAGGCGATACAGGCGGGTGCCGACCAGTTCGGTGGTGAGATCGCGACACACTTGCTACTTGAAGCAGTGCGTAGTGGTGCCGTGTCCGAAGACAGATTGGACCAGTCTGTTTACCGCCTTTTGTTGGTGAAGTTCCAGTTAGGCCTGTTTGACAATCCGTTTGTGGACGAGGATGAGGCGGAGAGCATTGTCGGCCGCCCCGACTTCGTCGCCGCTGGCTTGGACGCGCAGGGCGACTCCATGATTTTGTTGAAAAATGATGGAATCCTTCCCTTGGAGCCCGGTCAGAAAGTCTATGCGGAAGGGTTTTCCAAAGAGGCCGCCGAAACTCTTGGCCAGGTTGTGTCTAGGCCGGACCAGGCGGACGTGGTCGTAATTAGGTTGGCGCCGCCCGCTGACCCCAGGGACGATCTAGCGTTGGAGGCGTTTTTCAACCAGGGCACCTTGGAATATCGGCCCGGCCTGATCGCACGCATCCAAGACATCGCAAAGACAACCCCTGTTGTAATTGACGCAAACCTAGAGCGCCCGGCTATTTTGACACCGCTAATAGACACGGCCTCGGCAATCCTGGGTGACGTGGGCGTGAGCGACGCGGTCGCGGCGCAGGTAGTGACAGGAGAGCGCCAACCGCGCGGGCGCCTACCTTTCGAACTGCCCCGCAGCGCCGAAGCGGTCGCGAAAGCTAAAGCTGATGTTCCCAACGACACGGAAAACCCCCTGTTCGATGCGGGGTTCGGGCTCAGCTATTAGGCCAAGCATCAGAAAATAAGCCAGGTTAGACGGACTGAGACAAGAAGAAGAGTGAGCACGCAAATGTCCGATGAAATCGAGTTCGTAGACGTAGAAACAAACGCGGGGAAGGTGCGCGGACGGTGGCGGGCCACGACGGGCAAGGGTGCAAACGCCAGGTCGGCAGCGTTCTTAGGGATCCCGTTTGCACAGCCTCCCATCGGGGACTTGCGGTTCAAAGCGCCCGTACCTGTGGAACCGTGGCAGGGGGTGTTGGACGCGCTGGACTATGGAGCTACAGCTCAGCGGGGGGATCCGGGGGTGACGCTTATTCCGGAGCCCTCCATCCCCGGTGATTCCACTTTGAACGTTAACGTGTTCACGCCCTCACCGAAGCCAGCCAAGAAAGGTCAGGGCCTACCCGTGCTGGTTTACATTCACGGCGGAGGCTACTTTGCCGGTTCACCGGCCAGCCCCTGGTATGACGGGCGGAATTTCAATCGGGACGACGTTGTCACAGTGACCATTTCTTATCGCCTGGGTTTCACGGGGTTCGGGTGGATCGAAGGTACCGTGCAGAACCGTGGAGTGCGGGACTGGATTGCCGGCTTGCAGTGGGTGCAGGACAACGTCGCCCAATTTGGTGGCGACCCCAAGCGGGTCACCATCGCAGGCCAGTCCGCGGGTGCGGGCTCCGTCCTTACCTTGTTGGGGATGGAAGCCGCTCAGAACCTATTCCACCAGGTGTATGCGATCTCTACGCCCATCCCAGATCTGAGCCGTGAGCGGGCCCAGAAGTTTGCGTCCAAGATGGCGAAAGAGTTGGGGGTGGAGCCAACGTTGGACGGGTTTTCTTCGGTTCCTGAGGACAAGCTTTTGGAAGCGCAAGCGAAACTGAGCGCAATGGACCCCAGCCAGATGGAAGAGGCTATGCAAGAAGGGCTCAGTATGGGCCCAACCGTTGATGGTGAACTAATTCTTCGCCCCGCATTGGACTCATTGAAAGCCGGTGTGGGAGCGGACAAGCATTTGGTGCTGGGGGCAACGGATGACGAAATGACTATGGCGCTCTTTGATCAGGCCAGCAAACTGAAGCTGGTTCCAAAGGGTCTATTGCTGTCGAAGATGGGCGTCCCAAAGGACGTACAGAAGGCCTATATTGCTGCCAACCAGGACGCTTTAGACAAAGGGAAGCATTTCCTGGCAGGCCGCGTCATCAGTGACCGCATGATCAAGATCCCCACGGTCTTGGTGATGCGCGCGCGTGAAGACGCCCCAACCTGGGCTTACCGGTTTTCCTGGACCTCCAGCACATTCAATGCTGCCGTGCACTGCGTGGACGTGCCGTTCTTCTTCGACTGTCTGGATGGACCGTCCATGGAAGCTCTCACGGGACCCAATCCTCCGCAAGCACTTGCGGACGATGTGCACCGCGCGGTTGTCGACTTCATTCGCACGGGTGATCCCGGTTGGCCCCAGTACACCAGCAGCAACCCGGTTGTCCACGTTTGGGACATCCCCGATCGTGACGTGACTGGCGCTTACGATTCGCTACTGCCCCTGCTGAACTAGAGACTGCGTCGAGTCGACACAGTTCG
>CAYFNQ010000076.1:0-3316 GCA_964344535.1 uncultured Actinomyces sp.
ACTGCGGTTGAGGTTAGTTTGGTGGAGCCGTTCTCTGCACAGGCGGTGACGGCGACCTCTCATAGAACTCCCCGATACGCTGTCTGCGACTATAGACTTTCCGAGCTATTGAGATAGTCGATTAGTTGCTGCAACACAGCCCTTGTTTGACCCTCGTACTCGAGCTTGATCTGTCTGTCCTTGTCAACCAAGCCTGCCTCAAAAACTTTCTTGTAGAACTGCTCTCCCTCCTCGAGTCCCATGCACAGGATGGGTCGCCGCGCACCAATGTACTCAAATATTTTTCCGGTCAGGACTCCCCTTTCGTGAGGATGATCCCAAAATAGAAGAAGCAAAAGGTCGGCTTCAACCTGAGCCCTGACGGCCTCGGCATGGGTGACTCTTCCCAGAAACTCAACGCAATCAGCGAGGTCTAACGAGTCAACGGACTCCTTCACTTCAGGTGAAACAGAACCCAAAAATTCGACACGGACGCCCGGATCCTTGCCGCGATCGCGTAGCAACCGGATAGCCCGAAAGAGTGGAGACGGATCGCTAAGGCCCGGGTATATCGTCCCGACATACCGGATGGTCAGCCCGTCGTCGGTTGGGGAATACGCCCAGTCTTCGAAGTCACGAGGTTCGTATCCATTAGTGACGACAACTGTCTCCACTCCGGTTTTTTTGCCCAGCAGTTCCACCATTGGCTGCGTTACACCGGCAATCAAAGAGGCGCGAGAGGTGATGCCCTTTTCGAGTCGGCTAGTTAGCCACCGTCTTGGTGAGACACGTCGGTCTCCCGGCACTCTCCTGTCAGATTGAAGGTCACGGTAGTCCACGACAAGAGGACTCCGGAATCTTCGTGAAACCACCCACGCGGGAACCAACGCACTGACGGGCCGAACGCTAACCACGACGACGTCGGGCTTCCACGGCAGTTTCATCTGTTGGACGAGGGCCTTTGCGGACCACAAGACAAAGCGGTCCGGCCACAAGATCGTCTTCGCAATCGAGCCTAGACCGGACAACGCTACTTGCTTCGGCGAACCCCGAGAGTTCGTACGTGCTCCCTCTATGACTTGAGCAGCAGTCTTCTCCAACGGGTCTCTGCTCCTGTCGACTGAGATAAGCGGGCTGTGAGGTTCCTCCAGCCCCAAGACTGTCGGCTCCGACGTCACAACGTGGACCTGGTGCCCCTCCTTCGCCCAGTACTCCACAAACTTCGAGATGCGGACAGAGCCGATGGTGTTGTGAGGGGCGTATGCCGCCGAAATGATTAAGATGCGAACCGGCCCATCCTATTAGAAGCTTGGGCTGCGGAGCGAGCAAGACCGCTAGCCGCAGTTGCGTCCAAGTTCCCGCATTAGATGTCGCCTGACCGTGCAGAAACTGCTGGGGTCGGCTGGTGAAGTGGCCTGGGTTTTGTTCTGCTTTGACGTGCCCTGGTGTCTGTTCCTTTGGTTTGTGAGAATCTAGGACGCGACTTTCAACGGTTTATGCTGAAGTTCGTATTCTACGGGTGTGTCGCTGCCGATGGCAGGGTGTCGCCGCCAGCGGTTGTGGTAGATCTCCATATATCCAAAGACTGCGTTGGCTAGCTCGGCGCAGGTGATCCATGCTTGACGGTTTAGGAGCTCGACTTGCATCCCGCCCCCGAAGGCAACCTCGTCTTGCAGCGCTTGACGCTCGTTGCACGAAATTCAGAACCTGCCCACTCCTACTTTATTGACTGCCTGCGATCGTAGCTCCGGGCGACCACTACTGCCAGAATCACAAGGAAAAGAAGACAAGACGCCATTATCCACGCTAATATTCGCACGCTGCTAAGCAGCGAGTATGGAGACAAGTAGAGGAATAGGAGCGGGGCGGCAGCGTAGAGCACCGCAAAAGCAAGTAACGCTCCTTGTCTTTCGGCGACAATAAAGAGGTTCGACAGAGGCGATGTGAAGGTGAGCATGAAGATCCACGGAACCAGTGCCTGAGCGAACAGACCGGACTCAGTCCATTCAAGCCCAAAAATGAATGGCAACAGCTTTGGCGACACAAAGTAAAAGAGAGTAAAAACGGGGACGCTAACCAGAGCTATTCGAAGCAGCACGGCTCCGATAAGCCCGAGCATCTTCCCAGGCTTGGTCACCGACATCTTTTGGAGAAAAACTTGTGCTATCGCACCGTTGATCAATGCGGCAGGCGCAGCGGTGACCCTGAATGCCATAGAATACTGACCTAAGCCGGCAACCGCGATATTAGCGATTAACAGGTTGATACCCGAGTTCCGAACAGCATCAACTAGAGCATTTGGCCCGTTCAATAGTGGCATCTTCTTGTAGCGTCTTGCCATGGCCCCAGGTGTGGGGGCATCGGGTGGTAGATCAGTCCTGAGCTCAGGCACCTTCGAGTTAACGAAGAGAAGCGTAAGAAACTGCCCTGCGATAAGCCCAACCAATAAGCCTTCGAAGCCGCGCGTACCCAAAGCTGCAAGAAGCTGAAAACCTCCTGTTGCAGCAGTGCTGAAAACTCTGTTTGAGGCAACCTCGCCAAATTTTCGCCTCCGGGTAAGCCAAAACTGTCTGTTGGCAACTTGCGATGTCAGATAGACAACGGATCCGCTAATGACCAACCAAGTTGCAAGCGCGGGGCTGCCGTAGTGCGACACCACCCACCTGTTCCCCACAAGGAACACAACCGAGAACAAAAGCGACGTAAAAAGAATTGAGCGTGACGCAAGTAGCTGCACCACGCGAGCTTCAAGATCTGTCTTAGGCAGAACAATTGCCATATCGTATCGGAGAGAAGCAACCGAGACAGCGATAGCAACCATGGATTGGATGATCGCGAACAGGCCAAATTGTTCTGGACCATACAGTCGAGCCAGTGGAATCATGCTGACGAGTGTTATTAGCTGCGCCAAAGTAGTGCCTGAAAGGAGCTTAACCACGTAACCAAAAGTTGGGCCCGATCCAGTAAACTTCCGAACCGCGCGTTTCACAAAGTCCATCTAGTTCAGAGCCTCTTGTCTTCCAGTTTCTGCTTGGCGCGATCCCCGGATGTCTACCAATTCATTTGCTTCCCCTGACTCTGCACTTTGGAGGACTGCTTCAGTGGTTTCGGCTGGTTGCAGTCCTTGGTTCATGGTGACGTAGTCATTTGGCCCGCTCAGGATCTTGCCTCTAAAGTTCTCTTCTACCACTGTTGATGGCTCAGATTTTTGTGGGGGGAGCTTGGTCCTTTGGTCTGCTGACACCCCGCGAAACGCTGTGGTCTGGGCAGAGACCAGCACATAAGGTGAACCCGCGACCCACGCCGCCAGATCCACACCATGGGTAGCCAGATCTTT
>CAYFNQ010000077.1:0-3283 GCA_964344535.1 uncultured Actinomyces sp.
TATGAGCGCATTGAGATGGCGCTGCACGACACCGAGATTCTTCGGACCATGGCCTGCGGTATCGCGGGCTTGTCAGTGGCCGCCGACTCTCTTTCTGCCATCAAGTACGCCGAAGTGACGCCGGTTCGTAACGAAGACGGCATCGTCACCGACTACCTGGTGGAAGGCGACTTCCCGAAGTTCGGAAACGATGACGACCGCGTTGACGACATTGCAGTGGATCTGGTGCAGACCTTCATGGACAAGATCCGCAAGTTCCCCACATACAGGGATTCCACGCACACGCAGTCCGTTCTGACGATTACCTCAAACGTTGTGTACGGAAAGCACACGGGCAACACGCCCGATGGGCGCCGCATGGGCGAACCTTTCGCACCGGGAGCGAACCCGATGAACGGTCGTGACACTCACGGCATGTTGGCTTCTGCCCTTTCTGTGGCGAAGCTGCCGTATGAGGATTCCCAGGACGGGATCTCCCTCACCAACACGGTTGTTCCTTCAGGGCTTGGCCGCACAGAGGAAGAGCAGGTGGAAAACCTGGTCGGGCTGTTGGATTCCTACATGGGTGAAGGCGGCTTCCACATGAATGTGAACGTGCTCAACCCGGACACGCTAAAGGACGCGATGGAAAATCCTGAGAACTATCCTCAGCTGACCATCCGTGTTTCCGGTTATGCGGTGAACTTTGTGCGACTGACGCGCGAACAGCAGATGGACGTCATTTCGCGCACGTTCCACGCCAGCATGTGAGTACTGACGGTGTTGCCGGGCTCTACACGCCGAGCCCGGCAGAAAACCCGGTGGCCCGCGTCATGGGCCAGGGGCTCAGTGGGATTGGTGCGGCCGAGGATTTGGCGCGCATGGAGCAGGCACGCCTCATCCATGGGGGTGAGCTGCTGTCATTGCATTCCTGGGAGCTGGTAACGGCTGTTGACGGGCCGGGCACGCGCCTGACCACATTCCTGTCGGGATGTCCACTGCGCTGCCTTTACTGCCACAACCCAGACACTATGGACATGCGTCGGGGGACTATGGTTCCGACCCAGGACATAGTGAAGCGAATGCTCCGCTACAAGCGCATCTTTAAGCGTACAGACGGGGGCATCACCATTTCCGGTGGCGAGCCTTTGATGCAGCCTGCCGGCGTGGCACGTTTGCTTCGCGCAGCGCGAGAAAACGGGATCCACACTGCCATCGACACCTCTGGCTTCCTGGGGTCGCGGTGCACCGATGAGATGCTAGATGACCTGTCGCTTGTGCTGCTAGACATAAAGAGTGGGGACGAAGAAACCTACAAACGCCTCACTTCACAGAGCCTGCAGCCCACGCTCGACTTCGCGAAAAGGCTTGGCGAACACGGCGTGCCCGTCTGGGTTCGCTTCGTTGTTGTCCCCGGTTACACGGATGATCCGGAAAACGTTCGGGCGGTTGCCCAGATCGCTGCGTCAATTCCAACTGTGGAGCGTGTGGAAGTTCTTGCGTTCCACCAGATGGGCCGGGACAAGTGGGCTTCGCTGGGGCTCACTTATGAGCTGGAGGATGTTTCGCCACCGACCCCTGAGCAGATGAACCAAGCGCGCGCAATCTTCAAATCGTTTGGTTTACCAGTCTTTTAGTAGAACTAGGACGCTTAGCTGCGGCCAAGCTCCGGGAAGGAAGCGGGCTGCTCTTCAACTAGCTCGATGAAGAGCTCCCTTTGCCACGGGCGTGCCTGCGACTCTTCCAGGCGAAGACGCAGCCGCTCCATGAAGTCCAGTTTCGACAGCACGCCCTTTCGTGCCTTGGGATCGCTGACTGTTGGCACCGAAGCGCTGAGCGGCCACCAGGCTAGGAACCGCTGGTCTTTTCCGTTTAGGACCACTTCGGTTTCAAGACCTAGGCGTTCACCCAGCGTGGCTATTGCTGCACGTACTTCAGTCAGTCTTGCGAATGCTTCGGGGTCTGCATTTCTCCAGGAGGCAGCCGGGGGGACCTGCAGCGGGTTGCGTTCGCTTCGGGCCGGCCACTTGCCCTCCGGAAGGCTCTTAGCTTCTTCAATGGCCTGCCACCAAACATCGGTGTGCCTCTTTGCTAAGGGACGCCTGAAGTCCGGGATCCCCAACATGTCGCGACGTCGTTTGGGCACCCAAGCTGCGGCGTCAACGATTGCTTTGGCCGAAAGGAGTCGGCCGGGAGCAATATCCAGACGCTTTCCCAACTCTTCTCTGGCTTGCCACAAGCTACGGGCGACTGCCAGTCCCTGTCGGTTACGTATCTTGCCTAAGCCTTTTGTGTTGCGCCATGTGTTTGGCTTTGGCTGCACGGGGTGTTCCAGGAGGTGGCGAAACTCCTGCTTCGCCCAGTCAAGGCGCTCTAGCCCAGCCAAGACGTCGAGGAGTTGAAGTCTTAGTTGGGGGAGTAGTTCCACATCAAGCGCGGCGTATGAGAGCCAAGTTTGAGGCAGTGGGCGCCTAGACCAATCCTCGTTCTGGTGGGCCTTTGCAAGCCGCACCCCCAGGTATTCCTCTGTTAACGCCCCAAGACCGAATCTGGTTGAGCCGGACAACCTTGCCGCAGTCTCCGTATCAAACAAGGAACTTGGGGTCAGGCCCAGCTCCGCCATTGCGGCTAGATCTTGGTCGGGGGCGTGCAAAATCCACTCACCTGCCAAGACGTCCTGCAGGCTAGACAAGTCCGGGAGTCTTCGGGGGTCTATCAGGAAGCTGCCCGAACCTTCGCGTCGCAGTTGCACCAGGTAGGCGCCCGCACCGTACGTTCGGCCTTGCGCCCTTTCCGTATCCACTGCCACGGGCCCGCTGCCGCGCTCTAGACCCGCCTTCACTGCCTTCAGATCACGCAGGGTTTCAGTGAGGGGAGGAACGCCGTCCGCGGGTGCGGACAGCAGCGGCAGGTCTTCGTCGTGCCTTTGTTCCTCAGTCATTTCCATTCACACTCAGAACCTCAGAGGGTTCCATCCCCATGTTTTGGCGCAAAGCTTCTGTCCACCCCTCCAGGTGTGGCGCTAAATCCAAGTCCAGCGGTGTCCATGAACAACGCAGGTCCGCGTTCAGTGTGGCGCCCTTCAGCTCTAGACCTCCAAAAGCCTGCGTCGCCTCTACCGTCACGGAACCAACCAGGTTCGCATAGGGCGCTTCGGCCCCGTCCAAACTATTCGACAAAGCCATCCACACGGCTTCGGGCAGTAGGGGATCGGTGCTTTGTTCTGCATCTATTTCAATCCTGGCGTGACCAACAACTCGCAGCGGCCCACCCCAGTTCGTTTCCTGATCGGCGTCGTACAGGA
>CAYFNQ010000078.1:0-3195 GCA_964344535.1 uncultured Actinomyces sp.
GACGTTATCGACTCCAACCGTGGCATTTTCACCAACAACGCGGATCACTACGGTGTCACCGATGGCGATGGTTTCGCTGTCGTAGTTCAGTACCCAGTTCCTTGCACTCAAAACTCCGGCTGGAATCTCGACTAGATGTTTGCTGGCGCCGGGGGCTCCTTTCAAGCCGAGGGTGCCACAGCCCGGCAGTTAGTTAGTCTACCGGACTTATTTATCATCGTGGACCAGTCTATTGATGGACTGGAAAGTTTGCTAACAAAAAAGTTTCCTATGGCTAACTTCACTTAAGATGGGAAGAGCCCGGGATTTTCCATCCCGGGCCCTTCTAAAACCTAGCTCTTATTTCAAGCTCAGCTGTTGCGTTTAGTCCTCATCCATCAAGCTGGCACGCCCTGCCTCAAGGCGGGCAACCGGCACGCGGAATGGGGAGCAAGACACGTAGTCCAGGCCAACTTCGTCGAAGAAGTGGATTGAGTCTGGGTCGCCACCGTGCTCACCGCAAACCCCGATCGGAAGATCCGGCTTCGTAGAGCGGCCGCGCTTCACGCCTTCCTCAACCAGTGGGCCTACACCGTGAACGTCAATGGTTTCGAAGGGAGAAACTCCGAACACACCATTTTCAATGTAGAGCGGGAAGAACACGCCCTCAACGTCGTCACGGGAGAAACCCCAAACCGTTTGAGTCAAGTCGTTGGTGCCGAAGCTGAAGAAGTCCGCTTCAGTCGCCAAGTCCTCAGCCGTAACGGCAGCGCGTGGCAGTTCAACCATGCAGCCAACCGGGATTTCCAGCTCAACTTCGTGATCAGCCGCAATGCTCTGGAGAACCGGCTCAATCTGGTCGCGAACCAACTGCAGTTCACGTACGGAACCCACCAGGGGCACCATGACCTCCGGCTGTGGGTCAAGACCTTGCGCCTTCAGCTCCGCAGCAGCCTCAGCCAAAGCGCGGGCCTGCAGCAGGAACAAGCCGGGCAGGTGTAGGCCTAGGCGAACGCCACGCAGGCCCAGCATCGGGTTTTCCTCATGCAGTTTCCGCACGGCTGCCAAAAGGTCAGCACGTTCTTGCGAAAGTTCCTCGCCATTTTCCTTAGCAACCGCGGCCTCAATCTCCAAGGAGGTGAGGTCCGGGAGGAACTCATGAAGTGGCGGGTCGATGAGGCGAACTGTCATGGGCTTTCCGTCCATGACGCGCAGCATCTCCAGGTAGTCATCCTTTTGCAGTTCCGCAAGCGCATCCAAAGCTTCCTGACGGTCCTGAGAGTCAGGTTCGGACAGGATCACGCGCTCAACCAGCGGGCGACGATCACCTAGGAACATGTGCTCCGTCCGGCACAAGCCAATACCTTCCGCCCCAAAGCTAACGGCGCGTTCTGAGTCCAGCGGGGTATCAGCGTTCGCACGCACACTCAAGCGGCGAACCTTGTCTGCCTGAGTCAGGATGCGGTCAACCGCTTCAACAAGCTCACGGGTTCCCTCATTCGCTCCAGCAGCTGCCAATCCAGCTTCCAGGCCGTTGAGCAGGTACTCAGTCACTGGGGAGTCTTCCACCGGAACTTCACCTAGGAAAACTTCCCCGGTGGAGCCGTCGATGGTGATGGTGTCGTCAGCGGTCAAAACGCGGTCACCGACAGTCACCGTGCCCTCATCCGCATCGATTACCAGCTCCTCAGCACCGACAACACAGGTTGTTCCCATGCCGCGGGCCACGACGGCAGCGTGAGAGGTCTTCCCACCGCGAGCCGTCAGCACACCCTCCGCAACAACCATGCCCGGCAGATCATCCGGGTTGGTTTCGCGGCGCACCAGAACAACTTTTTCACCGTTGGCAGCTAGGGCTTCCGCCTGCTCATTGTTGAACGCAATACGGCCGCCAGCAGCACCCGGGGATGCCGCCATTCCCTTGGCGATCAGGGTCTTTTCAGCAGCCGGATCAATCTGGGGGAACATGAGCTGAGTCAGCTGCTCACCCGTGACACGCAGCAAAGCCTCATCACTGGTGATCAGTTTTTCGTCCACCAGCTGGGTGGCAATACGGAAGGCCGCAGCAGCAGTACGTTTGCCAACGCGGGTTTGAAGCATCCACAGTTTGCCACGCTCAATCGTGAACTCGATGTCGCAAAGGTCCTGGTAGTGGGTTTCAAGTTTGCGCATGATTTGGCGCAGTTCCTTGTAAACCTGCGGATCCTCATCCTCAAGCGCCGACAGGGGTTCCGTGTTGCGAATGCCGGCCACAACGTCCTCACCCTGCGCGTTCATCAGGTAGTCACCGTAAACGCCAGAGTGTCCGGTGGAGGGGTCGCGGGTGAAGCAGACTCCGGTCCCGGAGCCTTCGCCCATGTTGCCAAAGACCATCGCCTGCACGTTTACAGCAGTGCCCAAGTTGTGGGGGATGCGTTCGCGGCGACGGTACAGTTGCGCACGCTCCGTGTTCCAGGAGCGGAAAACGGCCTCAACCGCCATGTCTAGTTGCTTACGAGGATCCTGCGGGAACGGCTGGCCCGTTTCAATTTCCACGATGCGTTTGAACGTGGCAACCAGTTCCTGCAAGTCCTGAACGGTGAGGTCGGCGTCCTGCTCCACGCCCTGGCGTTCCTTCAACTCATCAAGAGCATCAGAGAACAGGTCTCCGTCAATGTCCAGCACCGTCTTGCCGAACATTTGGATCAGGCGACGGTAGGAGTCCCATGCGAAGCGTTCGTCTTCGGCAACCTTGGCAAGACCCACCACTGATTCGTCATTCAAACCAATGTTTAGGACTGTTTCCATCATTCCCGGCATTGAGAACTTCGCACCGGAGCGGACAGACACCAACAAGGGGTCTTCAGGGTCACCCAAAGTGCGCCCCATGTTGTGCTCCATGTTGCGCAGTTCCTTCGTGACCTCTGTGCTCAGTTCCTCAGGAACCTCACCAGTCTTCAGGTAAACGTTGCAAGCCTCAGTTGTGATGGTGAATCCCGGTGGTACAGGTAGACCAAGGCGGGTCATTTCCGCCAAGTTCGCGCCCTTGCCCCCAAGCAGGTCCTTCATGTCCTTGTCGCCCTGGGAGAAGTCGTAAACGTATTTGACCATGTATCGATCAAGCCTCCGTGCTAGTTGGTCGGCGCCCTATGTGGTGCCCCAAGCGTCCGCTGCATCGCGGCGCATTCGCAAGTGTACCCAAGGGGAACGGTCGTTAAAACGTGAGAGTCATCCCGC
>CAYFNQ010000079.1:0-3187 GCA_964344535.1 uncultured Actinomyces sp.
ACTGATACGCCTGCGACTGCAGCAATGCGATCATTTCGGCTTCCAGTGCAGCCTCAGACTGGTACGCCGTCTCCCGAACCTCACCGGGCTCAAACTCAGCAACCACCGTGCTCTGGTCAGAGACGGCTATGGGCTCGTAGCGGCTGGCGTGCCCGTTATTCACCGGTTTTCCCCGCGTCCTGAGCTGGCTCCCCAAGAATCTGGCGTTCATAGGCTGTGATAGCTCCTTCAATCACACCCAGCATGTAAACGACGCTCCATGTCACCAGTGGATGCGCATCACTGTTCTCCGCCCACGCGAGCACCTCAGACATCAACCGTGGCACATTCTCCGCCCGACTCCCTGTGTGGAGGACTTCTCCAGCGGCGTTCACTATTTCCACGTCCACCGTCCTGAACTGACCAGATTCAGGAATCAGTCCGGCCGTCAGAGTGCCGTGGGCCTCAAGGAAGTCCTCAACGCTCCACGGATCGAAACTATCTAGCGCCCTGTAGGCCGCGAGCGCATTCGCTGATTCTTGACGCTGTTCAGGTTGAGCAAAGACCGGTTCGTCTCGGTCCAGTGCTTCGACTTGTGCCAGCGCTAGCGTGTTCCCTTCAATCGCTGTCGTTGCGTGAGCAGCCGCAACACGACCCAGCCGCCTAAGTTCGACGTCCTCAAGTTGGTCGCCTCGGGCTTCTTCCAGCCGCTTGAGTCGCTCAGAGATCTCAGCGATCCGCTCAGTCCACGACTCCTGCCAGGTGTAGAAGTCAGACAGGCCAAGAGGCTCATCAAACTCCGCATTCCAGGAATACTCACCCGTGACCTCAGGGTTCTCCGAAGTGCTCACGCTCCCAACTCCTTGAAGGTCAGCAACTTGTCCCTGTAGTACTCGTACTGCTTCCGTCGGGCTTCAAGCTCCGCAGGCAGGCCGACGCTGATGTCGTTCACCAGCGCATCGAACTTGTCGAGGATGGCTGCGATCCGGCGCTGTTCCTCCATAGGCGGGAGAGGAAGGCGGACTGAGCGTACGATGTCGGCGTTGAGATTCTTGACAGTGCCCGCCCCCGCACGCGAAGCGAACGCTCTTTGGACGTCATCCGAGCGGAGCAGATAGTAGAGGTAATCGCGGTCGTACGCGTCGTCGAACCCTGAGATGACCAGCCATCCGTCATGTACGCAACCTTCGATTGCGGATATGTAGGGTCGACCGAAACTCATAGAGTTGGAGAGGACGAAATCACCGGGGCGAATGGTGCGCGATTTCGTTGCGCCTTCCAGTGTTATCCGCTGTTCTGTCTCGGTCACAAACTTTCCACCTGTTGGAACGTCACCAATTTTGATCCAAGGGACACCGTCTTCGGCGTCAGTGACGAACTTTGCGATTGGTCTCGGCGACGCTCCTCGCACTACTTTCGCCACTTCACCGAGCTTCAGGAAACGCGCCTGACCATCGACGGCCAGTAGACGTTCAGCGAAATGCTCGTATTGCTTCCGTCGCGCTTCTAGCTCCGCTTCTAGCTCCGCTTCTAGCTGTGAGAACAGGTCCAGCGTTTTCACAATCTCGCGTTGCACTTCGAGCGGTGGAACTGGGATGCTTATCTTCGCCAGTGCGGTGCCAGAAATGCGGCGAACCTTGGTTCCGCTGATGTGACGCCTCTTTTGAGCCTGGAAGTCTCCCGATTGGAAGAAGTAGGCGACGTACTTGGGTTCCAGGGTGTGGCGGAAAATGAAAGCGTCTCCGCTAACCACAGCGTCGTCCACACCAAGCCAAGCGGTGGCTTTGCCGACCGCTTCGTCGTCCTCACTCGTCGTTGCAATGACAAGGTTTCCGGGCTTTGCGCGCCTCCACCTGGGGGAAGAGGCGTGGTCAACGAAGGACTTTGTTTCGGTGGCCCAAGTGCCGTAGTGAGTGTGGATCTCCCCGTAGTGGATCGCAGGGACACCCCGGCCCCTAAGATCCTTTTTCTGCAACCCCGTACCCCGAACGAACTCACCGATCTCCCCCAGGGGCCTGAACTCCACACCGTCTGGGCAGAGTTCCTCGATCATGTCGTCGATGCGACTCATTTGCTAACCACTTTGACGTCGGCGCCGAGCGCTTCTTCTGTGCCTTCGAGCGCTAGGAAGCGATCGAAGTCGCTCACGAAGAGTCTGTCCTGGATAATGCGGTAGCGCTCAAACTCGGTCTCTGCACGAAGCTTGGCTTGTTCGTGGGAGATCCGGCCTGGTCCGGTTAGGATCTCCTGCTCGTTGAACTCCAAGAAGCCGTCAAGTCTCGAGGCCCAGTCCTGCATCGACATCGGGATTTTTCGGGAGGCCTGGAGTTCCGCGTAATCCAAATACATGGACACGATCCGGTTCAGGAAGTCGAGCTCCTTGTCCGTCAGATAGTTCTTGGCGATGGACACGTCGGTCTTGACGATCTTGCCCGTAGGCGCAGTCTTCCAAGAAGTGAGCCCCATGTGGGGCCTATCAGAGTCGGCACGGTCCACGATCAGTTCAGCTGCCGTGTGGCGGTGAGTCGCCCAGTGGAGCTTGTTCTGAACCAACGCAAAGAAGTTCCTGGTAGTCGAGGCTCCCGGGTCATAGTCGAAAGCGGAGGCGTAGATGTCGGTGATCTTCTGGTAGAACTTGCGCTCTGAGGCGCGGATGTCCCGGATGAGTTCGAGTTGACGCTCGAAGTAGTCGTCGGTGAACATGTGGCCGTCTTTGAGACGCTCCACGTCCATCGTCCAGCCTTGGATGGTGTAGTCCTTGACGATCTGTCCGGCCCACTTGCGAAACTGGACTGCTCTAGGGTTCTGAACTTTGAATCCCACCGCGATAATGGCCTGCAAGTTGTAGTGCTTCGTGTTGTAGGTCTTGCCGTCCGCGGCAGTTGTTAAGTACTGCTTAACAACTGAGTCTGGAGTGATCTCCCCATCGGCAATCAGTCGCTTCAGGTGTTGATTGATGGCTGGGACGGACACATCGTAGAGCTCAGCCATGAGCTTCTGAGTGAGCCAAATGTTCTCGTCCTCGTACCTCAACTCGATGGCTTCGTCGTCGCCACCGGTCGCCGCAACAAAGGTTAGGTACTCAGCGGAGGAAGAACGGACCATGTCGCTCATGCGCTCTGCCCCTCAAGGTCGGCAACGATCGCGTCGATTTGGGTGCGCAACTCGGCTTGGCGTTTAACGATTCTTCCGATCTCGGCGTTGAGAA
>CAYFNQ010000080.1:0-3055 GCA_964344535.1 uncultured Actinomyces sp.
AGCTACCTCAATTACTCCGCCAAGTGCCGCCTGCAGCTCTTGGCGAGTCGTCCCTAAGGCACGCACCCTGACCTCATCGCTGGGTTCTTGGTCGGTGAGGAACTGGACAAACTGGTCGGTGTCCTCTACCTCCGCCTGAAAACCATGAAGCAGAGCCCACTCTAAGAGGGGCCCGGGCAGCATCGTTGGAGTAGACACGGTGATGACCGGGGGAACCTGAGCGTTTGGATCAAACTGGCCGGGGGCAACGCGGACCATGGTGGGCCCAGAAGCCTCATTGGGGACGAAGTCCCCGGTCGCTACTGCTGCCGCCATGACGGCCATCAGCTCACTTAGCTGGAAGTCTCCCTCCGCCCTGATCACTGAGTCGGTGGGCACGTAGCGCAACACGTTGCGCTCCCCATGCAGGCCACTTGGGTCGTTCATTCGGTCTAGATGTGTGACGGCAGCACGATCCGCGCTGTAGATAGCGGTTTCGACAAAGTTCAGCTGGTCACCGTCAAGCAGTGTCCTTGCCACTTCCAGCAGGGATTGGAGCTGTGGTTTCGTGACGAACGGTGACGTGTCAGCTGCAAGCTCATCGTGGTGCATTCTGGTGCGTGTATGGAGAGGCACGGGAGTTAGGTGTCCAAATGAGTACAGGTAGTTTGGACCCCCAGCCTTTGCAGTTGCCCCGACCGAGGAGAGTTTCCAACCCCCAAATGGCTGCCTTTGGACAATTGCGCCCGTGATCCCCCTGTTCACATAGAGGTTCCCCGCTTCCACCCGGTCAAGCCAGTACTTGATTTCCTCCTTGTTCAAGGAGTGGATGCCGGCGGTCAAGCCGTAGTCTGTTCCGTTTTGAATCTGCACCGCCTCTTCCAGGCTGCCCGCACGCATCACTCCCAAAATTGGCCCAAAGTACTCAACCTGGTGGAACTGAGACCCGGCTTCCACACCACTGCGCACGCCCGGGCTCCACAACCGTTTCGTCTCATCCAGCTGGCGTGGTCGGCGCGCCCATGCCTGGCCTTCTTCAAGTTCGGTGAGGCCGCGCATCAGCTTCTGGCCCGGAACTTCGGAAACCGGTCCCATCTCAGTCAAAGGATCGTCGGCCCAACCAACCTGCAAAGAGTTGATCCCATCTAGCAGCTGCCTGCGGAAACGCTGTGAAAAACCAACGGAACCGACCAGGATCACCAAGGATGCGGCAGAACACTTTTGTCCAGCGTGACCAAAAGCGGAACGCACCGTGTCTTTCACAGCCAGATCTAGGTCGGCCGAGGGGGTGACGATGATGGCATTCTTTCCCGACGTTTCGCCAATCAGCCCCATTTCTGGACGCCAGCCTAGGAACATTCGGGCGGTGTCCGAGGACCCGGTCAACACAACCCTATCCACCATCTCCGACTCAACTAGGGCTCTACCCACTTCCCGACCTGCGGGAATCACCAGTGGAACAAGTCCTTTAGGAACCCCGGCGTCAACCAAGATTTCGTAAAGCAAAGCACCCGTGCGTTTGGCTACCGTTGCCGGTTTCAAAACGGCGGCACTACCTGCGGCTAGTGCGGCGACAACCCCACCAAACGGAATAGCAATTGGGAAGTTCCACGGCGGCGTGACAACCGTCAGTTTGACGGGTGTGAAAGTGGCGCCCGCTATGCGGTCCAGCTCTAAGGATTGGGTGGCGTAGTAGTGGGCGAAATCAACGGCCTCAGAAACTTCCACATCAGCTTCTGTCACCGTCTTGCCAAGCTCAGATCCGGCGACCTCAATGAGGTCGCCACGCCGCAACGCCAGCTGGACGCCTACGTTGTGCAGAATCCCGGCACGCTCTTGTCGATCCAGAGCAACCCAGGCTTCTTGGGCGCGACTGGCGGCTCCTAGAACCCGCGCAACCCCCGCAACGGTTTTGATCGTGCGATCCTCCACAGTGGTATTACCCAAGGTTGAGTGGGGGATTCGTTCCAAAATCCCTTTCGCCCACTGCCTGTTGGCTAATAGGGAGGGGTCGGTGTCAGCAGTGTTGGCGAAATGCCAGTCGCCCCCCGGGGAGCGCAGTTCACCAGCCAATTGCTCAGCAGTCTCCGTTAGTCGGTTTTGGGTGCGGGAAGCATGAGCCCTGCGGTCACCCTCATTGACTAACATCGCCAGCGCCTGCTCAAAACGGTCTTTTTCTTTGTCGAACGCCTGGGCGTCTGTTCCCACGTCGAACACTGACGACATGTAGTTTTGTTCCGAAGCGTTTTCTTCCAGTCTGCGGACCAGGTAGGAAATCGCTACATCGAATTCGGCCGGGTGAACCACGGGAACGTAGAGCAAGACTTCCCCGATCTCATCCCTAATCGCTTGGGCTTGCGCATCCGCCATCCCGACCAACATTTCAAAGTCCAGGGCGTCGGTCACCCCGCGCAGCTTCGCTAACTCCCACGCAAACGCCAAAGAAAATAGGTTGTGGCCTGCGACGCCCACCTTCACGTTTTCTGTTCGCTCCGGCGTTAGCGCCCAGTTGAGGATCCGCATGAAGTTGGCATCGGTTGCTTTCTTGGATTCCCAGGTAGCAAGGGGCCATCCGTGCAGTTGGGCTTCTACCTGCTCCATCGCCAAGTTCGCGCCCTTGACTAAGCGAACTTTGATCGGGGCGCCCCCCTGCGCCCGCCTGTTCGCCGCCCAGTCTTGGAGGCGCTGCATCGCAGCTAAAGAGTCAGGCAGGTACGCCTGGATAACGATTCCCGCCTCAAGGTCCGCCAAACTCTCACGTTCCATGAGCTGCTCGAAAACATCCAGGGTCAGGTCTAAATCCTTGTACTCTTCCATGTCCAAGTTGATGAACTTCTGAGTCGGCGAAGCGGCAGCATACTCATAGAGCGGCAAGAGCTTTCCTACCGCCCGGTCAACGACTTGGTCGTGAGCCCAGTCTGAGTGGGGCCCAACAACGGAAGAAACTTTCAAAGACACGTAGTCGACGTCGTCACGCTTCAGCATCTCAAACGTCTTGTCCAGACGGGCCTGGGCTTCTTCTTCTCCTAGGACAGCTTCACCCAAAAGGTTCAGGTTGAGGCGCGAACCATCCTCT
>CAYFNQ010000081.1:0-2831 GCA_964344535.1 uncultured Actinomyces sp.
AGTCAGCGTCGCTCATCTCATAGCCAGGGTAGGTGGGCTCAGGATAGAAAGTGCTCACCGCAATCCCTACGAAAGCAACTACCACCAGCCCTAAGAACACGGCGAACATGGTCTGCAATGCGGAGTTAGGCTTCATCGCTCAACGATACCGGGTGTGCGAACCCGGGGGTAGGGGCGGGTGGGTGAGGAGCTGGCAGGCAGCGGGCGCTGATGAGACCCTCAGACTGCTTCCAGCTGCTCAGCTAGCTCAGTTAGCGGTGTCAGACCCCCATCAACTTCCAGGGCCCAGAACTCGAGGCCGCTGATGTTATGCACGTCCAGGAAGCGGGCGGCGTCGTCCAGGTCGTCGAACACATGCTGCCCGTCTATCACCAGAGTGGCGTCGTCTGACACCACGACGTCCTCGACCCAGTCGGGATCGACGGGATCCAGCATGTCACCGGGCTTCAGGAGCCCGGCGTCAAGCAACTCGGCAAGACCCGTACTGCTTGCGCCGATCGCAGCGAAGTCAGTCGTGAGTGGGCCGGCACCCGCCCCACCGCGAAGCTTGTCGAAACCGGCCTGGGTCACCTGGGCCATCAGCTCGCGTCGCCTAGACAAGAACTGGTCGTACTCCATCTCATGCCAGCCCTCTGGGAGAGCATGCCAGTACATCTGCTTGCGGAGCTGCTCCTGCGTAAACTGCCGCTCGGCGAGGAGAGCGGGCCAGTAAGTTGCTGGGCCGGTGTCCGATATGGCTATGTTTGTCGTCCAGTCGGTGGGGGCATAGTTGGCAATCTGGTTTACCCGCTTGATGTCATCGATTCCTAGGACTTCCCTCAGGTAGCTCCTGGGAAACAGGTGATGAGTCTCCAGGCCTTTGATCTTTGGAATGGAGGGGTCCATCCACTGGGAGACCGGCATATCCAACATGAACATGCGCGCTTCAAGGATGTTGAGAGCCGCCAGGTAGCACTGGTAGTAGGGCGACAAGGAGGGGTTTGAGTAGGCGAGCTCTTGTGGCAAGCCGAAGCGCCAGAAGTCCGGTGTCAGCTCAGAATTGATGACTGCATCCAGAGTGCGAACGAAGCCGTCCGCGTCGCCGTCTTCCACCGTATCCAGAAGACTCAAGTCCTTGGCTAGCTGCGACTCCGAGGAACCGGTGTAGCGACCGGTCAGCTGAGACATGAAGATCCAACGCGCAATCACCTCTCGCAAACGAGTGAAGTCGACCTTGAAGCGAGTGCGGCCAAGTAGGAACACGACGTAGCTGGCTACCAGATTCATCGTTGACGTGATGTTTCGCTGACTCCGGAACCCGGCTAACTGTAGTGAGCGGATGAACTCCGTCCAGTTGATCCTGTTCGTGACTACAGGCAGCGCATCGCGGAGACTTTCAAGCTGCTGGTTGAGTCTTTCTCGGTTCACGTAGCCGGTCTGGGGGTCGCGGGCCTGCAGTGCTGTGTAGGCGTCTTGCAGGCGGGCGCGACCCTGGCCGACCGCGATCATCGCTCTGACGAGATGCGAGGTCTCAACCGCGAAGAACGGGTTGATCGGAGTCCAGTCAACGTATTCCCCCGCGATCTCAGAGGCGCGCTGTGGAGTGATCCGGGAGCTCCGAGCAAAGTCCTCGATCTGTTCCCGACCTTCAGGCCAAAATACCGACAGCCAAGTGAGGATGTAGTCGGAGGCTCGTAGCCGCACCCCTTCCGAGTTGATCCGCACGAACACGTCGGCCACCAGCGACTTATCAACGTCGCCGTCAATATGCACCACGTTGAAGGTGTACTTCTTCAGGTCAGAAAGCTGCTCAAAAACGTGGTCTAATCTGTCGATTTGCTCTTCGGTCAGTTCCCCGTTTGCGGCCTCGTAACGCTTTACAAACGCCCGTTCTGCGCGCTTTGGAGAGTCGAAGTACTCGGAAATATCCGGGATCCACTGCGACGACTTTTCGAGTGCTGGTGTTGAGACCTCAAAGCGCTCCATAAAAGGGCTGAAAGCAATTCGAATCCGCTTGATGGCGTAGTTCGAATTCCGAACTGGTTGCCCCTTGATCGACGCAAACAGGCTCGTCATCCGCTGTTGGCCGTCGATGATCTGGTGACTCACGCCCAGCCCAGCATTGCCTCCGATGACCCGACTTGAGTGGGTCGACGGGTCATCCCAGAACATCAGTTCACCAACTGGATACCCGTGATACATGGAGTCAAAAAGGTCGCGCACTTTAGTCGCAGGCCAGACAAATGGTCGCTGTAGGTCGGGGAGTTGGATTGTTCCCTGCTCGATGCCATTCACGAGCTGATCGACGGCCCAAGACACAGTCTTAAAAATCGACGCCATTGTTCCTTCAGTTCCGTTCGTTAGCTTTGCCTTGCGTAAAGTTCGTCGGAGGAGTCCTCCACAGCCGCATCCTTACACCTGGGTGCTTATTCCTCAACCGCTATAACTGTGTCATAGCCGCCAATGCGCCGCAGACCCGCATGCGACTCAATGCCGGTGTAGGAAAGTGACGCGTCTTCGTAACGCCTGAATGCGAAGACCGCTTGGTTCATATGGCTCGCGTTGAAGACGCCCAGATTCACCAGAAGGTTGAAATCGTCGATTGAGAGCCCCGTGACAGTCTTGAACAGCTCCGGCTCCAATTTTTGGATGACGTCTTTCAGCGTGTTCTCGCGGTAGTCGGTTAGGTACATAAACGCTGGAATCCGAGTCGCGAACTTGATCAGCTTCTCTTGGATCTGTTTTCGTTTCGACTTGTACTCTTTTTCCTCCGCCGTGAGAGTCCTCTTCTCGTTGGGGGTGAGGTTGTCTCCCTTTTCTTTTTTGGTCTTCGAGACGGCTTCGCTCTTGTT
>CAYFNQ010000082.1:0-2752 GCA_964344535.1 uncultured Actinomyces sp.
AAGAAAGTCATCGTCGCTGTTCCCGAGCGCTCGATTGGGCAGTCGTTTGCCAACACGGAGCTGACGGAGCACGGGTTCTGGGCAGACTGGGAGGTGAAGCCCGAGAACAATTTGTGCACGCCGGGAGGGGACCAAGGGAAAGTCAAACGTTTCCTGGAGTTCATGGCTGGCCCTGACCCGGTGTTGGTGTGTACGCACGCGACGCTACGGTATGCGTTTGATCGGATGAGCCCCTCCGACTTCGACGGGACAGTGCTAGCGATTGACGAGTTCCACCACGTCTCGGCGGACACCGCGTCAAGCAGGCTCGGCGCGCTTCTAGCGGAGGTGATGGACGGTTCGGACGCACACGTCGTCGCCATGACGGGTTCTTACTTCCGGGGAGATAGCATCCCTGTCCTGGCTCCGGAGGTTGAAGCGCTCTTCACTCCGGTTACCTTCAACTACTATGACCAGCTGAATGGGTACGAGTTCCTGAAGTCTCTGGGGATCGGCCACCACTTCTACCAGGGTCGCTGGTACGAAGCTCTCGACGAAGTTTTGGAGCTGGACAAGAAAACGATCCTGCACATTCCCAGTGTCAACAGCGGAGAATCCACCAAGGACAAGATGGAGGAAGTTGGGCACATCCTTGACACGATAGGGGAGGTTCAGAGTCAAGACTCGGAGACGGGAATCCTCACCGTCAAGCGCCGTGACAACGGTGAGCTATTGCGTGTGGCGGACCTAGTCGATGATGTGGACCTAGCTCAAAGATCTAAGACTCTCGCGTACCTGATGGAGGAAGCTTCCAAGGACCCAGACGCCGTCGAAGTCATCATCGCGCTCGGGATGGCGAAGGAAGGGTTTGACTGGCCGTTCGCCGAGCACGCGTTGACGGTCGGATATCGCGCCTCTTTGACAGAGGTCATCCAGATCATCGGACGGGTGACACGTGATAGCGAAGGCAAGCACCACGCGCAGTTCACGAACTTGATCGCGGAACCGGACGCGACTCAAGATGACGTGAAGGTAGCCGTCAACAACATTCTGAAGGCCATAACCGCCTCGCTTCTGATGGAGCAGGTCCTCGCTGAGAACTTCAACTTTCGGACCAAGGTCGGAAACGACGACGCACCCAAGCCCGGCGAACTCCACATTGAAGGCTTTAGGGAGCCTTCCACGCCCAGGGTCAAACAGATCGTCGAGACGGACCTAAACGACCTTAAGGCGACGATCCTTCAAGACGACTCTTTCGCCCGCGCTGCCTCGGGCGGTTTGGACCCTGAGGTCTCGAACAAGGTCCTGATCCCGAAGATCATTCGTGAAAAATACCCGGACCTAGATGAGTCTCAAGTTGAAGAGCTTCGTCAGCAGATCGTGGTGGACTCTGTGATCAAGAACGGAGAAGTAAGGACCGTTGGGGACCTCAGGTTCATCAAGATGCAGGATAAGTTCGTGAACGTCAACGAGCTGAACATCAACCTGATCGACAAGGTCAACCCTTTCCAGCGGGCGTTTGAGATTCTGTCAAAGTCTGTGACACCGAACGTCCTCCGCGTAGTCCAGAATGCGATTACCGCGACGCGTGTCGACGTCACGGAGGAGGAAGCGCTTGTCACGTACCCAAAGATCAAGGATTTTGTTCGCTTGAACGGTCGGAAACCAGATCTGCGGAGCGATGATCCGGTAGAAAAGCGCTATGCCGAGGTCTTGCTTTGGTTGCAGAAGGAGAAGGCGAACCGAGCTGCGCAACAGGCCGAGCGTGAGAGACGGGGTGAACTCCTCTGAACCCCGGCATGCAAGGAGAAGATCTGCCCGAATACGGAAGCCTGCAGGAAATCTTCGACACTAACGACGAGCTTCTAGAACTCCCCGAGAAACCCGCACCTCTAACGAACATCGACAGACTCGAGCGTTCCTTCCTAGAGATCGTCGAGTTCGTTCGCGAGCAAGGTCGGGAGCCCGACCCGACAACCACGGAGATAGCTGAAAGAAGATTAGGGGCTCGGCTGGTGGGGATACGGGCTAACCCGGAAAAGGTGGCGGCTCTGACAGGCCTTGATGAACTCAACCTCTTTGTAGAGCCAGAACCGCCTGAGACACTCGACGATCTCTTCGACTTGGATGGGAGCGACGGTGGGCTCGACTTGCTCAGTGATGAGTCCGGCATCCTTGACACTACAGATCTCCCGGCACCACGCCGCCGCCATAACGAGACTGGCCCGGGCGCGCAACGCCACAAGAGCGAGGATTTTGACCAGTTTGAGCACTTGTTCAAACAGAAGCACGACGAGTTGGAACACGGAACTTCCGAGGCCATCCCTTTTAACGGGAGTCAGAGGATCGTTCCAGGGGCATTCTTCTTGCTCCGAGGCATGATGGCTTTCGTGGCGGAGGTTCATGACGCCGAGTACAAGACCACCACTGTCCGGGAAAACAGGCGTGAGCGACTCAGGCTGATCTTCGAGAATGGCACGGAGTCTGCAATGTACCGTCAGTCCTTTGCAATCCGGCTCCTGGAAGACTCGACGGCGAGGGAGGTAGTGGACGCGGACTACCAGGCGATTCTTGAGGATGACGTCTCCACAGGCTGGGTGTATGTTCTGCGCTCGCTCAGTGAAGACCCTCAGATCGCTGAGCTCGAAAACCTCTACAAGGTCGGGTTCACAAAGCGTCCAGTGGAGGAACGCATCGCCAGCGCAACCAGAGAGCCGACCTATCTTATGGCTCCTGTGGAGGTCGTGGAGACTTACCGGACCTACAACATGAG
>CAYFNQ010000083.1:0-2732 GCA_964344535.1 uncultured Actinomyces sp.
CTTTCGTTGGATCAGCTTGCAGACATGCCACCTGAAGTGTAGTCCTCTTCCCTGTGGCACCGTAGGTTGCGTTTCACCTCAAGTAAGAGTCAGTCCAAAGGCCAACGGCCACGCAATTCCATAACCGCTTCATCCACATGTTGGACCGTACGTTTGTTTTGTGATTTTCGCTTTGTGTTTCGGCTACTCTCGTGAGGTTACCGCCACGAGCTGTCGGGCGAGTAGCCGCTACTTACAAGGATCGAAGTCGGAGTTTCCTGTGCACATGTTTCAGTACATCTCTGTTGAGAAGGAGCAACCAGACCTGCTTTCGGAGTGGACGGAATTTCGAACTGAAGCGTATTTGCAGTGCGGATTTGTTGCTAACAGCGATTTAGATGAGGACGGCGTCTATCGCGATCACTATGACGTGAGCGCAGAACATATATTGATGAAAGACGCATGTGACAGCACAACTATTGGCACATTTCGACTCATAAATGGAACGATATCTCCGCTGCCGGTCGAACGAGAGTACGGCGTCGGCGGGGGAGTGGGCACATGCGAGATTTCTGCCCTTGCCGTGATGCCGAGGTACCGCAAGACGTTTGCTACCTTTGGTTGCTACTGGCTCGCGTACCAAAGGTCGCAGTCGGAGGGGCTCAAGGATATATACGCCATTATCGAGAAACCTCTTTTCGCTAATCTAGCCGACGTCGGACTGCCTGTGCGTTCTCTCGGAAAAGAAAAGCGGATATTCAACACTTGGAACTACCCAGTGCAAATCAAGTCCTCCGAGACGGTCGCATCTTTGAGAGAGGCTGATGCGAGGAGAGGTGGAAGCACACGTCTTGCCGAACAGATCCAAGCCGCATGGACTGGTTTCCTGGATACTTCTCAGCTCTATGTGAGTGAGGAGCCTAGAAAGTGACTCTCGATCAAGAAGCATCGTCATCAGCGGCCGAGCGATCCAGGCAATTCCCAGAAGCGCTAGCTCGACACGAGGGGCTGTTTAGCCGTTGCGATATAGATACGTTGCAGAATGCAACGGTGGCCATCGCGGGTGTCGGCGGAGTAGGCGGTCGGCTCGCAGAAGTCTTGGCGCGTTCGGGGGTAGGACATTTGCGCCTCGCAGATCCGGACGTGTTCTGCGCGTCGAACTTGAACAGGCAAGCGGCATCCTCGATGGAAACACTAGGCCAGAAAAAAGTGGACGCAGTGGGTGCTGCGTGCAGGTCTGTGTCTCCTACGATGCGACTGGAACTCTTCCGAGAGGGGGTCTCTGAGAAAAACGTCGCGGCATTCACTCTAGGTGCAGATGTGGTTGTCGACGGAACTGATTACACGAAGCCAGAGCTGGGGCAAATGGTCTGCGAAGCGGCAGCTAGGTCGCATATCCCCGTAGTGATCGGTGTGGAAGTTGGCTTCGGCGCCTGGCATACTGTCGTGTACAAGCTAGATGATTTCAAGAGCCTGCTCGGGATACCTCGTGCACACTCGAGTAGTGCACGGTCACACGCGCCAGTGAAGGTTGCGTTGTGGCGTTGGATCGCCGAACTGCCCCCTTATGTGGATGTTGCCAAGTTGCGGCGCCTACAAGAAGGGGTACTGGAGGCGCCCGCGATTGCGCCCGCCGTCGAGCTTTCCGCCGCTCTGCTGTCGAGCGATGTACTCCAACTGCTGCTCGGACGTAAGCCACTGGTTGTAGCACCGAAAATCCACATGGTTGATGCTGTCACATGCGCCTCTAAGGTGTTTCGCCCGACTTTTACCCGATTCCTGTCTTCAGTATTGCGAACGAAGATTCGCGCCTTGGCGCATCGCGGGAGGTAATCTGTGCAACTGTATCTCTTCATGGTTCTATCGTGAGCGTGTATGACTGGGTCGAGACTGATGAGGAGCTAGCTGCTGCTCTGCAGGTTCTAGCGGCATCGAAGCTTGAGTTTGAGAGATTAGTGCGCCCTCGTTCACCAGCGGAGGGTTCCATTTTGTGGGTTGAAGGCTACAAGCACACTAGCTACGATCCGATCGACTCTATCGCTCTTAGGCATCGAGACAGGGCAGTCGACAACCTAGAGCGCACTTTCGATCTCATGTTCGTCGCTACCAGTGGGGAAATCCTGCTTTATCCGTAGTCCCTCTATCCGCTCGTGCGGGCTGCTATCGAGGGTGCTGCCTTGGCGCTCTGGCTGCTTGAGCCTGAGACCAAAAGTAAGAGAGTGTATCGCAGTCTTCAGCTGACGCTCGATGAAACTTTACAGTTAAGCGAATTTCTAGCGCCGATCGCGCCTGCCTCCTATTTGCAATCGGTCGGGAAGCGCCAAGAGAAAATTGTGAGCCGACTTTATGAGCTAAAGAACACGGTTGGTCCTCTCAAGCAACGGGTTCTCCACCGTCGGCCCACTTACACCGATATTCTCAAATCTTTGTCCAAGGAGTTTTCTCTCGAAGGGGCGAAGCGGTACGAACTCAGTTCGCCTTTTATATCGTGGAAAATCTGCAGCGCATTCGTCCATGGCAGTGCTCAACTCGTTAAAGTCTTTAGTGACTTTAAGCAGGTGACTTCATTCGATAGCCGCGGGGTAGCGACAGGAGAGTTAACTGCGAGTGCTCAAACCTTGGCAACTGTCATCAGCTCTGCTGTAACTCTGATTGCGCGTTTAGATGAGCGCTTCATTTACTTAGCAACTCACGATCATGGCGGGCGACCTCTGGTCTAGTAAAGGGCCACAACTCTCCCCAGTGTGGCCAAG
>CAYFNQ010000084.1:0-2724 GCA_964344535.1 uncultured Actinomyces sp.
GATTATGAATAGATCATCTATTTTAACTTCGTTTTTGCTGTTGCTCGCCACTCAAAGTTGGGCACAGCAAGTAACCTTCTACACACCTAAAACGGTTCGTATTGTAAAAACCAACGGGCAGGATGTGGAAAAGAAATCTTTGGTAGTAACTGCCACGCCCGAAAATGTGAAGGTGAAAGTTACCCAAAAAGGCAACTCCACCATCTATGAATCTTCAGCCCTCACTGTAACAGTAGAGGATGGCAAGGTCGCTTTTGAGGACAAAAAGGGCAATCTGCTGACAAAAGAAGGAGGTCACTCTTTCACTCCCGTCACCAAAGGTCCTGACACAGACGCTTTCCGTGTGAAACAGACTTTCTCTGTAGATGCAGATGAAGGCATCTACGGTGTGGGACTTCTTCAGAATGGCAAGATGAGTCTAAGAGGCGAGAACCGACGTATGGAACAGAGCAACCTTGAAGACTTTGCTCACTTCTATCAGACCATCAAAGGCTACGGAATCTATTGGGACAACTATTCCCCCACCCACCTCACCACTCCTGCCGACGGAAAAGCAGGTGATGTCGTGCTGAAATCAGAAGTAGGCAAACTGGTTGATTACTACTTTATTTATGGTGGAGATGCTGATGGCGTAATCAAGGAGATGCGTCACCTTTCAGGCAAAGTGCCGATGCACCCACTCTGGATCTATGGTTTTCACCAGTCAAGAGAACGATACAAGTCCAGTGCAGAACTCCTCGAAGTGGTACACAAGTACCGCAATCTTAAAGTTCCTTTTGATGGAATCATTCAAGACTGGCAGTATTGGGGCAGCAACTACAACTGGAACGCCATGGAGTTCCTCAATCCAGAGTTCGACCGTGCACAGGATATGATCAACGAGGTGCACAAGCAGAATGCACACATGAGCATCTCCATTTGGGCTTCCTTTGGTCCTGAGACCAAGGCTTTTAAGGAAATGAAGGAGAAGGGGCTCTTGCTCGATTTCGACACATGGCCTCAGAGCGGTCTTCCTCAGTGGCCTCCTCGCAAGGACTATCCCAGCGGTGTGCGTTGCTACGATGTATATAGCCAAGAGGCTCGCGACATCTATTGGAAGAATCTCTCTCGTCTGCACAAGATGGGTATTGATGCTTGGTGGATGGACTCCACCGACCCTGACCAGATGGATCTGACCGAAGCACAAAGAGATCAGAAGACAACTCTGGGTTCTTACCGCAGTGTGAGAAACGCTTTCCCACTCATGACAGTAGGCGGTGTATATGATAGCCAGCGTGCTGTAGATAATAGCAAACGCGTGTTCATCCTCACTCGTTCTTACTTTGCTGGTCAGCAGCGTACGGGTGCTAACACATGGAGTGGCGACACAGGCTCTTCTTGGGAAACATTGAGAAACCAAGTGCCCATTTGTCTGAACTACACCCTCACTGCTAATCCTAACGTGAATGCAGACATTGGCGGTTTCTTTGCAGGCTCATACAACACTCAAGGACACAACTCCGCCACACGCAATCCTCAGTTCCAAGAACTTTATGTTCGATGGATGCAGTTCGGTGCTTTCACACCTATGATGCGTAGCCACGGTGCAGATATTTATCGTGAGCTCTACTACTTTGGCAAGGAAGGCGAGCCTGTCTATGATGCTTTGGTGGATGCAGTCCGCTTGCGCTACCGCTTCCTCCCCTACATCTATAGTCAGGCATGGCAGGTTTCCCACAATGACGACTCCTTCATGAGAGCCCTCTTCATGGATTTCAAACAAGACAAAAATACATGGAACAACAACCGTGAGTTTATGTTTGGGCGCAATGTATTGGTTTGTCCTGTTGTAGATCCTCTATACACTCAAGAGAAGATTGTGCGTACGGATGCCATGTCTGGTTGGGATAAGAATGATTTGGAAAAAGAAACGTATGCAAAAGTAGATTGGACCACACCACGCAACTTCAATGTTTACCTCCCAGCAGGTACTCAGTGGTACGACTACTGGACCAACGAACTGAAGCAAGGAGGACAGACTCTCAGCGCATCTGCACCGCTCAGCCACTCACCACTCTACATTAAGGCTGGCAGCATTCTTCCTTTAGGTCCTGACGTGCAATATGCCAACGAGAACCAATATGACAACATTGACCTCGTGGTCTATCCTGGAGCAAATGCCACCTTCACTCTTTATGAGGACGAGGGAGACAACTACAACTACGAGAAGGGGGCTTACACCAACATTCCTCTCACATGGAATGAGAACAGCAAGACACTCACCATCGGTAAGCGTACAGGCTCTTTTGAAGGCATGAAAACCACACGCACCTTCCATGTGAAAGTGATTGGACAGAGTGAGAAGACTGTCACTTACACAGGCAAGAGCATTGCTGTGAAAGTGAAATAAAACCTTCATCTGTACAAAATCGGAGACACACAAGCGTATGTCTCCGATTTTTTTTGTATCTTCGCCCAATAAAAGCAAGAGGTGCGACAGAGTATGGCATGTTCTTCAAGCCTTCCATCCCCCAAAAGGAGAGGAAGCCCCAAAGAGCCATTCTTATCACAACATCTGTGCAACGCACTTGCCCATCTCTTAAAAGAAATCAACTCACTCAGTAGAAGTTCTCCCACAAACATTCTACTCTTCCGCAACAGCGGAGGCGGGGGAAGCACTTTATGGTACTTAACTATATCTGGATAGCATTCTTCCTTTTGGCTGCCATTTGCGCCATCGTATAA
>CAYFNQ010000085.1:0-2699 GCA_964344535.1 uncultured Actinomyces sp.
ACGCGCTCAGCTGGCCCGCCCAGGCAAAGAAAAAGGGCCAGGTTCGCACCTGGCCCGCTTGGGGTGGCTAACGGGACTCGAACCCGCGACAACCGGCACCACAAGCCGGGGCTCTACCAACTGAGCTATAGCCACCATCGCCGCACCGCTTGTGGCTGTGCAGCAGTAATAGATACTAGCAGCCCACTTTGGCGTTGCGAAACTTGGGGTAGAGGCACTGGACACAAACGCCCCTACGCCCACCCCAGTTCGTGCAGCTCATCGTCGTCAAAACCAAAGTAGTGCCCGATTTCGTGCACGACTGTTTTGTGGACTTGGTGGCGTAGTTCTTCGCGCCCAGGGAAAAGGCGCATCAGGTTGTCCTGGTAGATGGTGATCGTGTCCGGCAAGGCACCGTAGTACTGGCCGCGTTCGGTCAGCGGTTGGCCGTGGTACAAGCCCAGTAGGCCCCGGCGGTTGTTCGGTGCCTGCTTTTCAATGATGAAGGCGCAGTTCTCCACTGCCTCAGCTAGGTGCCCGGGGATGGAGGCGATGGCGTCTTCCACCATCTCTTCAAATTCCTCATCAGTGACGGCCGGTTCGGGTTCCACCTGTCCCGTCACCAGAAGGCGCGAACAGAGATCGCGTCCGCAAAGTTGTCCAAGGCCTCAGGTGTTGAGGTCAGGTACAAGTCTGCGTCGACCAGTGCCACTTCCATCACCACGAAGGAACCCAGGCCGTCCGGAACAATGTCGACACGGTTGAACAAGAATTGGTCGTCGCGGCCGATCCTGTCACGCACGTATTCGTGGACGGCTTTACGGATTTGTTCACCCCACGCCAACTGTTCGGGTGTCACCTCAATGGCGGTCACGTCAGATTCGATGATCTCCTCATCCGTAACCTGGGCGGGGCGCAGAAGCGGCTCCTTCTTTACCGCGTGTGACAGCAAGCCGTTCAGGAAAATCAGCGACATTTCCCCGTGAACATCAACCTCTTCCCGGTAGCGCTGAATCATGACGTCGCGGTCGTCGTGCAAAAGGTCCATGGCGTGGCTGATCGCAAACTGGCGGGAAGGAATCTTCTCAGAGCTGTAGCGCCCAATGTCGCGCACACCCGAGGACACCGTCGGCTTTAGAACAAAGTCACCAAACGCTGGGAAGCGGGCATGAACCTGCTGTTTCGTGTACTTCTTGTCAGCGCTCAGCCACGTGGTGTCAATGGTGGGGAGGCCGCGTTTGGCTAGTTCCTGCAAGTAGTGTTTGTCGGAGTTCCAGTCCAACACATCGAAGCTGTTGAGCAGGCGGGGAACGTTGCGGGCCCAGTCAAGGAACTTATGCCGGTCATCCGCGTAGTCGATCACGGAGCGAACAACAGTGATCCCCGCACCATCCCAGTCCACGTCCGGGTCGTTCCAAACGCGGATCCGCGGGTCCATACCGCGGTCAGCTAGAGCGTCCGGGAGCCCGGACTCATCCGCATAAAGGTGGGGCATGGTGGCAGCGGTGGCTAGCGTAACTCTGGGCTTACTCATGCCCCCACGTTACCCCGCTAGCGCAACCCAACGGGCCTAAATGCTGCCTCATCCAACAGGATCCGCACCAGTTCGACATAGCCCAAGCCAGCTTCACGGAACATGGTCGGATACATGGAATAGGGCGTGAAACCGGGCATTGTGTTGATCTCATTCAAGATCAGGCGGTCGGTCTTGTCGTCGTAGAAGAAGTCAACGCGGGACAAGCCCTCACCCTGCACTGCTTCGAAGGCTCGTTTCGCAACTTCCCTAATCCGGTCTGAGACCTGCATGTCCAGGTTGGCGGGGCAAACCAGTTCCACGTCATCCTGGGCAAAGTACTTGGTCTTGTAGTCGTAAAACGTGTCTGTTTTGACTCGGATCTCACCAAGTTCTGAAGTGTGAATGGTGCCGTGGCGGTCGACTAGGACTCCGCATTCAATTTCGCGTCCCGATGCAGCCTTTTCGACAATGATCCTGGAGTCATGCAGCAAAGCGCTGTCAACGGCCAGTTCGAAAGAGTGCTGGTCGTCAGCCTTAGCGACACCCAGTGAGGAACCTGCCCGACACGGCTTGACGAAAACCGGGAAACCTAAGTCGCGTGCTGCACTTTCAAGCTCACCGCGGTGCCGCTGCCAATCTCTGCCGGCGAATGCGAACCACTCCCCCACCTCTATGCCGGCCGCAGCCAAGACCGTCTTCGTGAGGGCTTTGTCTTGACAGACCGCTGAAGCAGCTACACCGCAACCCACGTAGCGCACGTTGGAAAGTTCTAAGAGACCCTGGATGGTTCCGTCCTCCCCATACGGCCCGTGCAGTAAAGGGAAGGCAACGTCCACTTTTTGACCCTCCAGCATGGAGCCGGGGACCACTTCACCGTCTTCGTCAACTTCGAATTCGAGCAAATGGGGGGAACCGGGTGAAAGTGCGACGCGGTGCTTACCCGCTTTCACCGTGTAGCCCTGATCCTGACCCAGGTCGTACTCTTCCGGGGTTGCGGGCAGTGGCACCCAATGGCCTTCCGGGGTGATCCCCACAGTGACAACATCCCAACGGTTGGTGTCGATGGCGCGAAGCACGCCCGCGGCGGTCGCACAGCTGATTTGGTGCTCACCGCTTTGACCGCCAAACAAAAGGAGGATCACGGGCTTTTGGGAAGCGTACTTCTGCGTGGAAGAGTGCTTGTGGTGGTCTTTATGCATGGGGT
>CAYFNQ010000086.1:0-2695 GCA_964344535.1 uncultured Actinomyces sp.
CCAAAGTTCGCGCCCGATGCCACGGTCACGGCTTGGAGTTGCTGGGGGTGGGTGGAGCCGCACTCGTCATTAATGTTGCGCCCGTCAGGGAAAGCATTGATCACGACAACGTCTGCTCCTGCTGCCCGCAAAGCTTCCGGCCCCAAGTGGGAAGCAGCTCCGTTCGCACAGTCAACAGCGATCCGTAGTCCCTTCAAATCCACGCCACAGACGTCAACAACGTGATCGATATAGGACTGTTGGGCGACGGTGTCGTTGTAGGAGACCTCCCCCACCCGGTCGGCAATAGGCCTTTCCCACTCCGCGCCAATGAGCTCTTGGATCTCATCCTCGATCTGGTCATCCAGCTTGAACCCACCGTGGGCAAAAAACTTGATCCCGTTGTCGGGCATCGGGTTGTGGCTGGCGGAAATCATGACGCCGAAATCAACGGCGTCCTCGGTCGCACACAAGTACGCCACGGTAGGGGTCGGCACCACCCCGATACGGATCGCATCCACACCGGAGGCAGCCAGCCCAGCTGCAATGGCGTGGTCCAGGAACTCCCCGGACACGCGGGTGTCGCGGCCAATGATGGCGCGAGGCTTACGCCGCCCCGTCTCCAACGTCGGCCCAATACGCCGGGCCGCCGCCTCACCGAGCTTCAACGCCAAGTCGGCGGTAATGTCGCGGTTCGCTAAACCTCTAACGCCGTCGGTCCCAAAGAGTCTGCTCACAATGCCCCCTTGGCGCTCAGCCTATAGTGTCCCGGCCCCGTTAGTGGGCCCCAGTTAGTGGCCCCGTTAGTGGCAAGCAAAAACCCCCGGCAGAATCCTTTTGGGAACTGCCAGGGGTTTTCCAAAACCAGCTCTGAGCGTTTAGCGCTTCGAGTACTGGGGTGCCTTACGCGCCTTCTTCAGACCAGCCTTCTTACGCTCAACGGCGCGAGCGTCACGGGTCAAGAAGCCCGCCTTCTTCAAGGCCGGGCGGTTCGCGTCACGATCAATTTCGTTCAGGGCCCTAGCCACACCAAGACGCAAAGCTCCAGCCTGACCGGAAGGGCCGCCACCTTCAACAATGGCGATGACGTCGAAACGTCCCTCAAGGTCTAGAAGAGCCAGCGGTGCATTCACAGCCTGCTGGTGCAGCTTGTTCGGGAAGTACTCCTCAAGTGAACGGCCATTCACCTTCCACTGTCCGGTTCCCGGGACTAGGCGCACACGGGCAATGGCGCGCTTGCGGCGGCCCAGTCCGTGACCAGGCGCAATGATGGATTCGCCCGCACCTGGTGCTTTAGTTTCAGTTTCTGATGTGTAGGAGCTGGGAACAACTTCTTCTTCCAGTTCCAAAACTTCGGTGGTCTCAGCCACGATTCTCCTAAAATGAAAAGGATGCCCGCGTTACTGGGCGACCTGCTTCAGCTCGTAAACTTCCGGCTTTTGGGCCGCGTGCGGGTGGTCAGGGCCGGCGTAAACGTGCAGCTTTTTAGCCTGGGCACGTCCCAGCTTGTTGTGGGGGAGCATTCCAACAATTGCCTTTTGGACTGCCCTTTCAGGGTTGCGTTCCATGAGCGTGCGGTATGGCACTGAACGCAAACCACCTGGGAAACCTGAGTGGCGGTAAGCCATTTTCTGGTCCAGTTTCTTCCCTGTCAGGACAACCTTGTCTGCGTTGATGACAATGACGTTGTCGCCCATGTCCATGTGTGGGGCAAAAGTCGGTTTGTGCTTGCCGCGCAATAGGGCGGCAACCTGAGCCGACAGGCGGCCAAGAACGACGTCGTTTGCGTCAACGACGTACCACTTCTTGTCAGCGTCGCCTTGCTTCGGTGAGTAGGTGCGCACTTGTTAGCCTTCAATTCTTTCAGTTATGAACTACGCAGCCGTCGTGCGGGCGACAGCTACTTCGTTCGCGGTAAAGTCGCTGCTGTGCGGATGCCCCAACGGGTGGGGGTGCGCAGCCAACGAGTGGGAGTGAGTTAGCAGCGCTCACGCACAACGAATGACAGCCTACCGATCCGGGTGATCAGTGGCCAAAGTGCCCGGCAAAATGTGCGCGAATACTCACGGTTTTTCATCCACCTCGTCGCTGGTGCGGACACGCCTTGCTTCGCTGGCTGCTTGCGCCCACTGCTCCGGTGGCGGGTAGGTGACGCTAACTAGGGAAAGCCCGTGGGCGGGGGCAACAGGAACGCCGTGGTCGCGGCTGGGGTCTTCGACCAAGGTTTTGACCCATGCAGGGTCTTGACGGCCGCTGCCAACCTCCACCAACGCCCCGACTAAGGCGCGGACCATGGAGTGGCAAAACGCGTCGGCGTTCACGTTGATGGTGATGGTCCCGGTGGCGTCGCGGGACACGTCTAGTTGGCGCAGCGTGCGGATGGTGGTGGCCCCGTCGCGCGGTTTGCAAAAGGACAGGAAGTCGTGGGTTCCTAACAGCTTTGCGGCCGCCTCTTGCATTGCGAGGTGGTCAAGGGGCCTAGGGGCCCACCACCTATCCGCCCTAGCCAGCGGATCGCGGTTAGCGGGGGTGTCGACAATGAGGTATTGGTAATGGCGGCCAGTGGCACTGAAGCGGGCGTCGAAGTCATCTGAGACTGGTTGTAGGGAGTGGATGACGACGTCGCTGTCACCTTGGGGCAGGCTCTTCACGTGTCTGGTGCGCACGTGCTTGGCGTAACCGGCGGCTAGGAGGCGGTTGACCCGGCCCAGCAGCC
>CAYFNQ010000087.1:0-2623 GCA_964344535.1 uncultured Actinomyces sp.
TCTTCACAGATGACCGACCTTTTTCTTCACAGACAGCCGACTTAGGGCATCATAGAAAACTGGATTGGGACATCAATAAGACCTCAGACTACTTGTAAGTGACCTTCTGTACCATCAGGCCTGGATCACCAATGATGAAGGAGAGTTGATGACTCTTTCTCTTCTTATCAATGGGTAGTGTGACCACAAAGTCCTTGCGGTTTCCCAGCACTTGCTGTTTCCAACTGAACTCATACTCCTTGAACTTGTTCTCACACACAACTGGTTCTCCACCGTCCACACTCACACCAAAGCGGTTGCTACGGCCGTAGTTCACAGGCCAGAAAGGCACTGCAGAGATGCACAAGGTGATGGAGTCGCCCTGCACATCTGCATCGAAAGCCACATTCACATGTTGTGAAGACAGGCTCGATGGGTTTTGCACCTCATCCAAAGGTTCACCCAACTGGATAGCCACCCAATCTGTGCCTATACCTTCCAATAGACGGAAAGGAGCTTGAGCCTTGACCTTAGAAAGATCAACCTTGTTGGCAAACTCCACTCGGTCTTGACTCTTGGGCAATGCAAACTCCGTGGTAGGAGCATTCACCAGCCTTGGCATCAAGGGATACTTTGCGCAGAAGCCCGGAGGAACTTCCGACATCATCTGATTCCACTTGCCATTGAGCTGTGTATTGTATTGTTGTGTCAAAGCATGAATGCTGTCATGGGCGGCAACAGCCATCCGAGCAGCCTCCAGACTTCCTGTTTCGTGATTTTTCTGAGCCATCAGGAACTTCACATTCATCTGATGTGCGCCCTTCACCGAGTATGCCAACATCTCAAAGAAAGCAGGCTTCAAGTCGGCTGGCAGGCTATTGTAGATAGCATCAACCCTATCTGCTATGGCCTTATAATCATCCAATCGCTGCTGGGCAGAAGGTTTCACCACTCCATTGGCATCAGGAGTAGGATTGAAAGAGAAATCTGAATCATGAAGCTGGTTGTTCTCCTCGCTGTCCCACTCATGCTCATATCCCATATACTCAGGCTTTCTCTGCCAAGCCAACCGATAGTAATGATTCAAAATCCATTGGAAATCCTTCAGATATTTCTTGCCATACACACGAGCCAACCACCGAGGCTGATAACTGTTCACATTCTCATAAGAGAACGCTGAGAAGTCCCAGGCCATGTCGAAGAACTGTTGCATCTCTATCTCCATAGGCTTGATGTCGCCCACATTGAGAAGCCAATAACGGTCTGCACCTGAGTCGTATGACTTCTTCAACTCTTCATACATCAACATGGGCGATGTGGTGGCAAGCCACAAATAATCATGAGGAGCACCCAGATAACTCAAATGATAATACACACCTGTTCCTCCTTTGCGCTGACGCTCTGCCTCGTTGGTCACACGCTTCATATAGCCATAGTTGTCATCAGGCCAAATGATTGTGATGTCATCAGGCACACGAAGACCTGCATCATAGATGTCAAGCGCCTCCTTATAAGGAACAAAAATCTGTGGAATATCAGCAGCAGCCTTCCCCTTATAATTTTCCAGAATCTGACGCTGGTCGGCTATCACCTGCTCCAGCGTGCGTGCCCTCACCTGATTGTCCAGAGAGCCCTTCATGGCCTCATCGTGCAAGCCACGCATACCTGTGGTATATATATTATCATATTGAGCAGTCTCCTTGATTCTGCTGTCAAACTTATTCCATATCTTCTCCCTGTTGGTCACATAGTTCCACTCGCCATCCTTCGCTGTGTCCCACTCCGATATGGCGGCATTGTTCACCAACATAGGCTCGCAGTGGCTGGTTGTAATCATGATGCCCCACTCCGCAGCCTTCACCTGACTCTCGGGATGGCTGTAGAAAGCCCCTGTGCAAGAGTGCATGGCTGGAGCCAACATGTTGCCCTTCAAACGGAGAAGCAACTCACACACCTTGTCGTAGGTCTTAAGACCAATATCATTCAGTTCCTTCTCAAAGTTGCGAGCCGACCATGTCTTCAAGCCCCAGTCCTCATCATTAATGAAAATACCACGATACTTGACCGAAGGGGTCTTGGATGTATAATTCTCCTTATAGTTCAAAGCAGTCTTTTTGACCACAGGAACATCTGCAAACCAATACCAGGGACTCACACCTATTGCCTCGCTCACATGGAGAGCACCATAGGCAGCACCTCTTGCATCACTTCCCACCACTATCAGAAGATTTCCCTTTGTCACAATCTTATAGCGTTCCCAATCTCCTGCTATCTCGCCAGCATTCACCTTGTCAGCACCCCCAAGACTGGAAAGACAAGGCACTGTGGCAATCACCACCACAGGACCACTGCCCACTTGGTTGCCCACAGCAGGCTTCACACCTGTCACCCGCTCCACATCTTCTGCAAACACGTGGGCAATCTTTTTCACCAAAGCCGCATCGTCATGAGCCACAACCACACGACATTGCTTCAAATCAACCGCACGAGCTGACAGGAAGCAAAGGCACACACTCAAAAACAGGAGTATTTTATTCATCTTGTTCTATTCTCTTTCCGACACAAAAGTGGCTTTGATTTTCTTGGATTGTTACACCTTTGCAAAGGTACACAATTTCCTCAATAACCTAAGACACTCATGTAT
>CAYFNQ010000088.1:0-2425 GCA_964344535.1 uncultured Actinomyces sp.
ACCCCACGTCGACAGAGGCCAACCGCAAGCGCGGGCGCCGCAACCGCCTAGCGGGCACCCTTGAGACCGCAGCTAAGCGAACCCTAACCTAGAGGCGCGGAGAAACAGCACTTCGAAGACAGTTTCGGCTTTGCTACAAGAGCCGTGCACGCCGGCCAGGGTGTGGATGGGGAAACCGGGGCGATCCGACGACCGATCACCATGGCGAACAGCTACCAACTTCCCTATGACCCCACGGAAATGAACTGGAGTTCCTCCGAGGGGAACCTTTACACGCGCAACGGCGGCGCCAACCAGCATTACCTGGAAGAGAAGCTTGCTTCCCTCCATGGGGCCGAGGACTGCGTGGTCCTTGCCAGCGGCGTAGCCGGCCTGTCTGCGATGTTCTTTTCCCTGCTTAAAAGCGGCGGGCACGTGGTCATGTCCAACGTCACCTATATCGCTGCATATCGGCTTATCAACGAGCTATTCCCAGACAAGTTCGATGTCAATCAACACTGGTCGACTGCACCGATCTGGAGGCTGTGAAGGCCGCGATCTGCCCGAACACGCGGCTCGTCCACATCGAAACACCCGCCAACCCGACCCTGAGCGTCGATGACATACGCGCTATCGCCCAGCTCGCTCACGATGCCGGCGCGCTGCTGTCGGTGGACAACACATTCGCGTCCCCCTACTGCCAACGTCCCCTTGAACTAGGCGCTGACCTGGTGGTAGAGAGTTTGACGAAGTACATAAACGGGCATGGGGATGCGCTGGGGGGCGCAGTCCTCGGGAGCACAGCGCTGATCCGTCAGTTGCGCGAGCAGGCCCTAGTCAACCTCGGCGGCGCCATCAGCCCGTTCAATGCCTGGCTCATCATGCGCGGTGTCTCCACGCTTCCCCTCCGCATGCACCAGCACAACGAGTCCGCAATGAGGATTGCCGAGTACTTGAGCCAGCATCCAGCCGTGCGGTTCGTCGCGTACCCGGGCCTGCCGGGAGATCCTGGCCATGCAGTTGCGAAGAAACAGATGGTGCACGGCTACGGGGGAGTGATGGCCTTCGGCCTGGAGGGCAGCCACGAGGACCACAACCGCTTTGTATCTGAACTGCGCGTGATCACTAACGCGGTGTCGCTTGGACACGATGAGAGCCTCATTGTCTTTCTGGGGGAAAACGATGAGCGCCAGTACCTGTACCCGGAGAAGTTCCACCGCGGCTTCTTCCGCTTTTCAGTTGGACTCGAGGACGTTGACGACATAATTGCCGACCTGGATCAGGCGCTGGCCGCGACGTTCGGCTGAAAACGCCGGGCCAGGGGCGGGTACCCTGCGCGCTTTTTTCACGTGGGCGGCCCCGAAGTGGACCCTCCCCGCGCTTCCTTTCACGTGGGCGCCCCCAGTTCGAATCGGCCCACGTGGTCATCCACAGGTCCCGACACTCGGCCTGGGTCAGCGCGCGTGGGTCCCACGTGGTCATCCATGGCCCCGACCCGCAACACTGGCACCACAGACGCGGTCGTCCGCGGCGCGCCCCGACCCGCGGGTCCGGGCAAATGCCCTTAGACCATGTTCTGGGCCCATAGGACGGCGAAACGCTCGCCCAACCCCGGAATGTTCCACGTGAAACAATTGCCTGAGCACCAGCGCGCGACAAGGGCTGTTGGCTGCGGACCACCCGCCTCGCACGTGAAAACCTCCGGAGGAGATAGCCGCCCTGCTCAACCCGCCGGACACCGCCGCGCCGGACACACAGCCGCGGGGCACCGACGCACCGGGCACGGAGCCACCCGCGAACAGGCAGCCACCACCGGCCAGACACGCACCCACCATCCCCGGGCACGCAATCACGCCTGGCGCCAACCCACCTTGGACGCGTGGTTCAATGGGGCAATGAGTGAGCTCGAGATCCAGCAGTCCCCAGCCAACAGTGAGTTCGAAGCCCTCCTAGATGGCCAGATCGTCGGAGTCCTTCGATACGTCCTCGACGGCGGCACCGCTGCGTTCGTGGCAACCGAAGTTGACCCTGCGTTCGGCGGCCGCGGGATTGGCGGCGCGCTGGTGAAAGCGGGCCTGGACTGGGCGCGCCAAGAGGGCGTGAAAGTGGAGCCGGACTGCCCGTTCGTCGCTGCTTGGCTGGAGCGACACCCGGACTACCAAGATCTGGCTCGCTAGCAAAATCCGTGCCACGTGTGCAGTTCGCGCACGTGAAAAGAACTGCGCACCGCGAGTCAGACACCGTGAAGCACACACCACGGGCCGCGGACCACACACCACGAGCCGCACACCGCCGGCCACACGTGAAAAGAACCGCGGACCACACACCACGAGCCGCAGCCAGACCTGGTCGGGCTCTCGCCTGACGCTCGTCCGCACCGTCGCCCCCACGCTCGCCCGCGCCGTTGCCCTCGCCGGCGCCTCACCCTTCAGCGAACAAATTGCCT
>CAYFNQ010000089.1:0-2325 GCA_964344535.1 uncultured Actinomyces sp.
ATGGCGGGCAGTGCAGCTTCAATGGTTGCCAGCGTTTCGACGAAGTCATCGCGGTTCCCATACCAGGGGTCCGGCACATCAACGTCAACGGTTTCTCCGGCCTGGAACTTCGGTGTGAAAGTTCCAAAAAGCTCTATTTGGGCGTCGGTGCCCTGCTTCCCCCAAGCGCGGCGGAACTCTTCTAAGTCACGTGCGTGGGAGCGGGTCATGGGCAAGATCAGGTCGTAGTCCTCAAAATCCGCTTCAGTCACCTTGCGGGCTGCCCGGTGTGGGACGTCGTAACCTGCTTCTTCCATGACGTCCACTGCGCGATAGTCGATCGGGTTACCAACCTCGTAAGGAGTCACAGCCGCCGAATCCACCTCCACGTCTAAGCCGGCGTCGGTCAGCTTTTGCTGCAAGACCACCTCCGCCATTGGTGATCGGCAGATGTTTCCAGTGCAGACCGTCAGAATCCGATACGTCACTGAGTCTCCTTTCCATCAAACAACTTTTCTCCCGCCTCCACGCGCAGTGGGATCCTGTTCGATTCCGGCGGCTTCGGGCAGGTGCCATGAGGGGACAAGTGCGCAGGGAAGATCTGGGACCGATTCAGGTCAACGATGACGCTGTCCCCATCGACAACAGCTTCCGCCACTCTCCACCCGGGCGTGCTTTCGTCGTTTGTTTCGTCAAAGAACATGACGCTTGCGTCATCAGGGCTGCCCGTCAAACCCAAGCGCGCAACGGATTGGTCGGGTAGAACCACTTCCGCTTCGCCCCAAACTGAAAGGGTTTGTACGCCTTCTGGGACAGCCGAACCAACGACTTCCTCGCGTGGTTTGTCGTAGCGAATGATTCGTCCCCGAAGAACCCAGGATGGGTCAAAGTCGAACCGCTCGATACCGGCAAACTCTTGGAGCCTTCGGGACTTGGGGTCACGAACGCGAACAGCGGGACCCCAGAAACGGTAGATAACCTCAACTTCACGTCCCCACTCATCACGCAGCTGACGGTTCGACTCTCCCTTAACGACGGGGATGGTCACGGCTTCGGTGACCTCTTCATCACCTAGGAAGACTGTTGGTTGACCTAGCTGGGGCTCAAATAGAACGTCTCCGTCTTTTGTTGACCACAGGCCTGAGAAAGTGTCTAGCGGCTCTGGGATCTCCGACAGCCACTTCAGTTCAGTAAGGCTAAGCCAGCCATACGGGTCCTTCAGTGCTTCGTCGCGTTCTTGCGCCCACTGGGCCCAACCCTGCCTTGTCCCTAAAGAACCCATAGCGTCTCCCTGCCTAGTTGTAGGCAGTGTAGCGAAGCCCTATTTTGAAGCGCAGGCTAACCCTTGTTTGAGAGCGTCAAGGTTGCGTTCCAAGACAGCAAGGAAATCAAGTTCCCCATTGTTCTGAACCTCTAGAGGATCCAGTTCAATCCCCTGAACACCAAGGGTTGTGCTCAGTTGGGTGTCGTGTTCATGATCTCCGTCGGCGTGGGTCCCTCTTGGTTCAATGAACAAAGTGGTGATTCCCCGGTCGTCAATTAGGGTGGCAACTTCGTTAATGCGGCGCGGTGAAGGCTCAGCATCCGGGTCCAACCCTAGGACCCCTTCTTGCTCAAGCCCGTAACGCTGCGCCAAATATCCAAAGGCTTCGTGTGAGGTGAGCAGTGTTTCGCCCCCGCAACCCGCCAACGCCTGCGCATATTGCTCATCCACTTCCTGGAGAGCCCCGCGCAATTCCTGGGCGTTTGCCTGGTAGTAGTCAGAGTTTTCGGGGCTGGCTTCGCTGAGCGCTGATGCCAACGCGTCCGCCATGTCTGCAGCCACAAGCGGGTTCAACCAGATATGAGGGTCACCGGGAATAAGGTCCGCAGGATCCACTGCTAGCAAAACATCGTGACCATTACTCCCAGTCACCGCTATAGCGTCCTCCATCGCGGGCTGAAAACCCCCCGAAATGTAGGGCGCCAAGTCTGCTTGCCCCACCCGGGCAACCTGGGCTGGGGAAAGTTCCAGGTGGTGTGCGTCGCCGGCACTTGCCGCCACGTTCTCCACGACCACCCGGTCCCCGCCCACAGCTTCGGCTAAAAACTCCAGCGGGTAAGCGGCAACAACGACTTGCGGGAAGTCCCCCGCCTCCGCGGTGCCGTCCCCACTAGGAGAGCTAGAACAAGCGCCAACCAGCAGTGCGCTGATACCCAGCAAACCCAGCAGCTTCAAGAGCTTGACCATCTTGCCCCTCCCATCACTTGGGGACGTTCGTCCCCCGCGTAGTCCTAACCTAGTCTTACTGCGAATGAGTTGCAATAAGGGTGTGGGACAAGCGAGGAGTGAAAAGCGAGCGGTGA
>CAYFNQ010000090.1:0-2305 GCA_964344535.1 uncultured Actinomyces sp.
CACGGCAAACAAACAGGGGCGATGATGTCCGCTCTTGACGACGTGTTTGAAAAATACGAACCAAACTGGGTGCTGGTTTACGGCGACACGAACTCCACTCTCGCGGCGGCCGTCTGCGCAGCCAAAATGCACATCCCTCTAGCGCACCTAGAAGCGGGACTGCGCTCCTTCAATCGCCGGATGCCAGAAGAGCACAACCGGGTCCTGACCGACCACGCATCCGACCTGCTGCTCACCCCTACAGAAGTTGGGAGGCAACACCTAGAAAATGAGGGCATCGTTGACGGCGTCGTTGTCACGGGAGACGTGATGACGGACGTGCTCTACGAAGTGCGGGACAAGGTCCAAGACTCTTCCAGCGCCTTAGTTGAGGAGCTGAAGTTGGAGCCCAAAGAGTTTTCGGTGGCGACCATTCACCGTGCGGAGAACACGGATGACCCGGTCCGCCTCCAAGCAATCGTCGACTCCCTTTCAGAAGTCAACCACCCGGTGGTCCTACTAGCGCACCCTCGACTGGTGGCAAAAGCAGAAGAGCACGGGATAAACCTTGATAGGGGCAACCTGACCACCCACGCGTCGCTGCCCTACCCCGATCTGATCTCCGCAGTTCTAAACTCTCGCGGCGTCATCACGGACTCAGGTGGTCTCCAGAAAGAAGCATTTCTCCTCCGGGTCCCCTGCACGACCGTTCGCCCAGAAACCGAATGGGTGGAAACCGTGGAACTGGGGTGGAACCAGCTGGTGGAGCCGGGGCCAGAGCTCACGGCTGCCGCTACCCGGGAAGCACCCGCACCCACGAACGCCGCTCCGTACGGAGATGGGAACGCCGCTGCGGCCGTGGTTGAGGCTTTGCTATCCACATAACGCCCCATGAGGCCAGACAACGGCCAGCGAATTTGGGACAATGGCAGCAATCGGCGCTCACTGAGCGCCTCCACGCGAACAACTGCAATGAATGTTGGGAGATCTGATGCCACACCGCGATGGAATGTATATCGATGAGGAGGAGCTGCCCGGCATCGGGATGCGCAACGACTTCCTCACCTCCAGTGGGCGGCGGGTGGGTGTAATCTCCCACCGCGCGGGTCACAGAGACCTGCTGGTGTACAAGGACGGAGATCCTGACTCTGTTTCGGAATCGATCCGTTTGAGCGAGGGCGAAGCCGATGTCTTGGCGGAATACCTTGCAACGCGACGCGTCATTCAACGCCTGTCCCACATCACTGAGCAAATCGACGGCCTTGACACTGAGAAAATGAAGATTGAACCCGGCTCTCCCCTTGCTGGGGTTCAGCTGGGGGACGCGGACATCCGCCGCAAGACGGGTGCTTCGGTTGTTGCCATTTGGCGAAATCAGCTGGTGGATGTCTCGCCAATGCCGGACTTTGAGCTCATGCCCGGGGACGTGTTGGTCGTGATTGGGAGCGAAGAAGCCTTGGGAAAGACTCGCCGGATTGTGAACGGAACCTGACGTGGAAGAAGTCGACATGGCCAGAACCCTCCTTGAGTTGGGGGGAATCATTCTGGGGCTGGGTATCCTTGGGCGTCTGGCAAGTCTTGTAGGGCTGTCGCCCATCCCTCTCTATCTGCTGGGTGGTCTGCTTTTCGGTGTTGGTGGAGTAATCCCGCTGTCTGGTGCAGAGGATGAGTTCATTGAAATTGGGGCACAGATAGGCGTAATCCTTCTGCTGTTCCTTCTGGGTCTTGAGTATTCGGCCCAAGAGCTTGTTACGAACCTGAAAACTCACTACAAGTCGGGGCTTTTAGACTTCGTACTCAACGCAACCCCGGGTGCAGTTATCGCCATCATGTTCGGCTGGCCTCCCGCCGGAATCATGGCGATGGCTGGCGTCACCTATGCAACCTCTTCAGGCATCGCTGCAAAAGTGCTGGGTGATCTAGGCCGAATCGGTAACCGCGAGACACCCATAGTCCTTTCAATCCTTGTTTTCGAAGACCTACTGATGGCCGTTTACCTGCCGGTGCTCACCACTCTCTTGGCCGGATTTGGCGTCAAGGCGGGGATTATCTCTGTCGCAGGGGCCGTCGCTGCCGTAGCCGTGGTCATGTTCATCGCGCTACGGTTTGGGAAGGTCATCAACAAGGCAGTCTTCAGTCCCAATGATGAGCTGCTGCTCCTGGGAACCCTAGGTCTAGTGCTTGTGGTTGCAGGCTTCGCAGAGGAGATGCACGTGTCGATGGCTGTAGGTGCGTTCCTAGTCGGCATCGCCCTGTCCGGTCAGGTCGCAGAGAGCGCCCGCTCCATCCTCACACCGCTTCGTGACCTTTTCGCAGCCGTGTTCTT
>CAYFNQ010000091.1:0-2293 GCA_964344535.1 uncultured Actinomyces sp.
GCGCCACTGGCCCTTCTTGGACGTCAACAAACTGGATGCGCCCAAACGGGACAACGTCCAACCGTCGCCACATGATTCCTCTACGCACCAGGAGATCAGAATCTGTTGTGGCGTAGCTTAGCGCCCTCACTTGGCGCGGAAGTAGCCATAGCAACCACAGGTAGATCAAACCCAATGCGATTGCGGGAATGAAAAGCAAAGGCGCCGTCATCCCAAAGCCTGCCAACACCAAAGCTGGCAGCAGCACCTGCACGGTTGCCCCCAAAATGCGCACGTAGGTGAGTTTCGTAGAAACCGGGGTGAAGACAACACCCGTTGGTGATAGCGGATCCGTCACGGGCCCTCCTAGTTTATGGCGACAGCCTAGTCCCGATCAGTGCGGGACTGCGAGGACACCGTCAAGACACGGACGACAGGAGGTCTACTATTGCGGACAGGTAGATTCTTGAGGCGGAGTCGGCCAGGAGAGAAGGAAAACTCAGCCCAGCAAGGTTCCTGCTCAGGAAAGAAAACGGGAGACAGTAAAAGTCGTGAGCTTTAAAGTAACAAGAAAAGCTGTGGCTGACCGCGAGGAGGCTGCTCAGGCTAACAGGATTAACGCGGAAGAGGCCCCAGAAGCTGTCACCGGTCAACCGGCAAAGTTGGAACCCTCGGAGCCTCTAGTTGACGTTCGATCATCTGGGTCAACTCTGGAGCAGGGGCCGGACGCACTAGAAGAAATGCGTCGAGAAAGGCGTCGAATTGCTCAGACGCCACCAGCTATGGACTAGTCCACCGACGCACTGGTGAGAGTCTCAGATACGACAACTTCCCCACCTCTGCAAGCTAAAGCGGTCATCCACAGACCGCAGTTTCTTTAGAGCCCCTTGGCCCTGAGTCCTAGATCCTGTAGTTCACTTCTACGAAAGGGGACTCATGTCTGTCTATCAGGTGGACTCACAACAGTTGGTGGCGGCGGGAGCCAACGCAGCCCACACCGCCCAGAACATAAGAACTCAAGTTGCCGCGATGATGGCCCAACTAAACGCTTTGGAAACCAGTTGGGTTGGTGGAGCCTCAGCTTCCTTCCAAGCCCTAGTTGCCAGATGGCACGCCACCCAACTCCAAGTTGAAGACTCACTAAATGCTGTTAGTAATGCACTTTCCCACGCTGCGGGAACCTACACGGAAGCAGAAAGTGGTGTCGCAGCAATGTTCGCTTCCTAGGAACGTGCCCGCTAGTTAAAAAGAGTGGGGCGCCCCGTGCGGGGCGCCCCAGACTTTCGCTATTAGCTGCGGTTAGACGGTCTTTAGTACATGCCGCCCATGTCGTCACCTGCAGGAGCAGCAGCTGCAGGCTCAGGCTTGTCAGCAATCACCGCTTCAGTTGTCAGGAACATTGCAGCAATGGATGCCGCATTCTGGAGTGCAGAACGCGTCACCTTCACCGGGTCAGCGACGCCTTGAGCCAGCAGTGGGCCGTACTCTCCGGTCAGAACGTTCAAGCCTTCACCGTCTGGCAGTGAGACGACGCGTTCAACGACAACGCCACCTTCAAGACCAGCGTTGCCTGCAATCTGACGCAGGGGCTCATTGACAGCCTTACGAACAATGGCCGCACCCGTTGCTTCATCACCGGTTAGGTCAAGGTCTTCCATGGCCTTTGCAGCAGCTTCGATCAGTGCGACACCACCACCGGCAACGATGCCCTCTTCAGAAGCCGCCCTAGCGTTACGGATCGCATCTTCAATCCGGTGCTTGCGTTCTTTCAACTCAACTTCTGTAGCGGCACCCGACTTGATGATGGCAACGCCACCAGCAAGCTTGGCTAGGCGCTCATTCAACTTTTCCTTGTCGTATTCAGAATCGGAGTTCTCAATCTCACCACGGATCTGACGGATGCGAGCCTCCAGTGCTTCCTTGTCGCCCCCACCTTCAACAATGGTGGTTTCGTCCTTGGTGACCACAACGCTGCGTGCGGTGCCAAGCGTGTCCAGGTCAGCGGTTTCCAAAGACAGGCCAACTGTTTCGGAAATGACCTGAGCGCCGGTGAGGATCGCAATGTCTTGCAGGATCGCCTTACGACGGTCACCAAAGCCAGGCGCCTTCACGGCCACGGACTTGAAGATGCCACGAATCTTGTTCACTACCAAGGTGGCAAGGGCTTCGCCCTCAACATCCTCCGCAATAATCAAAAGCGGCTTGGAGGTTTGCATGACCTTTTCAAGCAGCGGCAGAAGATCCTTGATCGAAGAGATCTTGCCCTCAACCAAAAGGACGTAGGGGTCTTCCAAAATTGCCTCTTGCCGATCCG
>CAYFNQ010000092.1:0-2290 GCA_964344535.1 uncultured Actinomyces sp.
GGCGAGTTCGGGTGCAGTAGTTGTGTAGCCAGTCGCGAGCGAATTGCCAGAACTGTGGCTCGCCTGCCTTGCCGCGCCTAGTCATCACTGACCTCTGGGATCAGCGCCTGGCTGGTGTTGGCGGTTGCTGCGTAGGTGGCGGCGTAGTCCGGGGACAGGCCCAGATAGTAGTAGGTTGAGGAGATGTCCGCGTGGCCCATGTAGCGGGCTAGGTAGGGCAGCATCGTCAGCGGGTCGATCCCGCATGCAGCCCAGCGTTCAATGTTGGCGTAGGCGAAGTGGTGGCGGAAAGCGTACGGAATCGGTTTTGGGTTCACCATCGGCACCGGCAGGTCGGCGGCCGCCCAGATCCTTTTGAACACCACTACTGGTGTGTTGTTTGTTACGCGGTTCCCGCGGCCCGAAACAAAGAAGGTTGTCCGGTCGGGGGCAAACTTACTGGTGCGTAAGTCACATTCGTGAAGCACGGTGACAACTTCATCGGTCAGCGGTAATCGCCGTGAGCGGGGGCCCTTGGAATCTAGGACATCAAGGTATCCCTTACCAAGGTTCACGGCGCCTCGAGTCAGGTTACGGGCTTCTGCGGTGCGTAGACCGCAGGCATACATCAACCCGAAAAAAGCGGTCGCCTGCCATCTCCATGGACCGGGATAAGGAACATTACTCGCGGCGATAGCGAAGAACCTGTTGATCTGTGCCGAAGACAGCAGGTAGGTCGGTGGCCGGGGCTTGCTGCGGTTGAATACCGGATCTAACTCGTACGCCTCCAAACCCCGGATGCGCATGAACTTCGCTAAGCCCCGTAGGTAGGAGAAGTAGGAGCGGTCAGCACCCACACGGTCACCGTCGTAGTCGGCGATGAACCCTTCAACCGCATCCTTCGTCAGCCCCTGCGCGCCTGTCGCCGTCAAATACGCATCTAAGCGGCCAAGCAAGTACTGCCCGCCAACGAACGCAACACCAGCAGCGTGTTTGAACTCAATAAACGCGCGCATATCGCTCGCTAGTACGCTGGTGAATTCCCGGCTCATGACCACACCACCTTGGGTAATGGCAACACACAGGCGCGCAGGCTCTCAATGTCCGTTTCTAGGTAGCGGTCAACCGATTCGGGTCGCACATGGCCAAGAACAGCCGAAATCGTTGGCGCAGGCGTTCCTGCTGCAAGCATCCGCGAAGCCGCAGAATGACGAGCCAGCAGGGTTCCACAACGCCCCGGCGTGACCCCGGCGGCGACAAATACTCGCTTCATCACGCTGTAGATCGCCGCATGGTCAGCGAACCGGTGATGCGGAGCCTTGGTGCGAACAAACACGTGACGATCCTCAGTGACAGGACGCTCATTGAGTAAGTACCCCGTCAGTGCGTTACCCACCACAGGCAACAACGGCAAACTCAACGGGTTACCGGTCTTGGACTGGATGACGTTGATCACCTCGGCACGCCAATCGATGTCCTCGATCATCAACCCCACGATGTCGCAGGCACGCAACCCGCTGGTCAATGACAACAAAACGATCGCCTGGTCACGGGCCGTAACCCTACCGCTGGCTAACTCATCCAACACCGCGGTAATCTCCCAATCAGTCAACGGCTCCAAAATGCTCCGCTTGCGTGGGAGGCGGAACATTGAACCCGCAGCAACCCAAGAACTGCGGCCCGTGTACTTCAAGAACGGACGGAACGCCGAGATAGCGGCCCTCCCACCATCTTTCGGGTAGGTCGCCGCGATCTTGGCAAGGAAATCACTCACATCAGAACCCGTGATCTCATCCAACGAGCCATGACCGCGACCCTCAGAAAACACAAGGAACCGGCGAACCATGTCCCAACTCTGACGTCGATACCCAACCGAGCATTGCCGATCGGTAAGTTCCTGGACCCAACTCTCTAACAAGGCCCGCAACTGTGAGCTCTGCGGCACGAACTTAGGGCTGCCAGTTCGGCTCATCATATTCAGTTCTACTGCGCCCAACTCAAGGTACGTATCAGCCAACCGATTCAACCTCCCGAACGACTGATAACGCTGCTTGCTGAACTCCCCAGTCAGCGGACTAACCACTGCCCCAGCGAATCGTGCCCCCAACTCCGCGGTGTACTGCCCATCACCGTGCTCGTGACACCACCTCACCAACCGCTTCGCTTCCCGACTCTGCAACCGGATAGTGGACTCCATATACCCAGCCGAACGTAGCCTCGCGACGATCGCCGCCACCACTTCCTCTACCGGCACTGACTCTTGGAACACCATCGCAGGCCTCCTCTGCTCAAAGACTGGGACCACCCCAGA
>CAYFNQ010000093.1:0-2086 GCA_964344535.1 uncultured Actinomyces sp.
AGTCCTCCCTCTCTTCGGTAGTTGGATTAGGGGCGGCGACGCTGCCGCAAAAGAATATGGAAAGAGGGGGGCGAAACCGTAGTTCCACCCCCCTCTTCGTTAGTCGATAACCATCAGGTTAGCTGTTTGCAGTCCTACTACTCAGCGACTGGGAGGTTACCGTCGGTCAGCGCCTTCACAGAAGCTTCCTGAGCTGCTGCGAAGATAGCTGCAACGGTGCCGGAGCCGGAGCCTGCTGCTGCGGCAGCTTCCTGCATGGATGGGCCAACAGCAGAGAAGAACGGCATGTAGGCGAAGTCGGCTGACAGGTCAGCGTTTGCCTGTGCCAGAACCTCAAACACATCCTGGCCACCGTAGAACTCAGCCAGGGACTCAGGTGTTGTCATGGTGCCCTTGGCAGCCACAACCAGACCCTGGGTTACCAGGTCGTCGATCTGTGTGTTGAACCAGTTGTTGAATTCCATGGCCTGCTCTGGGTATTCGCAGCCCTTCATGACTGCAACACCGGAACCACCGTCAGGGCCGGTCATCGCGCCAGCACCGAAGTCCGGCAGAACAGCTACGCGCCAGTTGCCGACGTTGTCGCTGCCTTCCATGTCACCGGACAGGAGGGGAGCTTCCCAAGCGGCACCAATGTGACCGATCAGTTCGCCGTCGTTCAGGGCCTTACCAAATGCGTCGCTCCAGCGCTCAACCACTAGGGTGTCGCCGTTGTCGATCAGGTCCTGCCAGAGCTGTGCAACGGTGGCGGAGGCGTCAGAGTCAGCGTCAACAACCCATTCGTCGTTGACAACGTTGTACCAGGAGCCACCAGCGGCAGCTGACTGTGCGGACAGCCAGTACTGGGCTTCGTCAGGCTGGAAAGCCGTGATGTACTTGCCGGCAGCGGCAGCTGTGGCAGAGCTTTCCTTCAGCTCATCCAGGTTGGTTGGGACGTCAATACCCAACTCATCGAATGCAGCTTCGTTGTAGTAGTAAACAAGTGGGCCGGTGTCCTGAGGTAGGCCAACGATGGTGTCGCCAACCTTCATCATGTTGAAGGCGCCAGAGAAGTTGCTTTCGTACTGGGTAGCAAACTCTGTCACGTCTTCCGTCATGCCCTTGACGAACATTTCCGGTACTTCTGCGTAACCAAGCTGGGCCAAGCAAGGTCCAACACCAGCGTTGATGTCGGTTTCCATCTTTTTGATCATTTCGCCCGCGGCGCCGTCGAACTTGGTGGCGGTGACCTGGATGTCTGGGTTTTCGTCGTTCCAGCGAGCGACGATCTCATCAACCTTGGTCATTCCGTCGCCGTCAGGGAGACGGTGTAGATAGGTGATTTCAACGGCTTCGCCAGTTGATTCTTCAACCTCAGTTTCGGCACCGGTGTCGGTGTCGGTCTTGTCTTCGGTAGTGGTGTCCCCGCCGCTTGAGCAAGCGGCCAAGCTCAGTGCAACAGCTGCAAAAACAGCGGCACCGGTTGCGACACGACCAGAGCTAAATCGTCTTGTCATTTCTGTGTTCACCTTTCTGAACGCCCGGCAACGACAGTGCCGGCAGTGCATCCACAAAAAAGATATCAGGTGGTCTGATGACTCACGTGGGCTGTCGTATAATCTGCGGTATTGTCACCGACTTGTTACGAAGCAAGTGTCGCCCGCCACAGACAGGACCACCGTGACCCAAAAACCATCGCAAGAAACCCTGCCAGCCGGGCGTTTAACGCTTCCCATTGAAACTGGAATCGACCAGCAGATCATGGAGTTGATGGAGCGCTTACAAGTCGATGCCGTGCGCAACTCCGACGGCACGGAGCTACCCCAGTGGGTGGATGACACTTTCGCGAAGGTTTATGCCACTTACTTCCCCTCCCGTGGGGATGAGGAGTGGGCGGTCAGCGTGCCCCACCAGCGTGTGCGCCAATTCCTTATGTCGACACCGGTGACCGCAACCGGTGAAGAGCCGCTGTCAATCAACGTTATGGACGGGTACCTGCAGGCGCAGTTCACTCCGGACACTGACGCAGACCGCGACCTTTACTGGCAGGTGATTGACCGGACCACAGGTGAGACGCTGCCAACGTCCGCCTGGACCTTGGAGACCG
>CAYFNQ010000094.1:0-2085 GCA_964344535.1 uncultured Actinomyces sp.
ACTACGTCCTGCGCATCGTTGTCAGTGGACTTTTCCACCATGTCACGCACCTGCCTTTGCTGCGCGTCGCGCCTTACGCGCTTCTTTCTTAGCTTCCCGGACACGCTTAGCGGCAAGCGGGACGGACTTGAGCTTCGGGTTGATGATTTCGTCAATCGAGAAGTTGATTAGCGATAGTCCCGACCCGAATAGGGCGATCATGAGGCCCGGCGGGATGAACCACCACCAGGCTCCCGCCTGCAACGCGTTACCCACTTGGGCTTCGTTCAGCATGGTTCCCCAAGTAATAATGCCGTTCGGTCCCAGCCCTAGGTAGGACAACCCCGCCTCACCAAGGATCGCTAGCACCACCGCTGAAATAAACTGTGCGGCTAGAAGCGGCAGGAGGTTCGGGAGGATCTCCACGGTGATGATCCGAATGGGGCCCTCACCGGCGACGCGTGAAGCTGCCACGTAGTCGCGGGTTCGCAAAGAACGCGCTTGGGAGCGAAGGACAACGGCAGCGCCCGCCCACCCTGTGAAACCAAGGATTAGGGCCACTAGAAGCATTGAGCGTTGCTGTGCGTAAGACGCGATAACAATCATCAGGGGCAGCCCTGGGATGACCAGCATGACGTTGGTGACTAGCGACAATCCCTCATCCACAAACCCGCCCAAGTAGCCGGACACGATTCCGAAAATGAGAGACATCGACAGGGCTATCGCCCCAGCTATCAGGCCCACCTGCAGCGAACCGCGACCACCAACTGCCAACTGTGCGAAAACGTCGTAACCAAGTTTTGTGGTGCCCAGCCAGTGCTCACCGCTTGGACGTTCAAACGACGGGTAGCCAGAGAACTTGGGATTCTGCGTGAAGTACGGGGCGATCAGTGCAAACAGGATGATGCCCACCACCAAGAACAAGCCGATTACCAACTTGGGTGTCATTGGCGGAAGGAACTGTGAAGGGCGCTTACGGGTTGGAGATCCCGGAGCTTCTTTGCCCCCTGCAGCCACCGCCGGATTGACCGTGGTTTCTGCAGCCAGTTTCGCTTCGTTGATTGGTTTGGCGCCATCGTCGATGCCAGCGACCCGCTGGCGGTCCCAGTCGGCGTTGCCGACTTTTCCGTGCGGCTCTTCTATGTTCGTGTGGGCCTTGTCGAAAGCGACAGTGTCGTCGGCGACGATTTCGTCTGCCTCAAAGTACTGCTCAGAGATCTCCGGCAGTGGTGAAGAGTCTTGCAGCTGATTTTCAGGTGAATCGTCGCGCTTAGCCACGTGCCCTCACTCTCGGGTCAACGAATCCATACACCAGGTCCATCAGAAGGTTCGCGGACAAAACGGCAAGTGTGATGACTAGGAATACGCCCTGCATCAGCGGGTAGTCGTTACCCTGTACAGCCGTAATCATGAGTTTTCCAATGCCCGGATACGTGAACACTTGCTCCATCACGATCGAACCGGCAACCACGAAGCCCAGTGCAACACCAAACCCGGCGATGGATGGCAGGATCGCGTTACGGGTCGCGTAGGTGGCGAAAACACGCCTGGGACGCAGGCCTTTTGCTTCAGCAGTGACTATGTAGTCCTCAGAAAGCGTTGACACCATCATGTTGCGCATTCCCAGCAGCCAACCACCAAAGGCGGAAAGGACAATTGTGAACGCGGGGAGAATGGCGTGTTTTAGGACGGAGCCTACGAATGCCCAACTCCACTCCGGCCCGTTGAACGTGAAGACGTCGTAGCCACCTATTCGGGGAGCAGCTTCCACTCAACAGAGAACATGTACGACAAGAGGATTGCCACCCAGAAGTAGGGCAGGGACTGCAGCAGCGTTGAACCGGGGACTAAGTTGTCGACCCAAGTGCCACGCCTCCAGCCCGCAAAGGCTCCCAGTCCAACACCAATGACGAAAGCTAAAATTGTCGCCGCTCCAACCAAACCAATGGTCCACGGCAGTGCCGAACCAATCAGTGTTGAAACGGAAGTGGGGTATTTGGTGACTGAAACACCCAGATCTCCGCGCATGAGGCTACCCCAGTATTGCGCGTATTGAGTCCACAGGCTGTCGTCCGGGTCTCCGCCCAGTAGCAGCCGAACGTTTTT
>CAYFNQ010000095.1:0-2079 GCA_964344535.1 uncultured Actinomyces sp.
TCCGAACTCCTAGCCCGCATTACCGTCCTGGGTAAAACGCAGGTCAATAAGGTTTATGACCCGGCCGTGGGTTCTGGATCGCTCCTGCTGCAGTTCGCGAAAGTTCTTGGTGAAGAGAACGTGCGGCAAGGTTTCTATGGTCAAGAGATCAACTTGACCACCTACAACCTGGCGCGCATCAACATGTTTCTTCACGACATCAACTTTGAGAAGTTCGATATCGCCCACGGTGACACTCTCATTGCCCCGGCTCATAGAGACGAAGAGCCGTTTGAAGCTATCGTTTCTAACCCGCCCTACTCCTTGAAGTGGGAAGGTGACGCGAACCCGCTTCTAATCAACGATGACCGTTTCTCACCTGCCGGCGTCCTGGCTCCGAAGTCCAAGGCTGACCTGGCTTTCACCATGCACATGCTCGCATCGCTTTCAGTCGACGGGACTGCCGCAATTGTTTCCTTCCCAGGAGTCCTTTACCGCGGTGGAGCCGAAAAGAAGATCCGCAAGTACCTGATCGACAATAACTATGTCGAAGCCATCATCCAGCTGCCTCCCGACCTCTTCTTCGGAACCACCATTGGAACCGCAGTGATGGTGCTGAAGAAGTCTAAGAAGACGAACGACGTCCTGTTCATTGACGCATCAGCCCAGTTCAAACGCGAAGGCAATAAAAACAAGCTGACCGAGGAAGACCGCACCAAGATCCTGGATGCCTACCAGGCAAGAGAGCACGACGACTACTTCGCCACCGTAATCCCGAACCAGGAAATCGCGGACAACGACTACAACCTGTCGGTATCCGCTTATGTAGAGCCCGAGGATCTTCGCGAAGAAATCAACATCACCGAACTCAACGCGGAGATCGCCCAGATCGTTGCCCGGCAAGCAGAGCTGCGCGCGGAGATCGACGCAATCGTTGCGGACCTTGAGGGCGACCAGTGAGCCGCATCCAGGAACTCATTGCGGAGCAATGCCCCGATGGGGTGCCCTACCTGCCGTTGGGTAGGGTAGGCCAGTTCGTTAGAGGCAGCGGAATGGAGAAGGCCGATTTGCGCTCGGAGGGGGTGCCGGCAATCCATTACGGCCAGTTGCACACTCACTACGGCATCTGGAGCGATAGGACAATCTCCTTTATCGAGAATGAGTTGGCCGCTCGACTCAGGCACGCAGAGCCCGGCGACGTGGTTCTGGTGACGACCAGCGAAGACGATAAGGCGGTGGCTAAAGCGACGGCGTGGGTCGGTGACCAGAACGTGGCTGTGAGCGGTGATGCCCTCATTTACCGGCACTCATTGGATGCGAAGTTCGTGGCGTATTTCTTTGATAGCAGCTTGTTCCAGCAGCAGAAGGGGCGCTTTCTGACGGGCGCCAAGGTCCGCAGAATTTCTGCGGCATCGCTTGGCAAGATCAGGATCCCCGTTCCCCCCATCGAGGTCCAGCAGGAGATTGTGAGGATCCTGGACAAGTTCACCGAGCTAGAGGCGGAGCTAGAGGCGGAGCTAGAGGCGGAGCTAGAGGCCCGTCGGAAGCAGTATGAGCACTACCGCACAGAGCTGCTCTCGGCGGAGGTGCCCAATTCGAGAGAAATGCCGCTGGGAGAGCTCCTGAAGATGGCGGCGGGAAGGCACATTCGCGCCTCAAAGATCTCCGGTGCCCCCTCAGCAATGGCCCCTTACAGGTGTTACGGCGGCAACGGGGTGCGCGGCTACGTGGAGAGCTTCAGCCACGATGAGCCGGCGTTGTTCGTCGGTCGTCAGGGTGCCCTTTGCGGCAACGTTCATCGGGCAAGCGGGAAGGTCTACGCAACCGAGCATGCGGTTGTCGCCACACCGAAGACTCCTCTCGACATGGCGTGGATGTTCCATCTGCTCACCCACATGGACTTGAACCAGTACAAAACCAAGTCTGCCCAACCAGGCCTATCGGTCAAGAAGTTGAAGACACTGCGCATTTCGGTTCCCTCTGTCGAAAGTCAGCGAACGATCGGGGCGACGCTCGACAAATTTGACGCCCTGGTCAACGACCTTTCTTCCGGGTTGCCTGCTGAGATTGCCGCCCGCCGGAAGCAGTATGAGTACTACA
>CAYFNQ010000096.1:0-1880 GCA_964344535.1 uncultured Actinomyces sp.
TGGGTGTCCCTGAGATCGAGACGCCAACCCGAACGTGAAGCTCCCTATCCGTCTCCTAGCGGCTCGGCGCGCAGACCCAGCGTAAGACGTTCCCCTAGGGCACGGGCGTACCGCTGCAAGCGCGCGATCGAGGGATTCGCACTGGAGCTCTCGATCGCTGAGACAGCGGATTGACGTGTTCCCATCGCCCTGGCCACATCGGCCTGCCGCAGACCCAGTGCCTTACGGTGAGCCACCAAGATGGCATCCAGCCATTGATCGCAGTCTCAGCTGCCAAAACTATCCGGAGTCCCCTTGTGAGCATAAAAGGGTATCTCCACATCAATGCGCTCTGAAACCACGATCCTCAGCCGGTACTCACCAGCGGACGGGATCTCCACCGCCCCCAATTGCAGCGGTAGCGGAACATAGCTGGTCGTCACCGTCTCACCGTCGACACTCCCCTGCCCCTGGGCCTCAAACAGAGGCTCCGACCTTTCCTCGTCCTCGGCTGGGAATATGGTCACGTCAAGATCGAACTCAATTCCCGCTTCTTCCGGACCGAATTCCAAGAGGAGCGCAAGGTCCATCATCAAAGGAGCCGGGTACTTTTCGCGCCAAAGGATATTCAGGCCGGCGCCTAACACCCCCAGGGTCCCTTCGCGGACGCTGACGGCGTCACACAGAACTGCCATAGCCAACCTCATTTTGAGCCTCCCACTTGGCGGAGCCATCGGCCGTTTGCGCCTTGCGAGCTAGAGGGCATTTTCAATTTCAGCTGGCTACTCCCGGGATCCACATCGCCCACATATTCAGCCCGAAAGTCGCCCCTCTCTCCGTACGTCAGTCTGGGTTCCTCAGTGTCCCTCTGTACCAGCGTTACAGCTTTCGCACCATCAAAGGGGGCCGTGTTGTTGTGTCTATAAACCCCAACCGGACCATTAGCAGCACCACGCCTTCGCCGCACGCCGATCTGGCGCGCACCCTCACTGATCCCCTCAGCATTGAGCTCCAGCTGATACCCCATTGCTCCCAAGTAACGGGCCAGCGTGGTCACGTACATGTTCTGGTCCCCACCTAGGACCTGCGACACACGCCCCTCCGAAACATTCAGCATCGTAGCCAAATCCTTCTGCGTCATCCCACTGGCGCGGAAGGCTTCATGCAGCAACCCACCCGCACGGCTAACTGCACGCGCAGCGGCGCGCTCAATCGCCCTGTCTTTTGGCCGCATTTCCACTTCTCGCACTGTTCTGGGCCTAGCCGTTAAGTCGGTCATGTTCCAAGTCCTCTTCTCGTACAGCACGTGCGACCTTCAAGTCGTAGTCGGTTGTCTTTTGCGTCGTCTTTGCGAAGACGTGACCAAGGCGCACCACCCCGGAGCTAGCGAAGTCGTCGGGTAAACGGTACTCCACCCTGCCGATACCCCAGCCTGAGTCCTCACCTGACCAAGTCGTGTCCGGCTCGCCGCGTCCATCCGTGTCGTAGAACGTCACCCTAAGGTTGGTAATGGTGAACTCCCAAAGCCCGTCTCCCAGATAGTTGAACTCATGGGGTTCAGGGTCGTATCCATCTGCAATCAGCTCTATCGCGTTTATGAGTCGGTAATAGAGCTTCGTCTGCCAAGCATCCGGGAACTCAGATGACTCAGGATCCGGCCAAGTCTGGTCCAGCAGTTGGTCCAAGAGCACAGCGGCAGGCGCCGAGCCATCTGCGCGCATTGCGCACTCCACGACCGCACACCTCCCCTCTGCAACCAGGCGACGATCTTTAGTCAATCCTAAACCCTCTCTTCAACAACAGTGCAAGGTCTACAGAAATCCACCCGGCCCCGCCCTGCGGCTCTGAACGATCCCTCCGGCACTGCAGGATCCTTGAAGCTTAGAACCAACCTCCGACAG
>CAYFNQ010000097.1:0-1823 GCA_964344535.1 uncultured Actinomyces sp.
AGCTACATAGTGCTGGACGCAGAGCGCGAGCCAGGCGGTGCGTGGCTGCACCGCTGGGACTCCCTCACCATGGCGACAGTAAATGCAATCTTTGACCTGCCCGGGTTCCCCAAGCCCCCGGTCGATTTGGGGGAGCGAAGCAACGTGGCGGTCCCTCGTTATTTCTCCGATTTTGAACGCCACAATGACCTGGCCATTTTGCGCCCGGTCACGGTCAGTTCTGTGCGTCGCGCGGACCGGGATCCTGAAGGGGAGCTGGTCGTGGAAAGTTCGGCTGGAGCTTGGCGAACCTACGCCGTCATCAACGCGACGGGGACTTGGAACAACCCCCTGTTGCCGCAGTACCCGGGTCAAGAGACCTTTGAAGGTCGCCAGCTGCACACAAAGGACTATGTGTCTCTAGAGGAATTTGCCGGCCAACGCGTCGCCGTCGTTGGGGGCGGAATCTCTGCACTGCAGCAGCTGGAGGAAATCTCCCGCGTCGGCGAAGCCCTTTGGTACACCCGTAGGCCCCCGGTGTTTCGGGAAGGGAAGTTCAACCTTGAAGCCGGACGCGACACCATCGAAAAAGTCACGGCAGACGTCGAAGCGGGCAACCCCACCGGCAGCGTCGTCTCCTACACGGGTCTTGGCTGGGCACCCTACGTTCACGCAGCAGCCAAAAGAGGTGTTTTGAAGCGTCGCCCCATGTTCACGAAGATCAAGCCTCACGGCGTTGTTGAAGAGGACGGCAGCTTCACATCCGTCGACACGATCCTGTGGGCGACGGGATTCAAGGCGGCCTTGGACCACCTGGATCCACTGCAGCTGCGCAACGACAAGGGCGGAATCACCATGCGCGGCACACAGGTCGCAAAGGAACCACGCGTCCACCTGATTGGCTTTGGTCCCTCCCAGTCGACGGTGGGTGCAAACCGGGCGGGCAGAGATGCTGTGAGGGAGCTATGGCGCCGGCTCAGTCCTGAAGCCGCACATGAAGGAGCGCCCCACGCGCCGATGCGTGTAGGTACGGTGTAATCCATGGTGGCGAAGATGAATCTGAAAATAGCTCGACTGTTCCTGGCTGTGACGGCGACGCTTGCGGTTGGGGCCTGCAGTGGAGGTGGGCCCAAGCCCGAACAGGACACCGAAGCTGCGGCGGCCCAGTCGGAGCTTCAGCCGTCAGAACCTGAGCCCGAACCGCAACCAGATCAAGCGGATTTGGACGCCTACTTTGAGGCCGTGGCATCAAACGATCCCCAGACCCTCCTTGACGCCGTGGGCTTGGCGGCGCCGGGCTCCAACGCGCACGCCTACCTGATTTATCTTGCGGGAAGGTTCCAAGCGGATGCGGACACGGGGCTGGGCGGCCTTTCCTCCACCCTGACCCCAACCGAGTCCGGGTTTGAAATCTGTATGGAAGGCACCGACAATCCCGAACCTTGCACCACGTTCACGGAATTTGAAGGTGAAGGCGGCAAGATCGCCAGCTTTGCTGTCGGGGGACAGTCACTGACCGGGAGAATCTCGTTGGGCAGTGGTGAGCCTCAAGAACTAGGTGGAGTCGGAGAGGCGGAACTGCTTGCCACGTATGAGTCCGAGGGAGACTGGGTTGTCGCCGTCTTTGAGGTCGGGTCGACCGTGCCCGGCTTGGTGGTAAAAGCGACGTACGTTGCCCCGGACGGTAGCGATCTGGGAGCGACCTACATCAATGGGCCGTCCGCTCTGAGAGAGGGAACTTTCGCGAACTACGCGTTCATGTTCCAGGGCGCTGAATTCGGTGGGACCGTCAAACTGCAGCCGTCCGCGCCTGACTACCCAGAAGCACCTGCAGTTTCTTTTAG
>CAYFNQ010000098.1:0-1789 GCA_964344535.1 uncultured Actinomyces sp.
CAAAAAGGACTCCGATCACGGAGTCTCCCTCATAGAACTCTGTCCCGGGAAGCACCAGCGGGAGGAAGAGCATGTTCTCTTCCAAATCTTCATCCAGAGCCGTTTTTTCGATGACAGCATAGAGTTTCATTGCCTCTCCCAAGGTTGGTGCGGCCCAGCCCGTCAAAGCTCCCCGGGCGGAAGGATTGCTAGTCCTCGTCCAGCTCCGGCTCATCCCAGTAGTCGCTGAAAATATCTTGCACGTCTAGGACCAGATTAGTGAACTCGTCGGACTGGTCGGTGTCGATATCGCACTTCACTCGGCTAAAGACAAAGTCCAGAACCTCTTGCGCTAGTGCTGCCTTCGTTATGCCAATGTCGAACGCTTGCTCCCCCACAGGTGTCTCCCCTCAGTCGCCAGCTCTGTGCGGCTGCGCGTAATGCTCACTGTACTTGAGCGAGCGTGGACGGGTGCCGGTTACTGCTGCCAGGGGGTCGGTTTCTTCTGCCCCACACGGATGTGGGACGTAAAGTGGTCGTTAGAAGGCCGTCCAGCCGGGCGCAAACAGGAGTCAAGGAGAATAGAAATGGCCAACAATGTGACGACTTACGTGTATGCCTCCGAAAACGTGCTGAAGGCGTTGATAAACGAGGCGGGTGAGGTTGACTTTAGCCTGCTACTTCCCATGCCGGCTGACGACGACCCAGTTTTCACCGCCACTCTGCAAGAGACTGTGAGGCGGGATGGCTCTACTGATCTCTGGTGGGACAATGACGGGTACTCCCCGAAGGACTGGGCAATCGACAACTGGGGTACCAAGTGGAACGCCTACAGGAGCGTCGTGGACCTGGACAAGGGTGTCGTCAAGTTCAACACTGCTGCCTCGACCCCCTACCCCGTTATCAAAGCGCTTTCCCTGAAATTCCCTGAAGACGAGCTGATCTTTGCCTACGCGGACGAGGATCTTGGGTACAACCTGGGGATCTACGCGATGAGGGGAGGGCTGCTAATTCGGTCGGTCAAGCTGGAGGAAGGTAGCGACGATGCGCTCGCCGTTGCTGAAGCAATCGCCTTCCTGGACCTGCTGGGAGACGAAGACATAATGGCAGGAACCAGCAGGGGCGATTTTGTGAACCCCAAGCAGTTTTTAGAGCTTATCCATTCGGAGGACTGACACAAAGGCTGGATCGTGGCGCTCCCCAACTGATGTTCCTTGCGGCCCGAGCCCATCGAAGCCCCCGGTCGTAGCGCTCTTAGTCTTCGTCGATCGGTCCGAAGCCCGCAAAATGGTAGTGAAGCCCCACCGCGCACTTTGGCTCATGGTTACCGGCCCGCTGCACTAGCTCAAGCGCATAGTGACGTCTGCAGTAGGTGTCCGGAGAAACGCGCCGTTCCTTGCTAGGGGCTTGGTCGGCCCACAGGATTTTATGGGTCGGCATCTCAGTGCAAATGGACTCATCCCACTGGCAGCGCGGCCGCCCACCCTCACCTGGGTCGCCCTGGTACGGCGGGAACCCCGTGGAGTCGTCTACCTTCTCGATGACCTTCACGGTCGACCCAACTTTGCTGTCCAACGTTGTCGTGGTGTTCATGATCTGTCCCCCAAATCCTCAAGTCCGCCCTGGTCAAGATTGTCCGAAGTGTCCCCCAAGGTATCGCCGTGCCGCTTCGCGTCATCGGCAATCATCCGCCGAACCATGGCCTCTGCGCGTGCTACGCCCTCATCCAATTCCTCATCGCTTAGCACTAGGTCTTCTTGCAGCCAGTCCCCCCACTCGGATTCCATAGCCATCCGTTGCCGCAGGGTGT
>CAYFNQ010000099.1:0-1751 GCA_964344535.1 uncultured Actinomyces sp.
AGGTCGGCGCGGCCTGACCAGGCGGTTCTCTACGCCCAAATATTGGAGCCTTCTGATCTGGTGCCGCTGACGGACGCAGAAATTGAGCGCCTGCCGGGCATCATTGGCCAGATAACGGCGCGGGCCTTGGAGGCTGTCCCTATCGACGGGATCTATTCGACGGGGGGCGACATCACGGCGGCTGTCCTGGAAGAACTGGGCAGTGACGGGGTTGAGATCCACGGGGAAGTCATCCCCTTGGCCGTATCAGGTGAAGTTGTCGGCGGCCCGTTCGCGGGTCTTTCGATCATCACTAAGGGCGGGTTGATCGGCGGGCCGAACACGGCTGTTGAATGCGTCGACCAACTGTCCCAAACCGCTCAGCAACGCAGCAAGTGGGTTCGTGCTGCTTCAACGGAATGAAACTTGAAAACGAAGGAGACTCTTATGACTGAAGCACCTGAAACGCCCGCATCCTCGGAAGCACCTACGGCACCGGTGTTCGCTGTCACCATGGGTGACCCGGCGGGGATCGGCCCAGAGATTACCGCGAAGACTCTGACCGAGTTCGCGGCTTCCAAGGACCACCATGGGGTCGCTGTCGGTGATCCGGTGGCGTTGCGGGCAGCCGTTGACGTCTTGGACCTACCTGTTGAGGTGCGCGTTGTCGACAGCTGGGATGTGCCGGCGGAGGAGGGCGTGATCGATGTTTACGATACCGGTGTCTTGGGTGACGAAATGGTCGAGTGGGGGGTAGTCGACGAACGTGCGGGTCGCGCGGCGATCGCGGCGATTGAGACGGCTACGGCTGCGGCGTTGGCAGGCGATGTTGACGCGGTCGTTACCGGCCCTATCAACAAGGAAGCGATTTGGGCTGCGGGCAGCGAACACTTGGGGCACACGGAGATGCTGGGAGAACTCACCGGCGTCACCGACCAGGACACGATGTTCGTTACCCGCATTGAAGAGACCGGCCACCATTTACGGATTTTTTTCGCAACCCGACACCAGTCTTTGCGGGAAGCGCTGAATTCGATCAACGTCGACAACCAGGTTGGGTCGATCGAACGAGCCCACCGGGCCCTGCAGGTCTTTGGGGTTGAGAACCCGCGGTTGGCGACAGCAGCGATCAATCCCCATGGGGGTGAGGGCGGAGCGTTTGGAACGGAGGAAATCGATGTTCTGGCTCCCGCTGTTGAGGCCGCGAAGGAGAAGGGTTTGGAGGTCGCGGGCCCAATCCCTGCCGACTCGGTTTTCCACCATGGCATCATCGGCCGGTACGACGGGATCCTAAGCCAGTATCACGATCAGGGTCATATTGCAGCGAAAACTTTCGACTTCGATAAGACGATTTCTGTGACGGTTGGCTTGCCGATCCTGCGAACTTCGGTGGACCATGGCACAGCGTTCGACATCGCGGGGAAGGGAATCGCGGACCACAATACGATGCGGTCAGCCTACTTGGCTGCGGTGGACTACGCGCCTTACGTGGATGGTATCCGTGAGGAGTACACTCCGAAGACGAACTGAGAGGCGTGACGTGGGCCTGCGTGCGTGATTTTGACGGACAGTGGGGGGTTCCATCCCGTCGTACCTGCATGACCGACCTCCGCACGTAGCGGCAGTCCTCGCTGGCATTTTCGCCGATCGTGTCTTCGGCTATGGAGAACTAGGTGATGGGCGGGTCAAAGACGTGTGTTGCCCGTGGGTCCAGCAGTTTGAGCACCATCACTCTTTGGTCAGGGACGTAGGTTCGCCCACCTTTCCACCAC
>CAYFNQ010000100.1:0-1742 GCA_964344535.1 uncultured Actinomyces sp.
GCTTGTATCCTTTGTAATTTATTAGAAATAAGTGTTGCAAAGTTACTAAAATATATAGGGTGTCCAGTTCGTTGTACCAATTTTAGCTCACTTTCCTAAGTGTTTTGGTTCGTTCTGTAACCCAGTTTTTGGACAAGTGCTCGGTTGCCCAAGTACTGATGTCCTTGAGTTTAACATTTACAATGCGCTCTTTGAAATTAACTGTTTTTGTAACGGATTCGTTCGCAACCTTTGAATATAACGGTATCGTCAGAACAAAAGATGTCACACCGTACAGTTTGTTCGGCGACTTTTTGCTCTTGTAGATGCCAAAAGTAGATTCAATGATGTCGGATGATATATTGATGCTCATGTTACCTGTGAGAAGTGCTTCTTCCCGATTGAAGTATTCAAGCATCCCGATACCGGCATGTGCCTGTCGGGAATGTGCGTTTCCCAAGACACGAGTGATGATATAGTGCTTGCACTTCCTGCTCGTCATGATCGAGAAGCCTTCGTTCTTGCAGATAGACTCGACGTGTCTTACAGCACAAAGTACAGCCTGCAGTTCCTTCAGCAAAGATTCATAATCCTTTATGAAGGCATACGCTTCCTGCATTTTCTCTGGTAGCGTGTCATAACAGTCAAGCATTTCATTACCCCATAGCACCCATGAAGACATGTTCATGAACCGTGATATGGTTCTCATGTTGGGAGGCAGCAAGTATGCCTTGTCGGTCAGATGGTACTGCAGTCGTTTCTTGCCAAGGAGTGTCGTAAACTCCACAAAATCAGATTGTTTCTCATAGACCTTCTTGAGAATCACACCCATGGAATGACTGATGTCTGCATGACGTATATGTCTGGATCCAGTGATGCCTTTGGTCAGATTATGACCATTGTCACTTATGATGTAATCGGGAGCATTTCCTGCAGATTTCTCTGCTTCCTCTATTCTGCTTTGAACATCATCGCCGTTGAAGCCCTTGCTGACCGATATGTCAAGAATCGTGACATCTTCGTGCTTTATAGGGCGTCCCCGATGCTCGGAAGGAATTGCAAGAGTCAAGAGAAGCTTCTGCCCATTTATGGCAATGCTTTCATCTACGACCATTGCAAACTTCTTGTCCTTGCATGGCTGCTCATCCTGATAGACAGAGAGACCAAGCTTCTTCACCCAGTTCTCTACGGTGTTGTAGCATGGAACCTTTCCGAATTTGTCACCCAGCAACTCGGCAAAGATCTCCAGGATTGTTACGACTGTTCGCAGCCCACATGGTGTACGCATGTAAATCAAAACGCAGAGTTGAATGACTATAAGAGGGAATCTATGTCCGGGAATAGGCTCGAGAGTAATCGACTTTGTTCGTCGGTCAATGTTATCTTCCGAACGTCTTTTTTTTTAAGCTCCTTCTTGGTCTTGTCATACTTAGCCTTGAGCTTGTCTTTTTGAGATGCAAGTTTCTTGTTCTCTTTACGAAGACGTTTTAGCTCCTCCTGGAGTGACTCTTTATCTTGGTTTGAATCTAACTTTTTCATTGATTTATGTATCTTAAAATTACATTCAAAGTTACTAAAAATCAACGAGTTATGCAAATTTTCAAAGAACTATTTCATTACTCAGAACGTTAAATACCAGAGCATTATATTAACAACTTAACGGGTGATTCCAGCATCTGTTTTTCGGAACATCTAACTGGACACCCTAGCTGATAAGCTTGCGAATAATTATGAATTAAAAACTGCTTCCGTTCTTAAATTTG
>CAYFNQ010000101.1:0-1727 GCA_964344535.1 uncultured Actinomyces sp.
TGGAAACGCCCCGGCACCGCGCCGGGGCGTTCTGCGTTCCAGGTCTCTAGCTCTCTTTTTGTTGTTTCGGCCGCGCATGGTGTTCTCGCGCTCGTTCTTTTGCCCGCGCACTCGGCTCCCCCAGGCTCGCGATTCGGCTGCGGGTTGTAGTCCAGAAATCGCGCAAAAACGCCGTTTTTTCTCTGCAACCCGCAGCCGAACCAGAGTGTGTCTTGGGCGCGCACTGTGGGCTACCGCTCTTACGGGACTCACCCGGCGGGTGATCGAAGGGGTTCCGCAACTTCGCAGCCCGGAGGCGCTTAGAACACATGGATGTTCTCGTAGTCTTGAGACGTGAACTGGCATGAAGAACCGTAACTTGACCTGGGTTCTACTGTTTCTGACATCCTTAGTGGGCTGTCCCAGCTAGATGACGAGCGCGAGGTCCTGACTGCTGCAAGTGAGATAGCCTCTCTCACCCAACAGCACGGGAGCTACCTGGGCTTGAGCCCGGCCGTCACCGAAGTTAGTGAGGTCGAGGAAATCCTCTTCCAAGACGGAACCCTGGAAGCCGACGTGGCGCTGTTGGCCCTAGATGAACTGGTTGACGCACCTCTTTTTCAAAGTCTCGGCGCAGGCTCATTGAACGGCGAACCCGCGTCCCCAAGTGGGTGGGACAGCTTGGCGGTACCAAGGCGATCCGCGCGGTGCGTGTCGGCCCAGTCACCCGCGAGTTACAGACCGTGATGATCGAGGCAAGAGGCCCCGACGGGCCCCTAACAGTGGTGGTGGAAGTCCTTTACTCCGGGACAGCAATGATCACTGACGCCTACGTGTTCCCCGGGCCTCTTACGCACCTGATTACCGACGTGGAGAGAAACGAGGGCGCCAGCAAACGCGGATACGGTCGCGCGATCAGGCCTGACTTCCACGACTCTGCTTTCTATGACGTCGCCGGGTTTGGCTGGGATTGGGAGATGGACATAGGTGGCTCAGCTGTTCTCGATGAAGTCGACACCGAGCCGCTGCCTACCGAGGGGTTCAGCAGTAAGGGCCTCTCTCGGAAGGTCGCGAAGCCCGCCCGCGCGGTTGCCAGGGAAATCGAGAGGGTCGCACCTGGCTTCTTCCATGACCCGGAGCTCACGACCGCTGCCCAGCGTGTTCCGAGGAAACTGTGCGAGGACGTCCCTGGGTACATCACGTCCAAGAGCGCGGCATCGAAGCCCAGCAAACCCCTTTGGGAGACCAGCGTTGCGGCGTCAATCTGTTGGCTGGTCGGCAAAGGAAACAATTGGTTCAACAGATGCGACCCAGACACAACCGTTAAGGCGCTCGCGGCCGCGTTCGGGTTAAAGAGCAGCCCTGGCTCGCGTGGGAAAACGCTTGGTTCTCGCATGTTGAGCGCTCAGCGGGGTGAGAACCGCTGGCACCTTGGTGATCCCGCACTACTTACCAGCGCAAGGCGCCGGAACGTCTTACACGAGGCCAAGACCAGCGAAGACGATCCCTGGCTGCGACTCTGACCCAGCCCCGCAAGGCTCTCGGCGCCCGCGCCGATGCAGCACCCGTCTTTCCGTTTCGGCTGCGTGTCCTTCTTGCGTGTTTTGGCCGCGTGTCCTCTTTCCCTTTTTGGCTGCGTGTCTGTTTTTTGTTTTGGTTGTGTGTGGTTGTGTGGGGTGTTGTTGGGTGTTGTTTGGGGGGTTGACACGCCCGGGTGGGGTGTGTGGGTGGGTTTGTTTTGGGGTGTG
>CAYFNQ010000102.1:0-1706 GCA_964344535.1 uncultured Actinomyces sp.
CTCCTGGCCTACCAGGCCGTCGTAAGCCACTTCTACCTCAAAGCCTTCGGCCCGCAAACCCCTGGCTAGAGCGGTCACCAAGCGGACCTCGTCATCAACCAGCAAAACCTTCACTCACGCATCGTCTCAAAGACGCGCCGGTCGGGAAAGTCCCGGCTCGCCAACCTGAAGATCAGCTGAAGAAAGCGGGCTTCTTCAGGTTCTGTTCAGGAACGGTTGGCACAGTTGTGAGCAGCAAATAGGAGTTGAGAGAAGGGGAATCCCGTGGCGTGCAACAAGGTTAGAGGGCGCAAGATGGCTTCTGCCGGCGTGGTAGCAGCGACGTTGGCGTTGGTTTTGAGCGGTTGTACGACGGGGTCGGCCGACTCCACGGTGAGTTCCGGAGGGGAGGCGGGGCCGGGTGTGGGATCCGCAGCCGCAGAAGAGCGGGCCGATGAGGACCGGGCGGCAGACCCCGGCTCGTTCTCTGGCCAAGGACTGCGGTCGCGCGGCCATGACCAGGGTCGGATGCATGGGCAGGCGCGCAACCGGGGCGAAAACCAGGGCCAGAAGCAAGGCCATGGAAGCAGGATGGGCCAACGCGCCACGGAGCTTCCGGTGACAGCTCTGGAGGCCGGGATGGTCGCGTTGGATTCTGTCCCTGCGGGCAAGGTCGTGGCTGTGGAACTTGAACACCGGCGTGGCACAGCCCTGTGGGAAGTTGAACTGGTGGTTGACGGTTCCAAGCAAGAGGTTTACGTTGACGTGAACAGCGGCCAAGTTGTTGGGGAAAAGACCGGAAGGTCAAAGGTGGACAGTAAGGTCTCCGCGCGTCTGGCCGACGCGAAACTCGATTTTAAAAAGGCGGTGGCAGCCGTGGAGTCTGCCGTTCCCGGCGGCACCATCATTGAACTTGAGCTGGAAAGCGACAGCGGTAGTGTCGTGTGGGAAGCGGAAGTGATCTTCCCTGACTACACAAAACAAGAGGTGGTCGTAGACGCGGTAACTGGCAAGGTGAAGACCAGCTAGCCCACGGCACAGCTAGCTGACAGCTCAGTGGCAGCTGGCGCCATCTTCGGTATCCTTGACTGTTAGTCAACCAAAGGTGTGAGACCCGTGAGTAGTTCCCCAGTGCAACAACAAGCCCCTTCAAAGCTTGCGGCCAATGAGAAGCCCGTTTCTTGGAAGCAGCTAATGCTCTTTGGCTTAGGCCTACTGGTGATAGGGGCACTGATTAGCTTGGTGTTGGTTTTGAGTTTGCGTGGGTCCTCGACAGAAATCTTGGCAGTGGAAGAAACACCCCACGAAGAAACCGTGGTCTCCGCCGGCAACTCGGTGAGGGCGGGACAAGGGGTGCCCTCGGCCGATTACGGCGAACCGGGTGAACTGTATTTGAACGCCTCCACCGGGGACATTTACGTGCGACAGGACTCCGGGTGGAAACTGGTGGGGAACCTGGTGGACTCCGCCTATGACAACCTGGCCGGAGCAGAAGGCGAACAGGGCGAACAGGGAGAAGAAGGCCAGGAGGGCCAGGCTGGAACGCCCGGCCCTGCCGGCCCGAAAGGCCCTGCGGGACCTGCCGGCCCAGCGGGTAAAGACGGCACCGTGGTGACCGTGGGCGTTGATGCTCCAACTGGAAAGTGCACCCAGGACGGTGACGTGTTCATCCAGGTGGAAGAGGACGCGACCAGCTTCTACGTCTGCAAGGCCACCAAGTGGGAAGA
>CAYFNQ010000103.1:0-1666 GCA_964344535.1 uncultured Actinomyces sp.
GGTACGCCATCAGGGACTCGAACCCTGGACCCACAGATTAAGAGTCTGTTGCTCTAGCCAACTGAGCTAATGGCGCATCAACTGGCAATGCCAGCAGAAGAACTCTAAAACAATTGCGGCCCGCGTTCCACCCGTCCAACGCCTTCTTGGCGGAGTTGTTGCACTTAACACAGCCTGCTTTGAGCCTGGCTCTCTAGCGGTCTTGCTGCGTGACCCTGTAAACGACAATCGCTCCTGCCAGCCCCACCAGTAAGAAGACGGCAGATACCAACATCACGTCGCGGGTTGCCTGAGCGAACCCTTCGACCAAAGCGGCAAGGGCTTCCTGGCCGCTGCTGTCAGTGGCCGCGCGAAGAGCCTGAAGGTTTGAACCTGCCGACTGTCGGGTCACCAGGGCCAGTTGGTCTGCTTGAGCGCCCACCAATCCCACACGGTCTAGCGCAGCAGGAAGCGCACGTGATAAGGCGATCGCCAGGGTTGTCCCCGCAAACGCAGTGCCCAGCGCTGCACCAACTTGTCGAACCGTGGATTGGGCGGCTGAGCCCTGCCCTGACTGCCCAACCGGGACGTCACGCAAGACGGTTCCGGTCAACTGGGCTGAGGCAAGGCCCAGACCCAGTCCATACACGATCAGTGGGATTGCCAGTTGCCATCGGTCCGTGTCAGGGGAAACTACCAGGCTGAGCACCCCTACCCCGACTACCTCTAAAACCAAGCCTAAGATGACGGTGCCTGGAGAACCAAAGCGGCCAGCAATGTGACGAGCTGACGCTCCTGCAAAGAAAGCGCCAAGCGCCATAGCTGACAGAATCAAGCCCGCTTCAATCACCGCCAAACCCAGAGCGTTGACCAGGTAAAGGGGCAGGACGAACAGTAAAGCAAACTCTCCAATCGCCACCATTGAAGCAGTGACGTTGCCCCAGGAGAAAGTGGGAAGACGAAACAGCCCCAGGTCCAAAACGACTGGCTGATCCAGTTTTGAGCGACGCTGCTCCCACCAGACGAACGAAACCAAAGATGCCAAGGCAACCATGAATGCTACAAAAACAATGGACACGGCCGCGTCTTTAGGCCAAATCAAACCGAACGCTTGCAGCTGCTCTAACGGCTTCCACCAGCCGACATGAGGGCCCTCAATGATCGCGAAAACTAGAGATCCGATGCCTAGGCCGGAAAGCAAGAACCCGATCCAGTCGAAGCCGAAGCTGCGCGGTCCGCGGGTCTGCGGAACCCAAACTCTGCCCCCAAGGACTAAAAGGATCCCAATTGGCAGGTTCACAAAAAAGATCCACCGCCACGACACCCACTGGGTTAGTGCTCCTCCTGCCAACGGTCCAATGGCCGCTGCGCCTGAGATGACAGCACCCCAAATACCAAATGCCATGGCCCGGTAGCGTCCTTGGAACATTGCGTTCACGGTGGACAAGGTAGAGGGCATGATCATTGCTGCGCCGACCGCCTGAAGCGCGCGGCTGGCAAGCAGTAAGCCAGACGTGGAAACCATGCCCGCCAGGACAGAACCTACGGTGAAGACCACTACGCCGGCAACGAACAGGTTGCGTCGACCCAGGGCGTCCGCAAGCGAGCCCGTGGCCAACAGGAGTGCTCCAACTATGACGGCGTAGAGTCCGTTTACCCATTCTGCATCTGTAAGGCTCATCCCCAA
>CAYFNQ010000104.1:0-1651 GCA_964344535.1 uncultured Actinomyces sp.
AATCGCGTTTAGTTCCCCGCGCAAAGACAGCGTTTCGTGGTTTCCCGAGGTGATGCCGGTTTTGAGTTCGGTGCGTGTGTTTGTGAGTTCGGTGCGCGTGTTTGTGAGTTCGGTGCGGACGGATTCGATGTCGGCTTTGAGTTCGGTGCGCGTGTTTGTCAGTTCGGTCTGCGTCTTTCCCAGTTCGGCTCTGAGTCCGGTGTCCATCTTTGCCAGTTCGGTTTTAAGTTCGGTCCGAAAGCTGCGCAGCATCGCCCAAGTGCTCCCCACCACCGTTAACATGACGGCAAGAAGGGAGACCATCACCGTGATCGTTTCGTATGACACCTGGACCATCCTCCCATTATTGATCAGTTGTGAGGGCTTTCCTAGCTTCCGCGTTCGCCCGCTTGTGGCGCCCTCGTCATACAACAATGGACGATGGTTGCCGGCGGATTGCTGATTTGCTCGCCGACCTGTGGACGGCTCCCGAATTAGCGGACTGTGGATAACCGCCATGGAAAACACTGGAGCCGGCTTTCTTCCTCAGAGCCGTTGTCCAGGCGTTCTCTGCTTCCTACACGGCGTTGTTGGAGCACTGCCAGGCTGAGGAGTAGGGGCGAGGGCGAAGGTGGGGAGCTACGCGGTCCACGTTGATGCCAAAATGAACTATTGACATTCGATAGATATCTATCGAGAATCGAGTTATGGTCACTTCTCCTAACAGTGGTCCGCGGTTCCTCATCCCCGCGGTGAAAGTCCTTGTCGTCATCGGTATGCTTGCGGTGGCGCTGTGCGTCCCCGTTTTGTGGTTGGTTTCAGGGGAGGTTGCGGCGCAGGCTCCTGAGTTCGCCTGGCTGCGATGGCCTTATCTTCTGATCTTCACGGGTGTCCTGGCTTGTGTCGAGGTCGTCGGTGTGGCGCTATGGAAGCTGCTGTCCCGCGTTGCCGTGGGGGAGATCTTCGACGCGAAGGGTCTTGTCTGGGTGAGTGCGATTATCTGGGCGGCTTTCGCTGCAGCAGGTCTTTTCGCGTTGGCCTGTGTGCCGGTTTTCTTTGTCACCAGTGGCCCTCCCGCGCTGTCGTTTGGACTCATGGTGGTGGTTGCTGCGTCGCTTGGGTTCGCTCTCTTGATGGTTGTTATGCGGCAGTTGCTGATTCAAGCCGCCAGCCTGCGCGCAGAGATGGCTGAGGTGATTTAGGTGGGGATCGAGGTCGACATTGACCTGCTCTTGGCCCAACGGAAAATGACGGTGGGGGACTTTGCTGCGGCCGTGGGAATAACGCCGGCCAATGTTGCGGTCCTCAAGAACGGTCGGGCCAAAGCAGTGCGCTTCTCAACGCTGGAGTCGATCTGCCGGGTACTCGATTGCCAGCCGGGCGACATCTTTAGGTTCGTGCCCGATGAGGGGAAGTGAAGTGGGTGGCGGCAAAATAGGGGCGTGGGCGCAGGTGCTCTGATCCTGTGCCCTCGCCCTGAGCGTCACTTACACTCTTGGAGTTTGTAGACGGAATCTGCAAGGACGCCTTTCGGCCCGACTAGAGTAACGTTCTCTACCTGGCTTGTGCCGCTGTTGATCCAGTTGCTGACCACGGGGGACATCGCGGATTTAGGGGGACATCGCGTATCTGGACCGACATCGCGTATCTGGACCGACATCGCGTATCTAAG
>CAYFNQ010000105.1:0-1638 GCA_964344535.1 uncultured Actinomyces sp.
CCCTGTAGTTGTTGAACTCAAACCTTGAACCAACAACGTCGCCGATGATTGCACCAAGCATGGCACCAACCCCTCTCCTAGGCGCCTTTCAGTGTATTCACGCCTCCGACATTTCCCCCGTGTAACCCTTTTCAGCAGGGGAATTCGGACGAGGATAGCGCCAACTGAAACGCGGCGCCAAAGGAGCAGGGGTACAACAGTTGCAACCAGTCATATCCCCGGAGCTAGCCGCTCAGAGTCAAGCTGAGCCTTCAGCTCCCGTCGCTGGGAAATCGGGCACGGTCAGGTCTGGAGTTTTTCGCAGGTCGGCCATGGAAGCTGGTCCAAGCACCTCTGGTAGCTTCGCTCCACGGAATGCAGCAGCACCATCTTCCAGGTCGGGTGGCAGCACGTTGGCGGGGTACCCGGCCGCAACCAACATCTGATTCAGCCAAGTTTGTGCTTGGGTCCGCAGTAACGGTGCCACGACCATGTTTGCGTACTCGAGGAATGCGGTCCGCGCGGTGGTGTAGGACTCTGGGGCTGTGTAACGAGCGTACAAATCGATCCAAAGGACCTGGAACAACTCGGTGCTGACCTCTAAACGAAGACGAAAGGACGCACTTCCGGCGTCCAGTGAAAACATTCCGGTTCGCTCCACGTTGATCTGGACTGATTCTGCGGTGTCTGGCCAAGGTTCCGCTGCTACCAAGCCCACGCCTAGCAGCCGTAATTCAGGGTTACGGAAGGTTTCTACCGCTTCAGTCAGAGATTCGATGTGGTGGGTCATGCTGCTATGACAAAATCCGTGGGACGCTGGGAAGTCGCTAGCTGGACCCCTCGATGGCCAACGTATTGTCCCTGGTGCAGCCGGTAGTCGGCCGTGATCTTACTGCCCCAAGGTTCCAGCACGCGGGCAGTCGTGTTCTGGGTGGGAGCATTTAGGAAGTAATCGATTTCCTGAATCTGCGCGACAGTTGGCAGTTGGTCTTCAAGATTGATCCCTTTGTGTTCGCGAATCCAGCTAACGACCTCCGTCCACATCCACACCCGCTGCCCACTTTCACCGATTGTGTCCTGCGCTAGGGGGAACGTGGCTAGCCGGGACCATTTCCTAATCGCTTCGCGTGACAAACCGACGCGTAGCCCGATGTCGGACAGTCCGACTAGGTCCCGATCAACGCCCAAGAACGTAACTTGGGGGAGCTCCTCTTTAAGTGTTCTGACCGTCTTGAGTGCCTCTTTTGCTACGTTCGTCGGGTTGGTGAAGATTGACAACACCGTGCTGTCACCTTCTCCGGTTACCAGGAAGTCGCCGAGGACCCGGACGAGGACGTCTTCAGCTACCTCATCTTCAAGGTCAAGATTTAGCACTCTAATGGGGACTTCAATCATGGGTTTTCTCCTGCCTGGATTCGAGTTTCTCACACAGGTTGACAGTTGCCAACCTGGGGCGCATTACAAATTGGTCTCTCCCAACGCGTCGCGCATTCGCGTCCGCAGGCTCGTGAGGAGACCGCGAGCTTTTGAGACGCGCTCATCCAGCTCTTGCCAGGTCGGATGCTTAGAAGGTCTACTGTCAAGCTCCTTTCGACTCTTCTTGAGTTCCTTACTCGCCGCTTTGTCCGCAACCGTCGTGCTGTAAGCGACAATCCTGCA
>CAYFNQ010000106.1:0-1637 GCA_964344535.1 uncultured Actinomyces sp.
GCATTCGCAAGTGTACCCAAGGGGAACGGTCGTTAAAACGTGAGAGTCATCCCGCAGAAAAGCTAATGTCGACTTCGAAACTACGGTCCCATGGGAAGCGCACGTTTTGAACGGAAGGGGCGCCCCCTAGACGCCAGCGCTGCAAGTGTTCGTTCATCCTGGTGACAGCAACTTTAGAGGCCGTTTCTAAAACTTCTGTATCAACTGGCAAGTAGGAGCCACCAAAGGGGCCCTCCATAAGTTCGCGGCGAATGGTCGACTGGTATGCGACGTCATCGAGCAGGCGCCGGCACAGCGCCGACTGTCTGGCCTGCTCATCCAAAGTGCGCCGTTTCGCTCCAATCACGGTGGCGACACCTGTCGCGATTGCCCCACCTAAAGTGTTCCCAGCCGTATTCCAGCCGCCGTAGGCCGCCAATTGGTGGAGCAAACCCTTTTCTGCCAACGCGTCGATTAGGGGTGCGTCGCCACCGTTGACGAAGCGGACGTCGGCTAAGACAACGGGTAGGTCGGTGCCCAGCGCCGCTTCAACCTCCGCAACAGTAGCGGCAACGGATGCGGAAGATGACGAGGGGGCATTGCGTGACCCGTGATCCCCTTTCTGCGGGTCCGGTCCGTGAACCACCAAAATCATGTCAGCTTGCTGAGTGTCTTCAACAAGGTTGGCGCCGCAAGCTTCGATCTGTCTGGGAATCGACAGACGCAGCGGGCCATTTTCATAGGGTGGAGTCAGCTCCAAAGACTGGGTTTCACCCGCGCGAACCAAGACTCTTGGGGAGATTCCAGTGGCCTCACACAAAACATTGGCCATGAGCACAGCCCCTGTTTCGTCTGCGCCCGGGTAGCTGACAACGGGCAGACTGGATCCGCCTAACTTTCGCCAGTAGTCCAACCAACGCTGCTCAGCTGAACCTGCAGAAAAAGCGGCGGTGTCGTCCGCGGTGAGCACCAGTTTCGAAATAGTTCCGTCCCAACTCAACTGCAGCGCGGAGAGGTTCACCGCGTGGTTACGGAGCCGGCGCTTAGCAAAATCCTCACGAACCGAAGTGTCGGCCGTTGAATCAGGTGTCCCCTGTTCGCTCAACCAAGTTGTGTGAGCGTCGCGCCCCAAAGCGTGCAAGTCGCGCCCGTACTGCGGCCAGTACTCTGGTTCCTCCACGGAAACATAGGAATCGGATGCGCGCATCACCAGGGATACTGCTGCCAGCGCCAAGTCGGGGCGACGATCACGCAGTGACCGCAGTGCGCCTAGGCGTGCCACAGACTCATCAACCGGCGTCTTCGTGGTGCGGGCCGCAATCAAGCCCCCGTAAACCAGTGTGTCTACACAAACGACGGCGCCAACAATGTCACCGGCTTGGTCCAGCAGCCAGTTCGCCAACCCCTCTACGTCGCCCGGCTCACGAAAGTTCGGGAGCAGGCGCGCGGGCGGAAGTCGGCACTCAAATCCCGCAATTTTGGCGACCTCTTCAACCAAAGAAGTGTTGACTGGACGCTCATCCAGCGGGATGACCGCAACCGCAGGAGCCTGGGTTGAGGTCACGCGGGAACCTCCAGATCTTCCACAACCTTTTGCGGGTCGCCGTTGAAAGTGAACTCTGGCTTCCCGCCTTCTTCTGTCACACCGACCGTGACAA
>CAYFNQ010000107.1:0-1629 GCA_964344535.1 uncultured Actinomyces sp.
TTGCGTTCAAAGCGTTGAGAAACCAAGGTATAGGTCTACCGGCGTAGCTGATCGGTGAGGCATACTGAAGGAGTGATTGAGATGTCCGTTGAGACCTGGACCATGGTCATCACAGCAGCTGTCAGCCTAGTCGCAATGATTTTGAGTCTGGGTGGTTTTTACGTTGCCCTGCGAAAAGAGATGAGGCAGGAAGTCGGAGACCTGCGAGAAGAAATGAACCAGCGCATCGACCGCCTAATCGACCACAAGCGAACCCCCGTTGGTGCCTAGCGGTCCTAGTCTGCCGTGAGCGGCCCTCAAACTTTCTGGAGAGCGTATGCCGCTTCGTAACCTCAGTGGTGAGGGGATGGGGATCGTGCCCTACCTTCGCCAGCGCAAGCGAAACGATGGGAACTGGAACCCGGAGGATGACCAGCAGTGGCGCGAATGGGTGGCGCTGGCGAATGACGGGATAATATCCTCGGCCGCAATCATCCAAGGGCTGCTCAGTGGGGGCGCTACTGGACACGAGGCGTTGATCGGCGTGCTTGCCCTGGTGTCCATCGGCATGTTTGCCAGCGCAGTCGCAGAATATTCGGAAGCAGAATCGCAGTACTTAGCTGACCAGCGGGTCTACAAAGCAGGACAAAGGGCGTTGATGCGTCCCCCTGAAGAACAGGTGCAAGAACTGGCGCGGATCCTAGTCAACAAAGGGCTCTCCCCGAAGCTGAGTGAAGCCGCTGCAGAGGAGTTGTACGCCAAGGCCGCCCTGCGAAGAGAACTTGGTGAAGAAGGCGAGTTGGAGGAGCCTCACGACAAGCTTTGGCCGGTCCGCCGCGGCCTAACCGCGGCCGGCGCTTTCCTGCTGGGGTCCCTGCTGCCCCTAGTTTTCCTATTACTTTTGCCACGCAGTGTCAGGGGAGAAGTCACCGTCGTTGCAGTGGTGGCGGCGTTAGCAGTATCAGGCTGGTTTGGTCATTTGGCGGAACACACCTCAGCGTGGAGAGCAATGCTGCGAACCATCCTGACGGGGCTGGTGATCCTAGGGATCTCAACACTGGCTGGGTCGCTGGTGTCCTTTTAGGCGGCTGAAACGGGTGCGGGATCCTCGGCCGCATCAGTCCCCAGTCGGCGGAATGTCGCCCAAAACCACAGCGCGGAAGCACTAGAAAATCCGTAAGCCAGGGTTTGGGCCGCGTAATAGTTGTTCTCGTTAAACACCGGATCCAGATGCGCCGTCAACTGCAGCGGCACGCCCGCAGCCCTAGCTTGGGAGATCGCGTCAAAAACATCGAACGTCTGCAGGTTCAAAATCAGCAAGACAATGCCCACTGCGATTGCTGCAGCTGAGCTGGCTGTCAACAACACTACGTAGATGACGCGCAGTGGGAACGTCCGCTGCTCCTTCACCCGAATCGCATTGTTCCCCAGCAGCCACAGCGCCGCCAAGGCCGCAATGACCAGCACTAAAAGGTCTGCCCCCAACGTGTCAGAGAACCGGTGCCAGCGCGCCGTGATCGTCGCCGCCCCAACTGAAACCGCCCAAGTCATCGCGACCAGCATGAAAACCCCGCGCCAACGGTAAGAAATCACCAGGATCAGCGACGCCACAATTGCCATAGCAATCGTCGTATGACCGGAGGGAAAAGA
>CAYFNQ010000108.1:0-1548 GCA_964344535.1 uncultured Actinomyces sp.
GTCGCCCATCTCCACAGTCGGGTGACCAGCCGCGCCGCCAGAACCACCAGCGCCCCAAGGTTTAGGTCCTGGGGCAATCTCAACTTGGAAATGATAAGGAGTTCTCACTTGCGCCGCTAGCAGTCCGCCATCACCTCCAGCGACTCCCTGCCCCTCAAACCACGTCCAGAATTGCAGCCCATCCAGAACGTAGCCGTCCTGAAGGTCAAAGAAGACGCTTGCATCCGGTGCGGCGAAAGCTGTCCAACTAAGCTTCCAAGCGCTGTTTTTCCCCATAGGTCCCCCAAGTTCAATCACGGGTTCACGCCTAAACCCTTCCAGCTCGTGGCTCACAACAGAGCGCGGTCAGCGCCACGGGAAGGAGGCGGACGGAGAGTTGAGCCTTCCCGAATCATCAGTGCCGGTCCATCCTGGCTCACGCAAACCAGGTCGACCCGACCCGCCACGCGTTCCTACCCTCTCGGCGGGAACGGATCCTTCTTAGCGATCGTGTTCTTCTCACGAATCACGCCGGTGTCCTTCCTGTGGGTCGAAATGTCTCCCCCACCAGCATTCGTGACATAGCCGCGGGCGGCCCCATAGGCCTCCCTCTGCGTGTGGTGCAGAGACGATGCCCTCGAAGCACCCTGCGCCTTGACGGCCCACCTGCCGTCCTTTGGATAAACGTTGTAATCCTTGGCCATCTTCAGCCCTTTCTCTGGAGCAGTCCGAGGGTAGGCCACGCCTCCGACATTATGGCTTCACATCTCCAGAAGCGTTCGCAACCGCCTGGTCAGCTGGCTTCAACAAGCCGAAGTCGCCGCCTACGCCGCCCGCTTCAGCCAGGGCAATCAAAGTTCTCGGCAAACGTCTGCGGGCCTCAGGCTAAGATTGGCGCACCCTATCCTAACGCGGAAGCCAGCACCGACGACACGACTGAGTCGGCACGCCTCCAAGGCTCCAAGCCCCGTGCTTTCCGGCCGACACTAGGGTTGCCTCCATGGACAACAAGACAGGCGGGCACGTGACCAACCCCAACGACGTCCGAAGCGAAGCTCCAACCAGCTGGACTTCGGAGGTCAACCTCGCAAGCTGGAACGTCACCGCGGACGAGTCCATTCCCGAGTTTCTTGGTCGTGTGGCACACAACCTAGGTTTCTCCCGGTCGCACATCCGTTCACACAACTCTGGCGCCCACACCTTCGTCTTCCTAAGCCTCCCTGAGTGTCCCGACGAAGTGATGCTCCAGGTCAGGCATCACCGCGGAACGGGGAGGCTAGTCGCCAACCTTCTGGGTCGGAGCTTCCCCTCCGAGAAGCGGGCGCTAATCCGCAAATGGAGGGCCGCGATAGACAAGGCTCTTCAAGACGGGTCTTCTCCTCAGATCTCCAAGTGGCGCGCGAAACTGATCATTGGAGAGTCAACTCAGCTTTCATCAGGCCCCTATAAGCTCTCCGGTCCCGGAAACATCGGCCCTTTCGAGATCGCACCTTCATCCGGTCCGATGTGGGTGAGGCAAGCCGGTTGACTGAAGCAGGCGCTAGGCCGGTGTGCCGGGCGATGTCGATG
>CAYFNQ010000109.1:0-1519 GCA_964344535.1 uncultured Actinomyces sp.
GACGCACAGGCTGAAGTTGCCGAAGCTCCCGCCAAGGTTGAGGAGCAACAGGTTCAGGTTTTTCCTGGCCACAACCGACACATTTGCGTTCGAGGAGCCTTCTCCGGCGCCAGCAGACCCGCCCGACTATTCGTACTGCCGCACGCGCCTGGCCCTTTGGGCGCCCCGGAGCTGGGATCAACCGCGGACCTCACATCACGCGGGAGCCTGGGATTATTCGGGTTGATCACCGCGCAGGATTGCAAGCAGCGGACGGTTCACGAAGAGCTTCTCGCGTCCCTCAGTAATTTCGGTGAGCAACCCTTGGTCGCGCAGTTGTCGCAGCCACTTAGTTGCTGTCGGTCGGGACACGGAGCACGCTTCCATGACGGTGCTGATGCGGGTGTAAGGCTGCTCGAAGATGGCCTGCAACAAGTCGACGTTCGCCCCGGATGCGCTCACAGTGCGCATCTGGTCTCGGAAGTTGTCCTGGAGCGTTTGGACTTGAGTGATCGTCTCTAGAGTTTCCCGGGACGTCTGCTCCACGGCTCGAAGCATAAACAGCAGCCAACTCTCCCAATCTTGTTTCGCAGTGACGTTGAGCAGCCGGCGGTAATACTCGCTTCTATTCCGGATCAGGTAGCGCGACAGGTAAAGGACGGGTTGGTCCAAGAGCCCCGCTTGCATCAGAAATAGTACGTTCAGAATTCGGCCCGCTCTGCCGTTGCCGTCGGCGAACGGGTGGATTGCTTCGAAATAGTAGTGTGCTGCGGCCATAGTGACCAGGGGGTCCAGACCGTCGCTGTGGTGCAGAAATTGCTCCCAGGTGCGCATCTTTGCTTCAATCACGTCTTTGCCATCCGGCGGGGTGTAGATGACATGGCCGGTCCGAGGATCCCCGATGTGGGTGCCCGGCAATTGACGAATAGGAGTTTCCACGCCCCGAGTCTTCGACGCAACTGCCATTGCAACCGTGACGCCTAAGGGGCGGGTGCGCAGAAGTTTCACACCCGTGTACAGGGCGGAGCGGTAGCGCAGGGTCTCTTTGGTTTCGGGCGTTCCACCCTGCCCTTGGTGCGCAGCGTCGCGGAAAAGGTCGTCCGTGGTGGTGACTATGTTTTCGATTTGCGAGCTGGCCTGTGCCTCCAGAAGTGGAAGTGTCCCAATTAGGATTGCCGGGTTAGGCAGGGTTCGCAGTGCTTGGTTCAGGGCGGCTAGGGCGGAGCGCGCCTCAATGGCGCCCTTCAGGACGCTGGCTGTCTCCAAGTCTTGGCTTGGGGGCGCCTGAAGCTGGTTGTAGGCTTCCGCTGCTTTCCACATTCAAAAACAGTAACACCGGGAAGCCAACGTTGAAAGTTTTTGCCATTTTCTTTCAACGTCGTGTCGATATGCAAAGTTTGTTGCAACGTTGTGGCGGGTGGTCCGCCAGGTCCGATCCGCCACATCCGGTCCATGAGATCGAGTAGTGGTGCCACGGAACGGTGTGCCACTCCCGCAGCTGCTCATTGGGGGACTGCGCCCCAACCTTCGGGTTTTCGAT
>CAYFNQ010000110.1:0-1490 GCA_964344535.1 uncultured Actinomyces sp.
CTGGGCCTTTCAGCCGGCCCTGCAGTTGCCGCCCTGTTGGCATCCCCTAGCGGAGGGAAAGCGCTGCTCCTGTCCTTAGCTATTGCAACGGTTGCGGTGATAACCATGGTTGTTGCAGGTCGACTCCTAGGGCTGTCTGCGCCACGCACTGCGGGCGGTGTCGCAGGGTTTTTGGGTCAGCCTGCGGTCCTGCAAGCCGCTGACGCCCGCGTGGCGGACGAGCGTATCGAAAACGCTTACGGTTCACTGTTTGCTGTGGCGATCCTGATAAAGATACTGCTGGTGCCTCTGGTGCTGCTTTTCTAGACTTTCACCTCACTTTCCGCGGGCTCCCGAAGTAAGATGTGGGCAGGGACACCTTTAGGGGCCAGACAATATAGAGGAGTTATTCATGTGTACAGTCTGCGTTTGGGCGCCGGAAGGTCAACCGTGCGTTTCTTCTAGAAATATGGACTGGTTCGAAGCAATGCCGACCAACCTGTGGGTACTACCGGCCGGCAGAACGCTGAGCGGCGGTCCGGAAGGATCAAAAAATGCGCTGCAGTGGACATCCAAATACGGTTCCATTGCGGTTGTCTCCTACGGCCTGGGAACAGCGGACGGCATCAACGAAAAGGGCCTTGCCGCCTCAATGCTGTGGTTGGCAGAGTCAGAATACGGAGACCGCGACCCCAGCCTGCCAGCACTAGGGTTAGCCCTTTGGGTTCAGTACTACCTTGATAACTTTGCGACGGTAGCTGAGGCCGTGCGGGACTTTGAAAAGCGTCCATACCAGTTGGTTCCAGCTGAGGTTGCCGGGCGCCAAGCAGCAGTCCACCTACAGATTTCAGACGCAACAGGCGACTGCGCCGTCATGGAAGTCTTGGGTGGCCAAGTGGTGATCCACCACAGTAAAGAGTTCAACGTCCTCACCAACTCACCCAGCTTCGACCAACAGCTGACCAACCTGAAGCAATACTCTGGGTTTGGTGGAAACATGAAACTGCCGGGCACCACCGAAGCCGCAGACAGGTTCGTTCGGGCAGCCTTCTACGTCAGGTCTTTGCCGCCCGCAAAGAACGCAGACATGGCAATTGCATCGATCCTTTCCGTCCTGCGCAACACAGCCCAACCATTCGGTGTCGCAGATCCACTACGCCCCAACATTTCCCCAACCCAATGGCGCACGGCCAGGGACCACGAACACATCGTCTTGTTCATGGAATCCTCAACCAGCCCCTACATGGTCTGGTTACAAGGCAAGAACTTGGACTTCTCAGTCGGAGCGCCAACTAAAGTTCTCAAGCTTGATGAACTAGGCCAAACCGTTGGTGAAGTCTCTGACAAGCTGGAAGAAGCGAAGTCTTTCGATTTCAGCTACGTGTAAGCCGCGCGTAGTTAAGTGCAGGGGGTTGGCGCCAGTTGGATTGGCGCCAACCCTTCGTGCTTTTAAGTGCCGCGCCTCAAAAACAGTCCTTTAAACGCCATGCTTCCAATGACGTGTAGCTAAC
>CAYFNQ010000111.1:0-1487 GCA_964344535.1 uncultured Actinomyces sp.
GTGGAGGACTTGGTGAGCGTCCTGGATGGGCTCACCGTTGAGCAAGTTATGCGCTGGAAGGAGAACACCGGGGCAGCTGCTGCTGAGCTCGACGTTCGTAGTGGGCTTGAGGTTTGGCGACACGCGGTGGGTGCCTTGGAGAAGAAGCCATCCGAGTACGGCGACGAGCGGACGAGGGTAGAGGTGGACGTCATAATCCCAGTCCACAGCCCTGATCGGCCCGTAAGTCGCGCGATCTCTTCGGTCTTAGATCACAGTGAGTGTCGCGTCAGGATAATCGTCGTTGCGCACAGGATCGATCCCGAGGACCTGTGTTCTTCTCTGGGCTCGTGGAAGGACGATCCGAGGGTGCTGGTCGTGAGAAGTTCGGCACCCAAAGGGAGTCCATCCGGACCGATGAACACGGGGATTGAGGCCGGAACGGCCCCCTTCTATTGCCGACTGGACTCGGATGACACGCTGGAACCGCACGCACTCGACCGCTGGCTACGTGTCGCCAAGTACCCGGTCTCACCAGCAGCATTCGTAATTGCGAACATGCGGGACGTGGATGCCCCGTGCTTGGCTTCGCCGCCCGTCCGCGTGATGAGGCGTAAGCGACTTGAAGGAGTGAAGGACCGACTAAGCTACCGGGGTTCCAGCATGGGACTCGTCTCGCGCAGGTCTCTCGGTCACGTCCGCTTCCCGGAGGGCGTAGAGACCGGGGAGGACATAGTGTTTCTTTCGCGCGTGTGGAGCACGGGCGAGCCCGTTTCTTTCGCTTTCGGGTCCCCCGGCTACCTATCGCACGGCGATCAGATAGATCGGATCACCACGACGAAACGACCCATCGAAGAGGAGTGGCGCTGGATGCGCGTGCTCAAAAGGGACTGGCTGGAGGATCCACCTCGTCGTGAATACATGACGAGCATGGTGGTTAGGGCACTTAGACGCAATGTCCCCGACTGTGTGAGGGGACACGCGGACACGGATTGGGGGGAGGATTTGCGTGCGGAACTGGCGGAGATTGTCACAGATCTCCTCTCAGACTGCCCTGCCGCTGGCCGGTACTTGTCGAGAGCGGAGCGCGGGCTGCTGGACGCGCTCGCGACCCCTGGCCTCACTGGCAGCCAGGCACTTGCTAAATTGCACGAGCTCAGCCGCATCCGGACTCCGGATGCGCTTCTGACGAGGGACCTGCGCTACACGTTCGCTCGACAGAGTCCGCTCAGGTACCACTTCGCTGGATACGCGCTGGCTCGGGCTGCAGAGTTCCGCAGTCGACTGCGAAAGGAACGACAGTGAGGATTCGTAGTGGAGACGTGACGATCCTCCTCAGCTCAAACAGGTGGCAGCAAAGCGAAGACGGCGAGTGGCTCTATTGGAACAGTCTTGGTCCGGCCCAGGATATTCCTGTGGATCGCCTCAGATCAGGGGAATGGGACGGCATTGCGGCGGACTGGGCTGCCATCCGGCTTGAACACGGCGGCGTCACTTTGATCTGCGAT
>CAYFNQ010000112.1:0-1484 GCA_964344535.1 uncultured Actinomyces sp.
CGCGCAGCCGCCGCCTTGGTCAAGTGGAAGAGGACCGCGCGTCTACCCACAGCCTGAGGAAGAAGAATTGGATGTGCGTGCCGCACTCCCTCACGTTCAGTGGGAAACACTGGAGTCACAAGTACGCAGCCGCGTGCACGCTCACGCGGGCCGACCACCTGCAGAAATGCGTGACACCGTTGTCCTGATGCGCCAGCTGCCGTCCTGACCGCCCGCAACCACAGCCTAAGCCGGCCGACTCCTACCCGTCGCGGTGGCGACGCTGCATTTTAGCGGCGCGCCTAGCCTTACGGCGCTTGGCTCGAAGAATCGCCCGCACCAACCCGGTTATCATGCCCACCAGATGCAGCGCAGACCAAAGCAGCACTACGGGGTTCGGGTGAAAACGCAGCCGCCCCTGGTCAACGTAGTAAGCGCCCAACGGCACTGTGATTCCACCGCCACCGCCACCTGCGCCTCTGGACGGCTCTGTGCCGTCCGCGCTTTCCCCCTCGCCAATTCCCATCCCACCAGCGGCTAAGAAAACCTGCTCTATCTCCTTGCCGTCCACCACGCTTTTCTTCCCCAAAATTGGGGACAGTTGGTCGGCGAAATCCTTTATTGAACCCATGGATAGCCCTCCTGCGCTATTTGCTAGCCGGTCAGATAAGACAGTGCCTCTAGCGCTTCCTTCTAGGCTCAGCACCAGTTGGGTTGTCGACTACGTATGCCGCAGGCAGGCCCGCCGGCTGCTGTTGGCCCCGGCGCTTAGACGCTGGTGTTCCGCTGCGCCCCGTCGCGCGTCGATCAAGTTTCATAATCGCTGTCCTCACTGTGTCTTCAGGTCCCACTCACAAGGACCCTGCTCCCCAGCATAGCCAGCGCACACCTGCCACAACTGCCCGGACAGCGCGTCCTTTTGGGAGACTGCCTGTGTGCATGCGAATCAACATGAAGTCGGGCCAGACACGGTAGCGCAGTTGATTTCCACCCAGTTCCCGCAGTGGTCAGGCCTTCCCGTTCGGCCAGTAGTCGGTCCCGGTACGACCAACGCCATCTTTCGTATCGGCAAGGACCTGGTAGCGCGGTTCCCGCTACAGGGCCAGGACGCGGCGGAACCCTACAGGATCACGGCCGGTGGGTTGAGCACTGCCTACCCTAAAGCGAAGGACTCATTGACACAGGGAGCTACGGACCAGCGGATCCCGCACTGGACTTGGTCACAGCCTGGCACCTTTTTGACGCACCCGGCCGGACAGTCATCCTTGAAGCCCTGGGTGCCGACGATCTCCAGTGGGCCCGCGGTGCGGCTTGGGCTTTCGAACAGGCCATCGGACTGGTCTGGTGCTACGCCGAATCCAGCCCGGCAATGGCTCAGCTACGCCGCACTACGCTTGCCCATGCCTATCACTTGGCCTACGTCGACGGTGACCCCGGCGCACGCAAGATACTTGAGGACTTGGTCGGGGTGCTTGGCGACGGCGCTCACGTCGCTCCTCCCCTGT
>CAYFNQ010000113.1:0-1482 GCA_964344535.1 uncultured Actinomyces sp.
CTGTTGGTTCTGGGGCCGGCGGTTCTGGGGCCGGAGGCGCCGGTGGCTTCCAAGCTGACTCTTCGAAGACTGGCTCCGGAGCAGGAGGCTTCGGAAGCGATGCTGGCGGCGGGGCGGGGGGCCTAGGAACGTCTGGTTCCATCAGGGGTTCACCAGCTTCCTTGCAGTGGGCGCTGTGTCGTCGTCGGCTTCTTCAAAGGACTCCACCTGTTCCTGCTCATCCACTGGCGCTGGCTGTGCAGCCGGTAGTGGCGGCGCGGAAGGCACAGGAACCGGCCACGGTGTGAGTGCCGGCAGAGCGACGGTTGGCGGTAAAAATCCGGATTGGGGTGCCTTTGGTGCTTTGCCCTCAACATCCACAATCACGCAGGTGATGTTGTCCCCTCCCCCAGCTTCTAGCGCCGCCACAATGATGCCCTGCACGGCTACCTTCCGACTTGCAGCAGACGCCGCGGTCGCGAAAGTCGCATCAGGCACATCCTGTAGGGCTCCGTCTGAGACAACGATGAGCCGGTCCCCCACACTTATGGGAGTGGTGGCCAGGTCAGCTTCACTTTCACCGTCTCCCAGCGCCTTGGTGATGACGTTGCGCGACGGATGTGTTGCGGCTTCAATCTGGGTCAGTTCACCGGCATCCACCATTTCTTGCACTAACGAATGATCGGTAGTGAGCTGGACAAAGTGAGGTGTTAGCTTCCGGTAGGTGCGTGAGTCCCCAATGTTGACGACCACCCACTGCCAGGCCTGGCCCTGCCGGACAGCCACCGCACCCGTGAGTGTGGTGCCCGCCCCGGAGGGCAAACTGTCAGAAAAGGCACTGACCTGCGCCTGGGCTGTCTCGACACATTGCTGAACTTCAGCGACTGTTACGTCAAAGCGTCCCAGCAGCGGCTGGAACGCCGCTAACGCCATTTGGCTGGCAACCTCACCGCCTTCGTGTCCGCCCATTCCATCCGCCACCAAGAAAACCGGGAATTGGGCCAGGCACGCATCTTCGTTAAGTGTCCGCACTTTTCCAGGGTTGCTTCCATAGGCGGCAAGGAATTGGAGGGACAAAGCTTCACTCATGTGTTGTCAATCGTGTCGTTAGCGGGCGTCTTTGGGTTCTAAAGTGAACATGACGTCACCCAGGTAGAAGTGCTTGCGCACCCGGGTTGGCCCTTCAGCTAGAACTTCATTTTCATCCTGGTCAACAACGTAGACACCGTTGGTAGAGTCAAGGTCTTGAATGACCCACTGGTCGCCATCCAACACCAGTTTTGCGTGGCTGCCAGAGACAGTCTTGGTTGGTTCTCTAACAACAACCAGCTGAACTTCATCTCCAGCGTCAATTGCTTCCAGCTTCGCTAGGCGTCGCCCAATCAGCACCGTGGGGTCGAAGATTTCTTCTTCCCCATCCGGCTGCCACTTTAAAGTTGCAATGGCTTTGGGCTGCTTGGAACGAACAGCCAAAACAGTCTTATCGACAACGTCTCCCGCTAC
>CAYFNQ010000114.1:0-1462 GCA_964344535.1 uncultured Actinomyces sp.
ACCCAACCGAGGCCGCGTTCCTGGTCGCACTTCCCAAACTTCAGACGCAACAAGCAGGCGAACAGGCCAGCCCAGAACAAGCCAGCCCCATCGCGGGCTTCACCCGATTAGCAGAGTCCCCCTTTGACTCCGATCGCAAACTCATGTCCGTCCTGGTCACCCATCATCCGGAAGCCGACAACCCAGAAACCGGTGAGAGCACAGAGACCAACGGAAGCACCGAAACCAACGCAGGCACAACAGTCTTCGTGAAGGGCGCCCCCGACGTCCTGCTGGACCGTTGCGTAGCAGAACAGGTCGGCGACCACGTCCTTCGGCTCACGGATCAGCGACGTGAAGAACTCCAAAACCAGGTCACCGAGCTCAACAAGCAGGGCTACCGCACGCTTGGTGTTGCCTGGCGCGAAGGGACAGAACAGGACAGCGAAGAGTTTGGCGAGCACAGCGAAAAGGACCTGATCTTCGCAGGCATCGTTGGCATCATCGACCCCGCCCGGCAAGAAGCAGCAGACGCTATCGCTGATGCTCACCGCGCCGGCATCGAGACAGTGATGATCACTGGCGACCACCCCGTCACCGCCGCTCGCATCGCAACCGACCTAGGCATCATCAGAGAAGACCTAAGAGATGAAGCCCTGAAATCTCTGGTTCTCACGGGCACCCAACTTGACCAAATGAGCCCGCAAGAGCTCAGCCAGGCAGTGAGGACCGCACGTGTTTACGCCCGGGTCTCTCCAGAGAACAAGCTCCAGATTGTTGACGCCCTCCAGGCAGGTCGCAAGATCGTCGCAATGACCGGCGACGGAGTCAACGACGCCCCGGCCGTCAAAGCATCAGACATCGGCATCGCCATGGGTATCACCGGCACCGAGGTCACCAAAGAGGCTGCCGAGATGATCCTGGGCGACGACAACTACGCAACCATCGTCGTCGCAGTTGAACAAGGGCGAGCCATATTCGACAACATCAAGAAGTTCATCCGCTACCTGCTCAGCTCAAACATGGGAGAGGTCGCCACTGTCTTCCTTGGTGTGGTCCTCAGCGGAGTCATTGGGCTTGCAGACCCGGCAAACCCCGGCGCCGCAGTGGTTCCCTTGCTGGCAACCCAGATTCTCTGGATCAACCTGGTCACCGATTCCGGCCCCGCCCTAGCCATGGGGGTTGACCCCCAAATCGACGATGTCATGGCACGTCCCCCAAGAGGAATAGACGACCTGATCGTCGACAAAGCGATGTGGAGACGCATCATCGGCATTGGGCTGGTCATGGGGATCTTGAACGTTGCCGTCCTTGACCTAACCCTCCCCGGAGGCCTATTCAGCGGCATGGAGCACTTGGCCCCAACAGATCAGCAGCTGGCCGTCGCCAGAACCACCATGTTCACTTCGCTTGTTTTCATGCAGCTTTTCAACGCGCTCAACAGCAGGTCAGAAACCGCGAGCGCCTTCACCCACCTGTTCAC
>CAYFNQ010000115.1:0-1441 GCA_964344535.1 uncultured Actinomyces sp.
CATAATGGGCATATGAGCAAAAGTAGTGTGGTCGCCTGCCCCTCGTGCAAGGCGAAAAATCGTGTGCCCAGCGCTTCTTCTGGGCTGCCAGCGTGTGGCAGCTGCAAGACCAAGATGCCGTGGCTAGTGAACGCCACAGACGCAGATTTTGACCAGGTTGTTGACGCAAAAGTGCCGGTTGTCGTGGACCTGTGGGCGCCGTGGTGTGGTCCTTGCCGAATGGTTGCGCCGATTCTAGAGAAACTAGCCGTCAAGTACGCCGGCAAATTGAAGATCGTCAAGGTCAATGTTGACGACAACCCCCGCACCCAAGCGCGCTACCAGGCGATGAGTATCCCCACCATGCTGTTGCTGCGGGACGGGAAAGTGGTCGCCAAGCAGGTTGGTGCCATGCCGGCCCCGCAGCTAGAGCAGTGGTTGGCGGGAAACGGAGTTACGCCTTAGCTGGTTCCTTAGCTTTGTTGCCGAACTTGGCGCGCAGCTTTTGGAAGACGTTAGGTTTTTTGGGGCTGGGGTCCTCGTCCTCCTCATTGAACGCATCGCGCCAATCCCCGCCCTTCATGACTGCGCGATACAGGTCGATGGTGGTGACGATAATGATCATGACCACCGGGCCGAACACAATGCCAGCAAACCCGAACATGGACATGCCTGCGAACACGGCTAGCAGCATGAGGGCTGGTGGCAGATGAGCGTCCTTCGGAACCAACATGGGTCGCAGCACGTTATCCATGTTGGTGGTGACCAGGATGTGGAACAATGCGACGAACACACCGCCCGCAACGTTCCCGGTTAGAGCCATCCCAATTCCCAGAGGAATGGTGACCACACCGGCACCTAGGGGAATGATCGACAGGACCGACAGGAAGATCAGGAACATGAAGAAACCCTGGTGGATTCCCCCAATGTAGATGGAGGTTGCCGCTAGGGTCCCCTGTACGGCCGCAATGATGAACTGACCAGAAACGGTTGCTTTCACCATGGCGCCAATCTTTGCCAGGTAGAGGTCAGAAACCTGGGGGTCCAGTGGCACTAAGTCTTTAACCAGGGCGATCATGTTTGGACCGCTGCCTAGTAGGGCGATGAAGACGTACAGGAAAATGATGGAAGCCATCACCATGCCGGCGATCCCGCCCACGGACTCCTTGGCTAACGTGAGTGCGAAGTTTCCCATCCCTGAAGCTGCGCCAGAGACCCACCCTTGGATCTTGTCGAAGGTGAGCTCAACGTGGACGAACGGCACTTTCGCCAAAATGTTGTTGGCGGTTCCCAAAATTTGGTCGCCCAACTGGCTCATGTCCGTCTTTTTGAGCCATTCGCTGACCGTGCCGATCATTTCTTTGATCTGGATGCCCGCAACGGTGAGGATCGCGGCTAAGGGGATGATCACGATCCCAATTGCTGAAAGCAGTGTTAGAACTGCGGCAACACCTGAGTTCCA
>CAYFNQ010000116.1:0-1432 GCA_964344535.1 uncultured Actinomyces sp.
TTCGACGCGCTTGTGTTGCTGGGTTAGGGGCGGGCGTCCTCGTCATCCGGTGCGGCGTCGTCCGCTTTGCTGCCCCACTCGATGCTGATGCGGGGGCGCACCCGGTCGGCCCTACTCTTGGCGCGGGAGCCCAGGTCCTTGACGGTTTGCACCCCGCTCGAAGCTCCGGATGTGATTGCGTCGGCGGCTGCTTGACCAGCCTCCGTGGCGGCCTGCCACCAACGTCTGGCCTCCACGTCCTGGTGAGCTGGGTCGGCCTCCAACACTTCCCGAAACCCGGCAACCTGGGCCGCCGATGCGTTCGTGGAGCGGACTACGCGCGGGGCCTGCAGCGGGGAAGTGAGGACCTCCGCGTTTGCCCGGCGCGCCGTTTGCTCCATTCGCTCCAACAGCATCGCCGTGGAATCCAAGAGCAGCTGGCGCCGTTCCTGCCTTGCGGCCAGCAGCCCGGTTCGGTGCGCATCTAGTTGTTCCGGGGCGGTCTCCAAAACCCTGTCAAGCTCAATGATCCCCAGCGAATCTTGAAGCCGGTCGCAAAGAGCCAGGACGCCAAGCCACTGCTGGACAGCCTCACGAAGTTTGGCGGTTTGTTTCGCCAGGGGCCCCATCTTGGAGGTCTTCTCCATCTTTTCAGCGATCGCGTCCAGTCGGCGTAGGGCGTGCGCTTGAGCAATCGCGATGGTTTCGCCAGCACCTTGGACCTTCGACCAGGTCACCTCCGACACTCCGCCGGTGTGGGCACGCAGCTTCAACGCCTCATCCAGAGTTAGTCGCACACCGATGACGCGGGCCAGGGCCTCGTCCTTCTGCGCGCGAAGAACATCATCAACCTTGGCGTCGATCTGGGCCAGGTAGTCAGTGATCTCCTTCAGCGACTGTTCCATCGCCATCTGAGCCATAAGTGCGCCGACACCGGCCAACGCTGCTGGGTTTGCTAGCCCTCCCGCCAACTTTTCGAAGTTCAGATTCTTGGCGAACTTGGTTCCGTTCATGGCGGTTGCTTGAACCGTACCGCCTTGGCGTTGCAGCAGCGGAAGTTTCTTCGCCACCTCAGCAGACTCTTTGGTGAGCTTCATCCACCGGCCCGAGTTCTGGGTGGTCGTTGCGCCCAGGTGCGCGACCGCGCCTAGGGTTTGGAGTGTTGTAGAGAGCCTTCTGGTGTCCACTTCTGTGGATGGAACACGCGCCAGACCCTGGGCGGAAAGGAATCGGGTAAGGGAGTTTGGTGGTCCCAGGACCAAGATCCCCTGGTCGTCCACCACCACCTGAACCTTGTCGAGGTCGCGGTTGCCTGACCCAGCTGTATCAGAGCTTGGTTCGCTGGTCTTGTCACCCACGTGGCTGGCTCCCTTGTTGACGTTCGCTACCCCGGTCAGTGTATGCGCCGTGGGAGCCTTCGGCACGGGAGAAGGGCGCCGGATCCTGGAAACGG
>CAYFNQ010000117.1:0-1417 GCA_964344535.1 uncultured Actinomyces sp.
ACATTCCAAATGGGGGCTGTGGCGCTTCGTGCTGCTTACCGTCCTTGCCTCATTAGCGGTCATTAGTGCTGCTATCTGGTCTGGGGCGCTGACGCCGAACCCGGGGTTTGAGCGCCTTGACGCTGACGACATCTCCCAAGAGACACAGTCGGACAGTTCAGACTCTGTGGACCCGCCGGCCCAAAGTGAGCCCCAGCCAGAGCCGGAGCCAGAGCCCGTGACGTTCGTGGTTGTGGCTGGCGGCGACATCTTGACGCACATTCCTGTGACGCAGTCCGCCTGGAACGGCGAGACGTACGACTTTTCTGGGCAGATGGAGCCCGTGAGTGAGTTCCTCCAAGGTGCGGACCTTGCTTTATGCAACATGGAGGTTCCGCTGGGAGAGCCGGGGGCGCAGCCAGTTGGGTTCCCCATGTTTGCCGCCCCTTACGGGCTGCCAGTTGAGCTGGCAAAAGCGGGTTGGGACGGGTGCTCAACGTCCAGCAATCACTCGGTCGACCAGGGGTACAACGGCCTAGTGCGCACAATCGAAGCGTTCGAGGATGCTGGGCTTGGTGTTGTCGGCACTGCCCGCAGCTGGGAAGAAGCCGATGCACCCCAGTACTACCAATTGGAAAAAGATGGCCGCGTTCTAGAGGTTGCGCACCTAGCCTTTGCGCACAACCTGAACGGGCTTCCGATGCCAGCCGATGCTCCTTGGGCCATCAACTTGAACGATGTCGACAAGGTCTTGGAACAGGCTGAGCAAGCCCGGCTAGACGGTGCCGACCTGGTCATTGTTTCCTACCATTGCTGTGACGTTGAGTACACGGCACAGCCGGAGCCACTGCAGGTAGAGACCGCTGAACGCCTGGCCGCTTCGGGACTGGTCGACATTCTTATCAGCCACCACGCACACGTTCCAAAAACTATTGACCTGATCCCCGGTGGTCCATCTGGCGAAGGCATGTGGGCTGCCTACGGCACTGGGAACTTCATCTCTAACCAGGACTACAACTGTTGCGTCGAGCAAAGTGCCAGTGGCCTGCTCATCTCATTCGATGTCCTACTAGAGCCAGATGGTCAAGTCACCGTGCCCAGCGCCGCGTGGACTGCTGTGACAGTGGATCGTGAGGGCGGACACCGTGTGGTCTTACTAACTGAAAATGGGGCAGACGTCGTGGCCCGGGGCGCGGAGGAGATGCAGCGTCGACATGCCCAGGTCGTCGAAGTCCTTGAGGGTTCCCCAGCACAGGAACGTCAAGAACCCGCAGCTGGTGGGGGACAGACCACGGTTGTGAAACGCGGCTAACTGAGGGCGGTCCGCTTGCGTCGGTCAGCCCTGGGCCACTAAAGTTACAAGTCCTGGGAGCTTAGCTACCAGGAGCGCGGATGTGGCTCAGTTGGTAGAGCATCACCTTGCCAAGGTGAGGGTCGC
>CAYFNQ010000118.1:0-1388 GCA_964344535.1 uncultured Actinomyces sp.
TACTGGCTCAGTGAAAAAATGCGCGCTGCATTCCTCGAATTTCCCCCGCTGTCCGCAATCGCAGAACCTAGGCAGGGCATCGCCACGGCAGACAACGATCGATTCTTACGCTACTGGTGGGAGCCGACTGTGCAGACCGTCAGCCTGGAGGACAGAGAAGACTCGATGGCAATCGCCCACGAATACAAATGGTTCCCTATGCACAAAGGCGGCGCATTCCGCAAGTGGTACGGCAACCACGACTTCGTCGTTGACTGGCTCGACGACGGTCGAGAAATCAAGAACTTTCGCGACGCGTCTGGACGTCAACTGTCGCGACCACAGAACCTAGAGAATAACTTCAAGCCCGGGGTTACCTGGACAGCTATTTCCTCTGGGGGGTTTGCGGCGCGGTTCGGACCTTCCGGATATCTCTCTAATGCAAAGGGCCCGATGTTGTACCCGAACAGTGACCATCGACTTGCGGTCCTCGGTTGCATCAACGCCGCAACCGCCCAAAAATACCTCGACGTGTTGTCGCCAACGTTGGATTACAGTCAGGGACCGTTGGGTAAGCTTCCGCTTCCCAACTTGCCAGAGGCACCAAATGAGACTGTCGAAGCTCTTGTGCATTCTTCTCAGCGTGACTGGGACGCCTTCGAAACGTCTTTTGGGTTCGAGGGGAACCCCCTGGTTGCGTTGGCACTAGGTTCGACACAGCACGATTTTCCGGTCTAGCCATTCCCAACGACCGGAACCAGAGGGTTCCGAGCGAAGTTCCAGGAAATTTCGAACGTGTCCCAGTCCCCCTTCGACTCTGCGATCAGGTCTCCAACCGCGTCGAGGGAGAGGTCTTCATGGAGCGGAATGCGCCCTAGATCGCTCACGTTGTAGTTGAGGGTCGGGGACATGGCGTTCAGAAAGGCGAGTGCAATAACCGAGTTGGCAAACCCGATGAGATTCAAAGACGCCTTAGAATCCTCTACAAAGAGTCCCCGGGAAGCGTTGTCGAAAGCGAATCCGGCCGGGTATGACCGAAAAGCTGGATCCCCTGAACTCACAGCTGTCATCCCGATGTGCTCCTGAAAGAAGTAATCGGTGTTCTGAGGTCTGGAGCTTGGATCACTCCGGATAGAGGCGCCGTTGGACTCCCAGTCCAACGCGTACTCGTGATTCCCATACCATTTCCGGTGCTCTCCGCCCTTATCGTAGGGAATCCAACGTCTGCCCTGCTCGACTGCTTGAGCTGCAGAACGGCACTCCTCACTCAGACAACGCCGACTGACCTCCCACCAGCGTCGGAGATAGAGGTCTACATTGCCTGTTTGGAGCCCGACTTTCGGTTCCGCCGTCTCTTCTAGAGGAGACGCACTCCGGAAGGCAGCCCGCATCTTTTCACTGAGCCAGTA
>CAYFNQ010000119.1:0-1375 GCA_964344535.1 uncultured Actinomyces sp.
TCAATAGCCAGCGAACAATGCTTCAAGTGCCAATGAACAATTGTTCGATGCCCCATGAACCATGCGTGCGTTTTTGCCCTGATAAGCATTCTGTTTCTATGCGAAGAAGAAGTAGGCGATGGCTATTGCCGCTATGACTCCTGCCAGATCGGCCAATAGTCCGCATGTCACGGCATGGCGTGTGTGGCGGATGCCTACAGAACCGAAATACACAGCCAGTATGTAGAAGGTGGTGTCTGTAGAGCCTTGGAAGATGCAGGCAAGTCTGCCAGAGAAAGAATCTGCCCCATAGGTGGTCATTGTATCTACCATCATGCCACGAGCACCCGAGCCAGAGAGGGGTTTCATGATGGCAGTGGGGAGTGCCGCTACAAAGTCGGTGTTGCCCCCACAGAGTTCCACAAGCCAATTGATGCCGCTGATGAGAATGTCCAAGCCTCCGCTGGCACGAAATATGCCTATAGCCACGAGGATAGCCACCAGATAAGGAATGACCCTTACGGCAGTTGTAAAGCCATCTTTTGCTCCTTCAATAAAAGCCTCATACACATTCACTTTCTTTGCTACTCCCGCAATGATGAATGTCAGCATGATGCCAAAGAGGATGACATTGGCAACAAGGGTGCTTACAGTGTCCATCGTGTTTTTGTCCATTAGGCTAAATCCCCAAATGATTCCTGCCACCAACAGACACATTCCTCCAAGGGTGGTGATCAAGACAGGTTGCAGTAGGTTGATGCGTTGGTAGAGGCTTACAATGATGATGCCTGCCAATGTGGCAACGAATGTGGCTAGCAGGATTGGCACAAAGATGTCGGTAGGTTGTGCAGCCTCAAGTTGTGCTCGATACACCATGATGGATACTGGTATGATGGTGAGTCCAGAGGTGTTGAGTACGAGAAACATAATCATGGGGTTGCTGGCTGTTTGATTCATCTTCTCTGTCTTCTCCGCTGTCCATCCTACCTTTCTGCCCACCTCGTTATTTCTTTCTTTGTTAATTTCTTGCATGCTTTCCATTGCCTTGAGACCTAAGGGAGTGGCTGCATTGTCTAAGCCGAGCATGTTGGCAGCAATGTTCATGAAAATATGACCTGTGGCTGGATGACCCTTGGGAATATCTGGAAACAGGCGTGTGAAGAGGGGACTGAGTAGGCGGGAAATGGCATTGACAGCCCCTCCCTTCTCTCCTATTTTCATGATGCCCATCCATAGGGAAAGCACGCCTGTCAGTCCGAGAGAGATTTCAAAGGCAGTCTTGGCACTTTCGAAAGTGGAACCAATCATGTCTGCAAACACACCTGTGTTGCCTATGAAGCATTATACGATGGCGCAAATGGCAGCCAAAAGGAAGAATGCTATCCAGATATAGTTA
>CAYFNQ010000120.1:0-1364 GCA_964344535.1 uncultured Actinomyces sp.
CAATGTTGTGCTCCTTTCGTGCGTAGTCGTTCACCAGTCGGATGAAGCGGTTGAATACAGTCTGCTCGTGCGACATGCTGTTGTGTTCCGATGCATGGTGCCTGCTGTTCAGATGGTCGATGTAGAGCACTGCCGCCTTGAAAAGTCCGCTCATGGCCTCTTTGCTGTAGCTGTCTTCGTGGAAAAGATTCCACATTGCATGCAGGATAAGGTCGAATGTGGCGGTTTCCTCCTCGGTGGCAAATATGGCTATATCGTCCATATAGCCCTGCAGCGAAGAGGGTACGCGGCCGTTGAGCGCCAGGTAGAGGTCGTTGTTGCTGAAAGTTACACCGCTCAGCTCGAAGTCTTCCGATATGCGTTCGAACTGCACTATGCTTCCTTGCTTTAAAAACACTATCGTGCCGCGCTCATAGCGTCGTTGCCGCAGATTGACGAAGAAATCCACTTCCTCGTGATTTTTCTTGCTAAAAAGTTTGTATTATCAATGATTATTCGTATCTTTGCAGCACGAGAACCCGCCAAGCCTCTCAACGATGCTCAAATGTGCGGGTCGTTTTTGTTTTTATAGGTATATGGCAACAAAAATTCCGTTCACAAAAACATATTCCACACCCCAAGAGTTAGTACAACTACTCAAAACAAGAGGTATGGAGATAACCGATGAAGAAAAGGCTCAGCATTAGCTTTCCCACATCGGTTACTATCGTTTGTCTGCCTATATGTACCCATTGCTTTCCATTCCCAAGGAGCAGCATCTATTCAAGCCGAGGAGTATCTTTCGGTAAGGTTATGATGTTGTATCGCTTTGACAAGAAGCTACGCCTACTTTTATTCAATGAAATTGAAAAGATAGAGGTTGCTGTGCGTTGCGCTATCGTCAATTTTGGAACGGAAATGACAGGCAACCCTTTTTGGATGACTGATGCCAACAATTTCTCAAATCCGTCCAAGTTCAATCGCTCTATACGTCTTATAGAAGATGAACTGAACCATACAAAAGAGGATTTCATTAACCATTTCAAAGAGACATATACCAATCAGTATCCACCTTCATGGATGCTGACCGAGATATTGCCATTTGGTGTAATCACTAATATTTATTCTAACATCAAGAATAAGAAGATAAAGAAGCGTATTTCACAGTCATTTGGCTTGCAAGTTGCACCTTTCGAATCTTGGCTTACCATTATCACTGTAACAAGAAACTCCTGTTGTCATCATGCACGTGTATGGAATAGGGTATTCTCTATTCGTGCTACTATGCCAATTAGAATGTCGCGTCCTTGGATTACCTTGCCGACAGATCCATTGAAAGTGTACTTTGATATGTGCATCATCAAGTACTTTCTTGACATCATATC
>CAYFNQ010000121.1:0-1321 GCA_964344535.1 uncultured Actinomyces sp.
TCTGCTCACGCCATGTTCTGCCTGAATGACACCATGCGCTATTTCCTGTGCCCGGAAAAGACAATCAATTAAATATGTCGCTTAACTTTTTGTCTCAATTAAGTTTGCAAGACCAAGTCACCCCGAAAACAGAATTGAGACAGAATCTTAACACTTTATTTTTAGGATAATAATTTTTCATTCTATTAATTTGCACCTGCTTTCTTTGTAGCCGGAGTGTCATATTGAAAGATGTGACACACTTAATTTAGTAAAATAGCGAACAGTAATGAATATATAATACTCATTACATGGCAGATAAGCAAATATGAGTTGTGATTTATTGCTGATTTTATGTAAAAATCTATTCTTACCAAACACATCAAACTTGAATGATTTTACAAACGAATAAGAAAGTACTTATTACTATTAGGATAATATCGTAAATAGAACAGAATTCGAAAGAGTCCTGTTTTAAATTGTAAAATAAAATTATTATAAAACTATGAGTTCATTAAAAAAAACAAGTATTCCCTTTCTCATTATCATAATTACAATGTTTATGTCATGTAATGGTTCTGTAAAACGGGAAAATTTCACAATAATTGATGTTCAATCTGTTGTAGATATAAAAGGCCAAATAGTACTAAATGAAGATCTAATGCAGTTTTATGATTTACAAATTTATGATACATTAGCTTTTTTTGCATCATCGAGAGGTGAATCAGTATTTAGAGTATATTCGACAAAAGATTTTAAATTACTTAACGAGTTCGGTTATAATCATGCAGGTCCAGAATATGTGGATTATCCCATGTTTCTTAAAACAAAATCTTTACCTGATTCTGTTGAATCCTACGATATAAATACGAGAAGTTTCATAAATGCGATTTTTAATAAAAGTAGTAACTCATTTACTATGGAAAAAGAGCTGATGGATGATAATATGTGGCCTGTTATAAATCTAAATAAAGTCTCTGAAAATGTTTATTTTGCAAATAGTCTTCCACCTTTTAACAAAGGATTATTTTTTAAATATGAAACAGAAACATTTGATAAAAAATGGATACCTTTCGTTAAAAAGCACGAAAGCGGAAATGATGACTATATGACTGCATTGAATAGAAATAGTATAGCAATTAATAAAAGCAAATCAATTGTTATTTGCTGTATGAAATATTTTAATAAAATATTCGCATTCGATTTCGATGGTAATATTATTAGAGAAATTCAATTAGGCACAAATTCCATTGAGCCTTCGCTTGAAATACCTGAAATTGAAAAATTCACTGAGAACTCCGAGACTTTTTTTACTACAATTGTCGCTACAGATAAATTTTTT
>CAYFNQ010000122.1:0-1317 GCA_964344535.1 uncultured Actinomyces sp.
CAAGGACGTGATGCGACATGAGTGAAAGTCAAGGGGACACAGACTACCTGCTACTTCAGGACCCGAATTTGGCTCCCGAGGAACTGCAGCGAATCGCCTCAACTCGCCCCGATTTGGACCAGCAGGTCCTGCAGCATCCAAACGTCTACCCAGAGTTGACTGCTTGGATCATCCAAAACCAGCAGGTTAGGGCGACCCAGCCGGGGATGCTCCCGCAGGCGGCCACAAAATCCCCGGGTAAAAAGGGTCGGGTCATCCTGCTTTCTAGCTTGGCTGCCCTTTTGGTCCTTGGGGGTTTGGGTTTTGGCGCATGGTGGTGGTTTGGGCAAGACTCCAATTCCTCCACCTCATTTTCTGCAGTACCCCAACAGGTGAAAGTCGTGGACTTGCGGACCCTGGGTGACAGCGTGTCTGTGGTCCCCATCGGGGTCAACGATCCTGTGGCACTAGAGACTTCAGACCTGCGGCTGATCGGGCTTGAATCTGACGGCGAGTTCTTCTTAGCCGGCATCGACATGCACGCTCATAGCGGCCTGCCGCAGTGGATTGTTCCGACCGAGGACCCGTCTTCAGCGTACGTGGATGGGGACTGGTATTTCGCTGGGGACACCACATACCACCTCAGTGTGGAAGGAGCCCTCCCAGCAGAAAGGCCTGCTGACGCCCCGAAGCCACCCTCGGCAGGCAGCTCTGAAGGCGACGGCGCGGCTGGGTCTGGCGACTCTAACGCTGCCCCCACAAAATCCGTGACAGCCAAGCTGTCAGGAACCGCTACTGAAGACGTACCGTTCGCTGCCGACTCGGATAACCGAGACATTCTCAACCAAGCGGGAGAGACCCTCGCAAAGTTCCAAGACCCCAGCGCCAGCGTGTTTGCGCTGGTCCCCCAAGGTAAATCGCCTTGGATTTTTTCCAACGGCAACCAGGTCTTTGCAGTCCAAGACTCGCGAGTGCTTTGGGATTTGACACTGCCACAAGGATCCTTGGAAGTGAACGGGTTCGACTCACCCACCGGCCCCACCTGGGATCTTTCAGGCAACATTTTGCTGCTAGGCACTCCCAGTGCGGTGCTGGCACTGGACACCAAGACGGGTGAAGAGGTTTGGAAGCTTGACACCCCTGTTGAATCTTGGACGGTTGATCAAGACACATTGGTGATCGTCGATGGTGACAACCTGTCGCTGCACACGTTCAAGCAAGGTGACAACGCCAAAGCTGAAAGTGAAGAAGACTTCGACCAGGGCGCGGACGATTCTCCCTCAGACGCTGCGGGCACAGTGCCGCCACCGCTGTCAGCAGAAGAGCTAATGGGAGCCA
>CAYFNQ010000123.1:0-1308 GCA_964344535.1 uncultured Actinomyces sp.
GGCAGGGCTTGTTGGATTGGCGGTTAGCTGTCGACCTCGCCAAAATACTGCTCGGCGAAGAGGTTGACTACGCACGCCTGTCCCAAGCTTCCTCTCAATACGCCATTGAGAAACTAGCGCGCGATTTGGGGGTAGAGGCGGGAAGCGTAGGTGGGCGTCCCATAATGCGGAATGATGCTCGTGTCGCGGTAGTGATCCACCCGTTCATCTCGGATGAATCGGGGACTCAGCCAGCCTGGTTGAAAGAAATGCTCGGTGACCTGCAGGGATCAAAAGTGCGGCTGACTAGTGACTTTGAGTTGGCGCGCGAGCCACACAACGTATTCGCCTGGTTGCGGGGGCGTTGAGTGGTTTCCCTTCTGCACGCAGCCGCGTCTAGTAGTATCGTTAAATGTCTAGTAGTATCATTAAATGAGGCAGTTATCAAAGACGTACGGTTTATCACCACTGCGAGCAGCTAACCAGCAGAGCTGATTGGGTGACCAACCTTTTTCTGAAAGATGGTGAAGAAGTGGCGATGAGCATGCCGGCTGGCGATTCTACAGGCCCTCAGCGACGATGGCGCGCCATTTTCGGGGTCCTAGCAACTGTCGGGACCCTCGTTTTTAGCGGCACTATCGCCGCGATTGCCGCACCGGAATCCCCTCAGTCGGCGGGCGACGCAACCGTCGAGGCATCAAGTCAGCAGAGCGGCCGCCAATCAGGCGGCACAGAACGAGCGGAACGCAATCTGAGCGGCGAAACCAGCTCACAGCGGCTCGGTCGCGCTGCGCCCAGTTTCACACCCTTGGGAACGGGCACCCCAGATTACGGCGCGGACGCTGATTGGGGTGGATTCGGGGGGCCACCGGAACCGAACATTCGGTGGCAGGTAACCCGTCTTGACGGAACCCCGATTCCGGAAGGCACGTTACAAGAGTTTTCGATCCGACTGGCGAGCGAACCTAAACCAGGAGCCAACAACCCAACTTGGACTCTCGTAAGCCACGGGATCGTGCAGGATTGCCAAGCAGGGGGTGCGGATCAGTGCACCGGCCTAGATAAGGACCCGCGCCCCGGTTATTTCCTGGTCAATGAATTCCCTCGAGGAACCAAGATAAATGCCGGTTGCGCGGATTCAACCGCCTCCATCGGCTGCCGGTATTCGCTCAGAGCTCAATCTCCCGAATCCGGCAACACGATAACGCGCACGAATGCAGATTGGGATGGGTGGCAGTACAGCAAATATGGGGCAGACAACTGGCATACACCAGCATCCGCGTGGGGTATCAACAACGGGAATATTTACGAAACTGGTTCATACGCATT
>CAYFNQ010000124.1:0-1291 GCA_964344535.1 uncultured Actinomyces sp.
ACCGACAGTTTCGAAGGGCGGCCCGTAAACATTCTTGTGATGGGCTCTGACGCCAGGATCGACCAGACAGAAGCCGTTGTTGCCGCTGAAGACGACGACACAACAATGCGCAGCGACACCACAATGGTCGTGCACCTCTCCGCCGACCGGGAAAGCATGACTGTCGTGTCAATTCCCCGCGACATTTGGATGAAGCTGCCCGAATGCGAGCGCAGCGATGGCTCCATCAGCTACGAGCAGTGGGGACAGTTCAACTGGGCGTTCGCGCAGGGTGCCGGGTTTGGCACTGAAGACGTTGCCGGGGCAATCGCCTGCACTGAAAAAACAGTTGAAGAGATGTCAGGGCTGACCATTGATGCCTTCGCGCTCTTTGACTTCAACGGGTTCGCCTCGATGGTCGAAGCCTTAGGTGGAGTTGAAGTTTGCCTTGAAGAAGAACTGACAGACAACCGCTATCTACACATGACTTTCGAAGCCGGCTGCCAAGTCATGGACCCCATCACCGCCACCCAATACGCTCGTGTCAGGCACGTAGGGGATGGATCAGACATGGGACGCATCCAGCGCCAGCAGGGCTTGATTGGGGCCATGATGATGCAAGCCATGAATTCAAGCATCTTCACCGAACTTCCCTCCCTATACCAATTCACAACAGCAACGCTAGCTACGACAACGCTGTCTCCGTCCCTTGGCTCCATCGGGCGTAGCGTGGGACTAGTGAACTCTGTCAGAGGGATCGAACCAGAGAACATCCGGCTGACCACCATGCCTGTGGTCACCGCCGACTTCAACCACAACCGGCTACTTCCCCAAGAACCGCTGGCCCAGGAAGTCTGGGACTCTCTGAAGTACGACACCCAGCTACCAGAAGGCGTGGTCTTCATGAACTTAGCCGGTGAGTACTTCACCATGGGTCCCGACGGTGAAGTCATCCCTGGTGGGAACCCCCGCACTGACGATGTCATTGGTCAGTTCTACGGGTGGACGCCGAACAACTAGTACGACAGACGCTTCGCGCGCAGTTGAACTATGCCTAACCACCTTCCCCCGTCCTTCGAACCCAAAGATGGACGCCGGCGGACCGGACCACCCGAGCGCGGAACCCTTAGTGCCGACGGTGCCGGCCCTAAACGTCAATCGGTGATGCCCCCGTCCTTTCCTCCCTCCGCTGCCCCCACCCCAAGTCGTCCCGGTTCCCGCTCTGGTGGGTCCTCAGTTACGCAAACTCCGAGCAGTCAGGTGGATTGGTCGCGCGTCGCCCCAGCACCGTCTCAGCGCCGCTCCGCCCTTG
>CAYFNQ010000125.1:0-1271 GCA_964344535.1 uncultured Actinomyces sp.
TCGGGCGAGGGCGAGACGCTGCGCTTCCCCTCCCGACAGGAGAGCGCCGCGCTCTCCCACATCCGAGTCCAGACCATGAGGCATCCCCTCGACCGTCGCGATCAAGTTTGCCCGGCGCAGCGCATCCCGCATTTCGTGCTCTGTCGCATCAGGCTTGGCGAGGCGGAGATTATCAGCGACTGTCCCGGTGAATAACCATGTCGTTTGGTTTACCGTGGCCACCTGACGTCGGCGTTGTTCAGCTGGGAGATGTGCAAGATCCACACCTCTGACTGCCACCGAACCAGAGTTGGGGGTGGCAACGCCACGAAAGAGCTTCAGCAGTGTTGATTTGCCTTCGCCACTTGCACCAACAAGCGCGACCTTCTCTCCCGGATCGACAGTCATGGAGATCCCTCGGAGGACTTCGCCCCGGCCGTAGTCGAAGTGCGCATCTGAGGCGGCCAAAGCGGGTATTGGGCGGCCGCCCTCGTCCGCGCGGGCGTGGACCACCGAGACTGTCTCTGGTTGACTGCGGGCCAGGTAGTTCTTGATTCGTCGCCCGGCTGCCAGCCCTCCCATGCCAATGTAGAAGAATCCGGCAACTTGGGAGAGCGGCTCGATCAGCAGCGCGGTGAGGAGCATGACGGAGAGCGCCTCGACAGGCGTGACCGCCCCTCCGGAGCTTCTCCACAGAACGGTGGCAGCCGCAGCACAGATCAGTAGCAGTGAAAACAGCCCGTCGGTGACGATGATGACGATCTGGTTCCTCGCCAGGAGCCGCATGATTGCAAGGCGATTGCGTTCGCCTTTCTCAGCCAACTGGGCCTGCACGCGTCTGCCTGCGCCCATCAAAGAGATCATCTCCAGATTTCGCAAGGCGTCCAGGTAGCCGCCGGAGAGGCGCTCTCGTTCTTTCCGGGAGGCGGAAGAGGTCTTGCGGAAAGCACTCATGAAACCGCCGATTAGCAACGGCGCCAGGAAGAACAGTCCCAAGAGGATCAGGCCTGTAACCCAGTCGACCCAGATGGAAATGTAAGCCAACACCAACAGTGGGGTTACCAGTGCGGCCACAGTGGAACCCAGGTAGGCCTGTCTGTACTCCGTGAATCTCTCAACCCCGTCGGTCATCATGTTGACCGCGACTGCCTGATCGACGCCGCTATCGTCCTCGCTCGCGGATGTGAAGCCCTCCGGTCCGCGTTTGAACACTTCTTCCAGCAGGCGGCCGCGGATCCGCCGCCGATCACGAGTCACCACTGGGTGGGGGAAGGTTCCGGCGGTGCGCCGCC
>CAYFNQ010000126.1:0-1262 GCA_964344535.1 uncultured Actinomyces sp.
CGTCACGGCCTCGTACGATTCCCAGCATTCGACGTTCTTCACGTCGGGCATCATTTCCCTGGTGAAGACGGGATCCTTCCCGAGTTTCAGTTGCCGCCGGAAGTCGCGCCAAAGGCGGATCGCTATCGGGGAGAGCCAGAGTATTGCTACCAGGTTAATCAGCGCCATCACGCCCATCACCGTGTCCGCCAGGTTCCAGATCAGGTCGGCACCAGCAACGGAGCCCAGGAAAACTGCCAGGACGACGAAGGCCCGGAAAACCAAGAGGGTTGCTTTGCTGTTTGTGATGTAACGGATGTTGGATTCGCCGTAGTAGTAGTTGCCGAGGATCGAAGTGAAAGACAGCAGCGCAATGATGATGACCAGGAACACTCCCGTCCATGCTCCCAAGGAGGTGGAAAGCGCCGTCTGCGTGAGGTAAACGCCCACAGGGGCATCTTCTAGGTCCGGACTAGAGACAAGGATTATGAAGGCGGTGATCGAGCAGACCAGCCAGGTGTCGAAGTAGACGCCGAGTGTTTGAACAAGGCCCTGCTTCGCCGGGTGCGTCACCGCGGCTGTGGCAGCTGCGTTGGGGACGGAGCCCAGGCCGGCCTCGTTGGAGAACATTCCCCGGCGGACGCCCATTGCGATGACCGTTCCGATGCCAGCCCCCACGAACTGTTGGATCCCGAACGCATCAGCGAAGATCGACTGGAACGCCCAGGGGATTTGCTTGTAGTTGACGATCACCACGGCTATTCCGAGGAACAGGTACAGAAGGGCCATCAGCGGGACCACGGCCTGGGAGATGGAGGCGATGCGGTGTAGGCCGCCGAAGATGATGGCGCCCACAAGACCGGCTAGGACGACGGCTACCACCCACGGCACCCAGGTGAGCGCGTCCGGGGTGCCGGAAGCTCGGGCAATCGTGTCGGCCAGAGTGTTGGCTTGCAGTGAGTTGAAAGCAAAAGGGAAGCAAGCAATCAGTGCGATCGCAAAAGCGATTGCCATAGCCTTCGAGCCGATGCCTTTCTCTATGTAATACGCGGGTCCGCCGCGGAAAGCGTGGTCTGGGTCCTTGATCTTGAACAGTTGGGCCAGAGTCGATTCAGCCAGACTGGAAGCGCTCACAAGGCCGGCCATTGCCCACATCCAGAAGACAGAACCTGGGCCGCCAATGGCGATGGCGGTGCCGACGCCAGCAATGTTCCCCACGCCGACCCGGGATGCGGCGGACAGCGTGAAGGCTTGAAAGGCGTTTACGGACTGTGGCTTCCCGT
>CAYFNQ010000127.1:0-1254 GCA_964344535.1 uncultured Actinomyces sp.
TCCCAAGGCTTACCCACCCGACTCCGTTTCGCTGGCGGGTTTACAGGAGCGGTGGAAAACTAGTCTGCGGCCAGTCTGTGGGAAGCAGAAGCGGAAGTCGCGGCCCGACTCACACATTCTGGAAGGTTTGTGCGCTAAGCAATGCACTAAGCTTGTGCCTCAGCGCCCGCTTGCGGGCGACTTCGCGTGTCGTTTCTGAACTTCGGTTCGGGACACGGGGCAACGGTCCCAACCGGTACGCAGTGTAAAAGCTGTGTGCTTGGGGGAGCTCCCGGTCACGGCACCAGGACTTAGGTGCACACCTAGGTAGACAACCGAAATTCGGGCGCAGCCAGATATGGAACCTGCGCCCCCGACGCTGCCTTGGCAGTGAAAGGACGAACATGGCTGTTGTAACCATGCGTCAGCTTCTAGAAAGCGGTGCTCACTTTGGGCACCAGACCCGCCGTTGGAACCCGAAGATGGAGCCGTACATCCTCACGGAGCGCAACGGCATTTACATCATTGACCTGCAGCAAAGCCTTGTCGACATTGACAACGCGTTTGAGTTCGTGAAGCAAACTGTTGCCCGCGGCGGCACCATCTTGTTTGTTGGCACGAAGAAGCAGGCTCAGGACGCCGTTGAGGAACAGGCGCTGCGCGTCGGCATGCCCTACGTGAACCAGCGTTGGCTGGGCGGCATGCTCACCAACTTCGCCACAGTTTCCAAGCGTCTGCAAAGGCTGAAGGAACTGGAGCAGTTGGACTTTGATGATCCTGCAGCTACCGGCCTTACCAAGAAGGAACTGCTGATCAAGCGTCGTGAGAAGGACAAGCTCACACGCACCCTGGGTGGAATTCGCGACATGGCGAAGGTCCCCAGTGCTGTCTGGGTTGTGGACACCACGAAAGAACACCTTGCTGTCACTGAAGCTCGCAAACTTGGCATCCCTGTGATCGCGACGTTGGACACGAACTCCGACCCTGAAGAAGTTGACTACGGCATCCCCGCTAACGATGATGCGATCCGTTCCGTTGGCCTACTCACCCGTGTCATTGCAGACGCGGTCGCTGAAGGCCTGTTGGAGCGCAGCGCTCCGAAGAAGGATAAGGACGCCGCAGGTGCGGACGTTGAGCCCCTGGCCGAATGGGAGCGCGAACTCCTAGAGGCCTCCACTGAAGCTACGGCCGACGTGGATATCGCCCAGGCCGCTGTGGCAGACGCACAGGCTGAAGTTGCCGAAGCTCCCGCCAAGGTTGAGGAGCAACAGGTTC
>CAYFNQ010000128.1:0-1193 GCA_964344535.1 uncultured Actinomyces sp.
ATTGGACCGCAAGCGGTAAGCCGATTTTTCCCAGACCCACAACAACTACGCGCATGAAGCACTCCCAAGGTTCTGATCAGGACCATTCCCTAGAACGATACCGCTTCGGCGGATGCAAGAGGTCCCTCCGCACCGAGGTGGAGTTCGTCACCGCGAGCTGGACTCAATCTCTGCCATGTACTCCAAGAACAGCGGCGACACGGTTGAGGAATAGTCCCTCGTAACGTGGTTGTTGTCGAGGTAGACGAAGACGTTCCCGATGATCGTGGGACACACGGAAGACGTGCAGTACGCATCGGTGAAATCGACATTGTGGTATCCAGGAATGTCGTCGAGCGCCTCGGCCGGGTTGGTGGTAGCGAAGTACTCCGAGCGTGAAAGCAGACACCCTCCAAAAGAAGATCCGACCGGGACTTCATCGGAGCACTGATAGAGGTCGCGTTCAGAACGAAGGTTGTCCCGTACTCCTACCACGGTGATCCCGTTTTCCGTCAGCCTTCGGACAGCCTGTTCGAAACCAGGCCGAACCGTCTCTTCAGCTGAGTCCGCCGATGCCTGGGTCGAAACAGTGAGGACGTAGTTGGGAGCGACGTTCTCAAGCGCCTCGAGGAGCCGGGCGTTGTGAGTGTCACACTCATCCCAGTCCCCCGAATCGGGGCCGGGATCGTAGAATGCGCAACCGCCCTTGAGCACCGCCGCTGCATTTACCCCCAGCTCCTCTGCCGTTTCCGCGACGGGCGGTATCAGGAGCTGCTCGGCGTGTGAATCGCCGACAACAACGAGGAGAGGTGTGCCATTCGTTCCGCTGTCGAGGAAAGAGCAGCCCTCCTGGAGTTCCTCCCTCAACTCTCCGAGCAACGTGTCGGTGCAGCTTGACGGGAAACTCGCCCACTGTTTGTCCAAAACCGCAGGCGCAGGAATGGGGTCAACGCCGGCTTCCGCCGCCAAGTCTTCAAGGAGCACGCCTGCGCCCGGGTACGCCTCCTGGCTCTCCTCCCTAGCCTCTTCTTCTCTCTGCTGGGCAACAGCCAAAGTCCTTTGCAGGTACAGATCAGCGGCTCCGACGGCGGCGAACCCAGCAGTGAGGGAGAGGCCGACAACGACCAAGCGATAACGAATCGGATGCGCACTGCCTTCGGCAAACTGGGCGGGACGGTCCACCAGCAGCGTCAGGATCCACGCCAGCACTATGG
>CAYFNQ010000129.1:0-1192 GCA_964344535.1 uncultured Actinomyces sp.
CGATCTTTGCGCCGGTCACGGCCAGATCCATGATCTTCGCGGTGCTGATGGCCGCGTCCCGGATCTTTGCGTTGTCCACGGCGAGATCGTCAATTCGAGCGCTGTCCACCGCCAGCAGCGCGATCTTCGCCTTCGTGATCGCTGCGTCCTGGATGTGGGCGGTCTGAATGCTGGCGCTTTTGATCTTCGCGGAGTTCACAGCGGCGTCCGCGATCTTTGCCGTGGTGACCGCGAGGTCTGCGATGTTCGCGGAGCCAATCGCCGCCTCCGCGATCTGCGCGGAAGTGATCGTGGCGAGTGCGATCTTCGCAGCCGAAATAGACGCGTCCGCGATTTGGGCTGAGGTGATCGTTGCATTGGCAATCTGCGCGGCGGTGATGGTCGCGCTGGCGATCTTCGCTGCCGTAATGGTGGCGTCCTCGATCTGTGCGGCGGTGATCTGTGCCTCGCCGATGTGTGCGGTTTGAATCGCGGCGTTCTGAATGAGCGCTGAGGTGATCGCCGCAACTTCAATATGCGCGGTTTGAATGGCCGCGAGGCCGATCTGCAGGCTGCCGACCGCGCCGTCCTTGATCTGCCCCGCGCCCACGGAGCCCATTGCCAGCTTTGCGCCGGTGATCGTGCCGGAGGCGAGCTGGCGGGACGCGATCATGTTCCCCTCGATGGTGTCCGCCACGGTGCCCAGCGTCATGGCGGTATACTTGCGCGTCAGGCAGTCGTAGGTATACTGCGTCAGCCGCATGGACACTTCTACGCCGATGCGCCGGGCGATGACCCGGACGGCATCGCCCAGGTATATGTTCTGGAGCGCCGCATACTGCCGGTATTCCTCCGTCTCGGCACAGTTGATGAAATCCACCTTGAGCGTCACGGTGGGCAAGTCGCAGCCCTTTTCGAACTCCGCCTGCGCAGCAGAGCGCATCTTTGCCTTGACTTGAGCAGTGGTCATGTCTTTGGACACCTTGGCTTCGGATACCGCGAGGTGAATCCATTTCGGGTGCGGGTGGGCACCGATGTTTGGGCTGTCCAGGTACAGCTCGTCCAGGTAAAGTGTCTTGCCGTCCTTTGTCTCCCCGGTGGGCATGATCCGCGTCACCACATCGGTCAGGTCTACGTCGTAGCTGATACCGAGCAGGTTCTTCCCCTCGCGAATCTGCACATCTGTATCCGTACCGACGCGCTTCACCACAAA
>CAYFNQ010000130.1:0-1155 GCA_964344535.1 uncultured Actinomyces sp.
TCCAGCGGGTTGCGCCTAGACGCGCGCACAGCCCGTCAATGAAGTAGGCGCTTGGCTGCGTTCAGTAGTTCTGTGGCGACGGCGACAGCCAGGTCAGCTTCCGCTGCGCCCACGGGCACTGCCTCATAGTGGGACTGATTTCTGGCCCGGCGCAACCGATCAAACGCTTTAGCGGCCTGCTGCGCCGGCGGTTCGTTGAAAACCGCTTCTAAGAACAAGCCCACTGCCTGGTGTTGCCCAGCACGGTTAGCGGTCCGCAGGCCATACAGAGAAAGAAGCCCCTCACCTACGTTGTGAGCTGCATCGTAGGCCACACCGTATCTGACAACAGGGCTGGTCACCAGTTCACATTGCTCCAGTCGGTCGGCTGCCGCATCCATGAACGCCTGGGCCCGCCTATCATCCACGGGGACCACCTGAAGTCGCCCAGATTTCTTCAGTTCGCTGAGTCGTTCCTCCTGGAGAACAGTCAGAGCGCGCGTCACCATGGTTGTTCTCCCACCAGCGGGACAGTGGGTTCTTGGCGCACCTGGGAAAGAAACCCTGACTGCCTCTCCAGATCTTCTTCGCCCAACAACGTCACATTCACAGGCCGCCCAACCTGTCGCTCAACCTGGTCCGCCAGAGCGTAAACAGCACCCGCATCCGGCGATCCCACTACCAACACGTCGATGTCTGAAGGTGAGGGCCCCTCCACACCGGCTAGGCGTGCTGCGAACGACCCAAAAAGCAGAGCTGAAGAAACGCCCTCAACCGCCTCAAACCCCTTCTTCAGGAACACCACCGGTCCACTGACCACCGCCAAAATCTGACGCAGAGGATCAACTAAAGGACTCACCTCACTTGGCCTAACCAGACGGGTCCTCCCAACTTGCCGATCCTGAAGGATGCCCGAATCTAAGAGTCGACCCACCTCTCTGTGAACAGACGCGTAAGGGATGCCCGTTTGCAAGCTCAGCTGGGTCAAGCTCAACTCCGCATCGAACAAGACCAGAGCAGTAAGAATCGCAGCCTGAGCTTCGGAACGAAACAAAGGAGCCACTAACGGCGCGGAGCTTCTCATAATCCGGAGAATATCATCCACTAGACGGAGAATGCAGCCGTCAAACCCGACGACCGTTTTGTTGTTTAAATGAGTGAAGGGGTCTGGACCGT
>CAYFNQ010000131.1:0-1147 GCA_964344535.1 uncultured Actinomyces sp.
GCGAGCCGGAGCTGCTGGACGATGGGGGTGATGATGCTCTCCCGGTCCCAGACTTTCTTTCCATAGAAGACTTTTGGATCTATCCAGAGTCTTACACGGGCCCCTGTCGTTTCGACGGTTACGTGGGTGCTTACATGGAGGGGGAGTACTATGAATTGGGTTACGACTGGGACGACCTCACTTGGAGAACCACGTTCATGAATTCAGAGGGGGAGCCCCTCCTCAACAGCAGTGGCGAACCCTGGATTGAAGTACAGCGGGATTTCCCGTTTTACGGGAATCATTTCTGGGTGAGCAGCAGCGGCTATGTATATCCGGAGCTGTGGGACGACCCCTTCCAAATTGATGGCAACACTCTAAAGATCCGAGTTGAGCTCATTTATCAAGATAAGGTGCTTGACAGCAAGGAGGGCGATCTAGACTACGAAATCACGTCTGGCTGCGCGAAGATTGTTGACGTCCAGTGGGAGTCAAATCCGGTGAAAATTGCGCCATCCGCCAAAACTGCCTCAGCGACAATGTCAGGCAAGCTCGTATTACCTGAGGATGATGATGGCTACGAAGGCTACAGACTGACCGCGCACCTGACCCGTGGCGAGCCATTCTACGTAGAGGAAGATCTAGAACTGGCCAGTGACGGGACTTGGTCAGTAACCTTTACAGAGCTTCCAGAGGGGACCTACGAAGGGGGCGTAACCCTGTGGTGGGGTGACGGTGAGGAGCTACAAGGCCACCCGTACTACCAGTGGGCCGACGTTCAAGCTCAAGATCTCAAAGTTGTAAAAGAGTCGGCACCCAGTGGCGGTGCCGGAGCGGGCACCGGCGGCGCTGATGGTGGAATCAGTGCCGGAGCGGGCACCGGCGGCGCTGATGGTGGAATCAGTGCAGGTGCAGGTGCCGGCACGTCCGGGTCGGGTGAACTTGCGGCTACCGGTGCAAACGCTGGGGCAATCTGGGGTGCTGGCGCATTCATTGCCTTGGGTGCAGCAATGACGCTACTCAGCAGGCGGCGCACACTGCTTGGCTGAGTGACTGTGAGCTGAATGAAGTTCTTTGACTGGGGGGTAGGAGAGTTTCTCTCTTACCCCCCAGTTCGGTATGTGTCAACCTGTTTGAGACGTTTGTTAGCTGGCTTTTTGGTGTGGTT
>CAYFNQ010000132.1:0-1144 GCA_964344535.1 uncultured Actinomyces sp.
ATCTGGTGCCATTCCGGAGGGTGAAACTGATCGATCCGTCCACCCCTACTTCTGCATGGTCGGTGAGGGTGTGCCAGAGGTAGGGCGTGAACTCGACGTGACTCGGGTCTAGATCTGCGACGCTCGTTTTGTAGTGCTCATAGGCCGCGACCCGGTTTTGTCGATCCGTGATTTCTGCCAGGAGCGTCTCGTGCTGCTCTAGTAACGTCGTGTGTTCGGCGGAGAGTTTGTCGAACCGCTGTTGGTACTCTCCTTGGTTCTGGGGGATGCGAGCGTTGGTGGCGATGAGTTTCTCGATGGCCTCAGCAACTGTGGCGGCTTGGGCGCTAAGTTGGTCGGCTTCTAGGCGCAGGTCGGTGGTGTCGAGCTCAGCGAGTAGCTCTACCTCGAGCAGGTCCTCCCCGTGCTCCTGGTCGGCGAGCATCTGTTGGACGGCAGCAAGGAACGCGGCCTGTATTTGCTGGTCAGTGAGGTGCAGCGTTGTGCACTGCTGGTCGCCCGCGTATTTGTTGTTACACCGCCACACGCGTTTCTCGTACTTGGATCCGGCGTGCCAGGTTTTCGACCCGTACCAGGACCCGCATTGACCGCATTTGATTTTGCCGGAGAACGTGCGTTGCCGGGAGGCCGAGCGGCGCCCTTTCTTGATGGAGGCAAGTTCGGCTTGCACGAAGTCCCACACGGCGGGGCTGATGATCGCTTCATGGTTCCCGGTCACGTAATACTGGGGCACTTCGCCCTCGTTGGTGACTTGGCTTTTTGGGCGTCAATCTCCCGCACCAACCCCGCACTCCTGGCCGTCAGCGCCGCAGCGGACTTATCCGTACCATCAAAACTCGTGGCCGCGAGCTTGAGTTCACTGCCGAGGACCCGCATTTCCCGGCTAATATCCGAGATCGCGCGCTTGAACTCGCGCTCACCCTCGAGACCGATCTTCAAACCAAAAGACGAATCAGCCACTTTGGGGCCTCCAAACAAATGTCAAAGACCCCAGTGGTCGGGGCGGTTCAGGTTCTGGGTGGGACAATGAGGGTTTAGCGACCGCAATGGATACGTTGACTCCCGGCGAAGCGCCAAGACGTTACCGCCTGGCGGGTGCAAACGAGCACCGCCCATCCCTGGGACAGCTCGCACAACCAAGTGG
>CAYFNQ010000133.1:0-1131 GCA_964344535.1 uncultured Actinomyces sp.
TGGCTGGTTCCCATGCGACGAGCGACTTCTTCTTGTGACAGGTCCGCCTGTTGGCGAGCCTCAACCAGTCGATTCATTAGCTGCCGCTGATTCGCAACTAGCTCGTCAGCGAGCGCATCCAAGGATGCGTAATCGGCCTTCACCCTTATATGCTAAAGCATATGGCTCGGCTGCGTAACTCTACCTCCCCCTCATACGTCGACTGCAAGGACCTCGGGCGTCCCGCGACAGGTGCTTCTTTGCTTGCTTTTTCTCTGCTATCATCTGTGCTAGCAGAGGGAGGTGGTCAGGATGACCTCGATCGTAGTGAGGGGCTTGGATCCCTCCGTGAAGCAACGCATCGCGGACCAGGCGGCGGAGAACGGGCGCTCTATGGAAGCTGAAGTCCGGTGGATTCTCACGCAAGAGGCTGCGAAGCCACACATTGGGCTCGCTCTTCTTCAAGCAGCGCAATCCGCCACAGGCATCGGCGAACTCCCTATTCCAGAGCGTAGCGACCAGGCCAGAGCGGCGAGCTTTGAATGATTGTTCTAGACACCAACGTCATATCTGAGTTTTTTCGTCCCCATCCAGATGGAAACGTCATCCGATGGCTTCAGAACCTGCAGGAACCGGCTGCGATCACAAGCGTTACTCTCGCAGAACTACTGGCAGGGGTAGAAAGGCTACCGGAGGGCCGCCGTAAGGCAGAGCTGTCGAACGCGATTTCTGCGGCCGTCGCCCCGTACCGGAGCACACGCGCGGTTCTGCCCTTCTCGGAAGAAGCTGCACCAAGATACGCCGAGATCCTTCATAGACGGGAACGCGCCGGCCTGCCGATAGCCACCGCTGATGCCCAAATCGGCGCCATCTGCCTGGTCAACCAGGCCACTCTAGCGACTAGGAACACCAAGGATTTCGTGGCCACGGGCGTACAGGTACTGAACCCCTGGGAAGCCCGTCAGGTCTAGCGCCTGCCTCTTCCACCACGTTCCTAATCGACCGTCAATCAGGTGCGCTGGCCGCAAACATCCGTGACAGTAGGTTCTTGATCTGTTTCGATGAAGGCGTGCAGCGTGATGGTGCGTGGTGAAAGGAAGATCCGATGAGCAAAGCAGCGATGTATGACCAGAACGGCGGACCGGAAGTCCT
>CAYFNQ010000134.1:0-1102 GCA_964344535.1 uncultured Actinomyces sp.
ACGCCACGAACGTCGAAACTAACTAGCGGGCCCCGAGACAGGGCTGAGGAGTCACATGGATATGAAGGCCCCTGGCAGAAGGTCTCGAGCACAAACACTCACTGGCCCGCCATCACTGGGCATGATGACTCGAAGATCAGGGAAATAGTCAGCAAAGATCTGGCGGTCCCGTCCGCAGGGAGCACGCACACCTCGCCCATGATTACCCACCGCCACAATATGAGTAACGGCGGATGCACCGCCAGCGCGAGCTGCCCCCAGAGCCACCAACTCGGCGCAGGGTCCGCCCGTAAAATGGTAAAGATTCACCCCCGTGAACACGCGACCATCGGCGCTGCGAACTGCCGCGCCCATCGTGTAGACACCGTCTTCACCAGGTCCGGCGTCCGTTGCTTCATCAATGACGCGCTTGGCTATCTCAATCAATGCGACCTCAGCAGCATCCAGAGGACGCGCCGACGTGAAAGTGTCTCCACCGCAATCGGCCATTTTCACTCCTCGGCAACCTGTAAAGGTCTAATCCCAGCAACCTTGTCACGAAGTACCCGGCGATCCAGACACAGTTCATGACTTGGCTGCAAGTTCATCCAGACTCCTCGGACGTCCCGAAGTAGCGAGCAAGACGAATTGCAGTGTCCGCGGTAACGCCACGCTTGCCGTGCATGACCTCATTGATCCGGCGCGGAGGAACTCCGATCGAGACCGCGAGCTTGTTTTGCGTGATCCCGAAGCCCTTGATGAAGTCCTCCATCAAGACCTCACCGGGGCGGACCGGCGGGTAGAGCTTCTCAGTCATCTCTCCTCCTAGTCAGGGCCCATAATCTGCGCGTCCTCGGCACCAGCATCGGTCCAGCGGAAGCAGATCCGCCACTGGTCGTTGATCCTGATGCTCTGTCGGTCGACCCGATCGTCCTTTGGCGCATCCAAACGGTTACCCGGCGGAACACGAAGGGCATCCAGCGACGTCGCAGCGTCGATCAGATGTAACTTACGATTCGCGCTCTTATGAATGCGAGGATCCAACCGTTTCACCCGTTCGCGACGCCAGACCCTCTTGGTGTCCCGGTCGGCGAACGATCTGATCACGGGACCACTGCATAAC
>CAYFNQ010000135.1:0-1094 GCA_964344535.1 uncultured Actinomyces sp.
GAACGCCTGGCTCAGTTCTGGAGCCAGGCGCTGCATGTTCCAGTAGTAGCCGCCCGGCCCTCTGTGTCGGCCTGGGGTGAGACATTTGTTGGTTTGTTTCTTTTGGGGGTTTTTGTGTCTACTCGTTCTTCGCGTCGGGGTCCTTTTCGTAGTCTTGAGGAGAAGTTACAGATTTTAGAGGACTATGAGATGGCTCCTTATGGTTCCAGGGGTGAGGTGTTGCGTCGTTATGGGGTTGGTTCCACGACTGTGAGTCGTTGGGCGTATAAGCGTGATCATGGTGAGTTTGGGCCTGGTCGTACGGGACGAAAGGTAACGGGGCAGGGTATGACGCCCCGTAGGCAAAGTATGGAGATTGCTCGTTTGCGCAGGGAGTTAGCTCGCGCTCAAGCTGATCAAGAGGTTTTGAAGGCGGCGTTGGAGTCGATGGGAAAAGCGCATGCGCTCTTGGAAAAACTTGCCGAGAGCGCGGAGCCGGCACCGTTGAGAGAAGCATCCGAGAAGACGCAGTAGGACAGCTTGTTGCTTCGGGGCTAACTGTTAGTTGGGCTTGTAAGTTGTTGGGGGTGTCGCGGGCTACTTGGTATCGGCGTCAGAACCCACCCAAGGGGGTTGTTGACCCGCTTCCTCAGGCCAAGCGTTTCCAGCCGGCAGCATTAACTAGTCAAGAACGTCAACGGATCATTGGCTATTTAGCTGATGAACAGTATGCGGATTTGAGTGTCACTCAACTGTTTTATCGTCTCCTTGATCAAGGTACCTATGTGGCGTCGCTATCGAGTTGGCATCGCATCGCTAGGGCCCGCAACCTAAGTGCGGATCGGCGCCACCAGGCAACTCACCCACCCAGGGTGATTCCTGAATTGATGTGTACGGCCCCTAACCAAGTGTGGTCTTGGGATATAACCGTTTTACCAAGTGTTGACCGGGGCCGTAACTTCCGCTGCTACGTAATCATTGATGTGTTCTCACGTTTTGTGGTTGGTTGGCGCGTAGAAGAACGCGAGAAAGCCCCGTGGGCTGTCCAAATGCTCACCCAGGCCCTAACCAAACAAAACGCCCAACTCCAAGTCCTTCACGCTGACCGCGGGTCA
>CAYFNQ010000136.1:0-1092 GCA_964344535.1 uncultured Actinomyces sp.
TTTGTCCCACAAGTAGGGCATGGAAAAAACTACTTCGATTGAGCTGCTTCGCCCCAGCGAAGCCGCCAAGATTTTGTCCGTTTCAACACGCACTTTGGACCGGTGGCGCCGCGACGGCGTGGGCCCACGATGGTTCCAAGAAGGCCGGATCGTGCTCTACCCCAAGAAAGAAATCGGCACCTGGATCGCTAGCCGCACCGGGCTTTAGGCAGGTGCTCGATGGCTAGAGTAAGGCTGCGGCCGGGGGAACATGGCGAGGTGAGCTTCGCAAGAACGGCCACAAAGCAATGGCAGGCCAAAGCGTATTACCGGGACAAGACAGGTCGGTTGCGCCGCCTTCAACGTACGGCACGCACCCAAATTGAGGCGGCCCGGAAATTGCGTGAAGCGCAGAAACCCCGAACTGGGGACAGTGGGATTGTGACGGTTCAAGACTTGGCGACCGCTTGGCTGGCTCAGCACGACCAGATCGCAGACTCGACGCGTGAGCGGTACCAAAGTGCTCTTCGCTGGTACGTCTACCCGCGCTTAGGACAACTGCGGCTAGGGGAGGTCTCCACGGCGGTAGTTGATGATGCCCTCCGCGACATCTATATTGACCACTCGCGCTCCGCTGCCCAACGGTCCAGGACCGTGTTGCGTATGGCGCTGAAGTGGGGACTCGACGCGGTTTGGTTGAGCGTGACTTCACCGCCGAAGCCGCTATTCCTGGGAAGAAAGCGCGCACCCGCCCATGGGCTCCGTCGGAGCAGCAAGTCGAGCTGCTGCTGGGCCTGCTACAGCGCGAATACGAACAACCGGGCCGCAGTGGGCCGAAGTCGCCGTCGGCCTGGTTGGCGGCTGTGTTGATGGCTACCACCGGAGCGCGAATTGGCGAAGCATGCGCTGCTCGATGGGAGGATATTGACTGGCAGCGTGGAACTCTCACGTTCTTTGACACTGTCGTGTATGAGGCCGGTGAAAATCGCTTGCGTGGCCACCTCAAAAATGAGGATCCGCGCCGCACCGTTCACCTGCCTCTACCGACGCTACATTTGCTCCGCCAACACCGGCAAGCTGACGGGTTTATTGTGGCCGCACGGGGCGGGGGAG
>CAYFNQ010000137.1:0-1089 GCA_964344535.1 uncultured Actinomyces sp.
CGCCGAATGAAGTCGTCGGTGATGGGCGTGTCCTTGATCCACGCCGCGTAGAGGTCGTATTCCTTGCGCCAGTCATCGGGGGGATCAAGCTGGGCTAACCGCGTCACCACTTGTCGTAGCCGCACAAAGCGGGCAACGTAGGCCTCGGGAGTTTGCAGTTGTTCCTGCTTCTGCTGTTCCTTGTACGCCTTCACATTCAGGTTCTTCGCAACGCGAACGGGAAGAGGTTTGCGGTTGATGAGGCCGGGGTCGGCGAGTGGCTTGTCTTCGGGGATGCGAGCCGCGACCTCGGCAGCCTCCGTGAACGCGTTGATGCCTAGCGGATCGCCGCCGTCTGGCTCCCTCCATCGAAACAGCGTGTAGATCTGGCGGCGGTTCGACTCAAGGGACTCAGAGAGCCGAAGAAGCTCGGGGAGCAACGAGTTCGGGTGTCCCGCTCCTAGACCATATGAGAGCCCCTCAATAGTCCCCACGGTGAAGAAGACCGCGAAAGGCATCATGAACCTGGGCTTCCCACTGTTGAAGTAGATCGCGGAGTGGTCTGCAGCGATCGAGTCGAAATAAGAGTTCATGGCCTGGCGCGTGTTCGCCAGGTGGTTCTCGAGGCTGGACGGCTCTTCCCTGGGCAGGAAGGGTGCCAGGGCTGTGAGCGGCGAATCGACCTGCTCACTTCGACTGGTGAAGCAGGCGCAGTATTTCCGAAGATCCTCGATCGAGTTGAAGATATTTACCAGGTAGGTGATGACCATAGAAAGCAACAGGACGCTAGACAGGGTCTCGGAAACCGAAAGGATGCTGATTGTGCCCGACCGAGCCTCGACGTTGTCAACGCCCACCGTGGAGAACTGCGCTATCGAGAAATAGAGCGCGCCTACGAAACCATCAGGTGCGTCGTCGAGCATGGCCAGGGATCCCAGATCCTGTGCTCCCCAGTAGATGAAAGCAAAACCGACAACGATGCCCGCGACCCAGATCAGGATCCCTGAAAGCAACGTGAAACCTGTCATGGCCCGGTAGATGCGGCTTCGTGTTTGGAGTCCAAGGGGCCGGAATAACCAGTGGAGGAACCGCCATTCCCATGCGATCGCC
>CAYFNQ010000138.1:0-1069 GCA_964344535.1 uncultured Actinomyces sp.
GGGCTGGGAACAGGTATGCTTTGAATCTGGAAGTCCGTCTGAAGAACGGCAAGATAAAGTCGTTCGATTTCGACGTGACCGACCAAGTGGCGGCGCAACCGCAAGGAGGTGTCATCGTGGTGAAGGATATCGAGATTCCCGAAGACGAAGGTTGGGAAGGCGGTTCCGGCTTCGATGTGGAGGTGAACGACTGGGGCGACTATGAAGACATAGAGCTTCCCCTTTGAAGAAACGAGAATTTATAACATAAATTATTCACTTAAATTATTCACTTAAAAATTTTTTGAACTATGAAAAAATTGTTTTTAATTGGTTTGGCAGCAACAGCCATGTTGGCAAGTTGCAGCAAAGACGAGACTGTGGAAATGGCACAGAACAACAAAGCCATCCAGTTCGACAGCTTCGTGAACAAGAGCACCCGTGGTATTAGTAATGACATCACGACGAGCAATTTCAAATCTTTTAAAGTTTGGGGCTTGATGAACAAGGGCGACCAGACCGGTAAACCGTTTACTGACATTAAGGTGACAAAAGGAGAAACTGATGTTTGGACCTACGAAACTCCCGTTTATTGGGAAAACGGCTACACCTACAGCTTCGTGGCCGTAGCACCTACCGCACAGCAAGGAACAGAAGCCGGACAATGGGCACTCACCGCTCCCACAACTGTAGGAGAATACGGAAGCATCGCATTCAACAACGGAGAGGGTACTACCGACCTGATTTATGATGTAGACGGTACTCATGCAGAGAACCCTATACCAGGAGCAGTTGGTGGAGAAGGTGGCTCTTGCCCGGGGCCTATCAACTTCACCTTCAATCACCTGCTTTCACGTGTGAAGTTCGCATTCACCAACGGCATGGACGATGGATCTACCATCAACGTGACTGACGTGAAAATCACCAATGCCAATACAGAGGCTACTGCGGCTTTGACTGCTGAAAAAGCCACTTGGGCTTTGAAAGAAGGTCAAGAAGTTGGAGAGTTGGCATTCGGCAATGTTGGTTCGGTTTCTGACAATTCTTGGAGTGAACAGAAAGTGCTGTATGCAGCAAGTAACACTTACGA
>CAYFNQ010000139.1:0-1040 GCA_964344535.1 uncultured Actinomyces sp.
CTCCCGCGCAGCGAGCGCACTGTTTTGTCTCCACTGTTCCACCTGCTCGACCGTTAAGTCATCCAAAACCTTGGCTAGTGCGGGACCGTCGAATCCATTGGCTACGGCACCGAGCCCTTCTTCCTTCACAATGCGAGCCATCTCCGGCGAGGGACCAGTGATGACCCCCAGTCTGGCTTGAATGTAGTCAAACAATTTGTTGGGAAGGGCCAGAAAATGATTTAGGTTCGTCGGCGGAAGAACCGAGATCCCAACATCGTACTTATTCAGCGTCCTCAAGAGCTCCCGATAGGGAACCGGATCATGAACGGTGACATTCGGCAGCTGTTCCGAACGTTCTTTGATCTCAGCCAACTTGCCGGCGTCGTTGGGGGTTAGGTACAGATCCAGCGTGACATCCGCAGTGGTGGCCGCAACTGCGTCAAGCATGACCTCCGGATGTCGGTCCGCGAGGCAAGCCCCTGAGTGGACCAGCTTTATCGGCAGGGACGTAGGGGGGACCTCGAAGTCGTGAAAAGGAGTCGCATTTCGAACTACTTCAGCCTTCACAGCGAAAACTTCGTTGTACTTCTGCGCTATCCCAGGGGCGACAGTCGTGATTGAATCGCACTGCGCGACAAACTTTCTCACAAGCCAAGAGCGGAAAGGGCCAATGAAAAGACGCCACTTGAGGACCTGTTCCTTTTCTTTCGGCGAGTACTCGTGTAAGTCTGCATGCACGCCAGACTTGGGTTCTAGTGACAGAGCCAGTGGGACGGCGTCTACCTCATTGGCAATCACGGCATCAAATTTGCGTCCTGCGAGTTCCGTCTTGGCCGACTTGACAGCTTCGTTCCCCCAATACGCATCGTGATAACGCCGCTGGACGAGGGCGAGTCGCGGGTACGCCCAGATCCGGTGCTCTTCTGGGATCTCAATGTGTTCGGCCACGCCCGCTGGAGCCGGTCCATAGCCGCACGTCGTAACGCGAAAATCGCGCGAGAATTCTTCCACTTGCTTGAGTACGCGCGCATCCGCAGAAATATTCGAAAAAGAGAGGA
>CAYFNQ010000140.1:0-1034 GCA_964344535.1 uncultured Actinomyces sp.
CCACTAGCTGACGAACATTTTTAGCAGTACCCAAAACGGAAAGAAAACTATGGAAACCCCCAGCAACGCCCAGGTCCAATGGTTCCAACAGGCCTTTGATCTGATGGTCGACAATGTTTCAGAGGTCCTTCTAGGTAAACGTCCTCAAATCGAGTTGGCGTTCATTTGCATGGTCGCAAACGGACACCTTTTGTTGGAGGACTACCCGGGGACCGGGAAAACGTCACTGGCTAGGGCTATGGCGGAAACGGTTGGCGGGTCGTCCTCGCGCATCCAATTCACACCCGACCTGCTCCCAGGTGACGTCACCGGGATCACCGTGTACGACCAGAAAAACAAAGAGTTCGAATTCCATGCGGGCCCGATCTTCGCGAATGTGGTGCTAGCGGATGAAATCAACCGCGCCTCACCAAAAACTCAGTCTGCTCTTTTGGAAGTTATGGAAGAGGGCAAGGTAACGGTTGACGGAAAGTCGCGGCCAGTTGGCAACCCGTTCACCGTCATCGCTACCCAAAACCCCATCGAACAGGCGGGAACCTACCGGCTCCCAGAAGCCCAATTGGACCGTTTTTTGATGAAAACGTCGTTGGGTTACCCGGACACGGTCAGCACAATCCGCATTTTGCAAGAATCCAACGAAGGAACTAAAGTGCTGCCCGCCGTGACGGCTCCCGAACAGCTGGACTCTATGAGCCAGGTTGCGGGAACCGTTTACATTGCTCCGGCCGTGGCCGACTACATCTCTAAGCTGGTTGACGCTACACGTGACGCCGCGCAAGTTCAGCTGGGATCCTCAGTTCGTGGGGCGATTGGTTTAGCTAGGGCAGCTCGTGTTCGCGCCGCTGCATCTGGGCGCAGCTACGTAACACCGGATGATGTGAAAGCACTGGCTGTCCCGGTTTTGGCGCACCGACTGATTTTGGATCCGGAAGCCGAATTTGATGGAGTCACCGCAGAAGCCGTCGTTTCCCGCATTCTCCTAGACGTTGAACCCCCGGTTGAGGGCGCTGCCTAAACCCCATGGCCACCAGTAG
>CAYFNQ010000141.1:0-1032 GCA_964344535.1 uncultured Actinomyces sp.
AACGCAAGTTACATATTTGACGACACTACGTTGGAGAAGACCGGCTATGGCATGGAGCAGATCAGCCGTGTCTTTGACCATGTGCAGGGAAAATGCATCCTTGGATTCAAACTGTTGGTCTGCGCATTTTTTGATGGAAAGAGCACGATACCTATAGATATGTCACTTCACTGTGAAAAAGGCAAGAAGAAGGACTTCGGGCTCACCGCAAAGCAACGTAAGAACCGTTTCTCCAAAAAGCGCAGGAAAACAGATCCTGACTTCATAAGATTCAAGGAATCAACGGATTCAAAGCTTCAAGTTGCCGTGGAAATGCTGAAACGGGCATGGGCCTGCAAGAGCTTGCGTGCCAAATATGTGCTTTGTGACAGTTGGTTCACCTGTGAATACTTCATCAGTGAAGTTCTCAAACTCGGCAAGGGCGCTCTTAACCTTGTCGGATTGACAAAGATGGGCAACACCAAGTATTCCGTGTACGGGAAGTTGCACAATGCCATGGAGCTGATAGCGCTATACGAAGGCAATCCCCAGTTCTGCCATGACTGCAGACGGTACAAGTGCCATTATATTGCTTTGAGAGGAAGACTGGGAGACCAGCCTGTACGCATCTTTCTTATAAGATATGGCAGGAACCAGCGGTGGAATGTTTTGTTGAGCACAGACCTCAGCATGTCTTTTGTCAGGGCATTTGAGGTTTACCAGATTCGATGGAACATAGAGGTTCTGAACAAGGAATGCAAGCAATACCTTGGTCTCGGAACATGTGCAGGCAGGGACTTCGACGAGCAGATTGCCGATTGTACGCTCTGTTTCCTTACATATATAACCATGGCCTTGGAGAAAAGATTCTCTGAATACGAGACCATGGGAGAACTGTTTGGGAATATGGAGGAAGACCTCATGGCATTGACACTTTGGAGGCGTGTGCTGGCTTGCATAAAACGGCTTATGGAAGTCCTTTGCGAACATCTCGGCTTCACCATTGATGAACTGGAGGAGAGCCTGATCAATGACGACGAAGCTGCATCCGCT
>CAYFNQ010000142.1:0-1029 GCA_964344535.1 uncultured Actinomyces sp.
GCGCGAGGATCATGTGCCGGGTCTCTTTGTTTGCTTCATCGAACTGGTCAGCCCATTTGATCACGTCGCTCACCTGTGTAACGGCCGCACGGTTCGTTGCTTCCTCTCTTTCCATATTGTCTTTGGCTTCCTTCATTCGCTGCTGCGCCGCGTCACGTTTCTCCCGGTACTTGGGCATCATGGCGTTGATGATGGAAACGTCGATGCTGTTCTCCCCCGTCAGCGCCTTGATCGTTTGCTCTTCTAGCGCTGTAATCTCCTTTTGAGCTTGTTGGAAATCTGCCTCCGCTTGCCTGAACGCCACCTGGTAAATGCTGATGTTGCGCTGCAAGGACGCATTCAGCAGTTCTTCACTCGGCGTTGCTTTGATATGCTTGAAAAACTCCTGGACCACCTTGATGACTGTGTCGATCACCACATCGGCGTTATATACATTCATCCCATCGCAGGTTGTCGGCGCGTTGGTTTTTCGGTAACAGCGGTACATAATCCTGCGATACTCTCTGTTGCTTCCATCCGCCAGTTTTCGCCGGGTCACGTTCGGATAAAAGGCGAGCCTGTTGCCGCAGTGCGCGCAGTAGATGAAACCTGACAGAAGATTATCAGATTTTGTCTGCTGAGGAAAGCGCATCTCACTGCCTAATGAAGGCGCTCGCCCCTTCACTGTGTCAAGGCAGCGCTCATACATTTCATCATCGATGATCCGGTACTTTTCGAACGGCTCTGACCTTGCGCTGTTTGATCGCATGATGCCGATGTAGATCGGATTATCGATCAGTCCCCGGATGGAAGTTCCGCGCCAGAGCGATGTTCCGCGCTTTGTCTTGATTCCGCGTTCGTTGAGCAGGTTGGCCACACGGACCGTTCCATAACCTTCATCGGTCAGCAGGCGGAATATCTCGCGCACAACTGCCGCTTCCTCCTCGTCGATCACCAAATCGCGCACCGGTTGGTTCTTTTTATTTGTGCGTCCGAGATACTCCAGTCTGTAGCCGTAAGGCACAAGGCCGCCGCTATACTGCCCATCCT
>CAYFNQ010000143.1:0-1016 GCA_964344535.1 uncultured Actinomyces sp.
ATGAACCGCCACGGTTCATGTTTGGCGGTGGCGTAGTCAATCCCGATGCGCGGGGTTGCCTTCACTTCCACAGGGTCTTGACGCGGCGTGATGAACAGGCTTTCTCCCGTCAGGTCGACCCCGTAGTCATCCCCGGTGATTGCTAGAGCCTGGCAGAGTTTTCCGGGTCCGTCAGCTAATGCTTTTTTGCCTCCGCGAAACTCCCGCATGGTTTCTTCGCCAATAAGGGGGTGGATGCCCCTGATCAGTACGCCTTCTCCGGTGCCTTCCGGCTGGGTGACAGCGTTCAGGTTCCACCACATTCCGTAAATGAAGTAGACGTAGGCGTGTCCGGGTGGTCCAAACATGACTTGGTTTCTTTTGGTCATCCCGCGGTAGGTGTGCGCCGCGTCGTCGATTGCGCCTCGGTACGCTTCAGTTTCGGTGATTTGCCCAACAAGCAAGCCGCCGCCTAGTTCTTCTGGGAGCCGGCGGTGCAGGTGCGCCCCGATCAGGTCGCGGGCAACCTCAAGCGTGTCCCGTTCGTAGAAAGACCGGGGTAGTGGTGGGGGGATCTCCAGCGCCATACCCGTACCTTACTCAGGGCCCAACTGGGCAGACATGCCGGCAAAATTGTCGCATCGTTATGCTGGCTTAGACCTATGTTGGTGCGGAGGCGAACTTTGACTAAAGCAGTAGTAAATGGTGTGGGCAGGCTGGGCCAAGCAATCATTGGCGCAGCAGCTGAAGCGGGCGGTCCCGTTGAAATTGTGGCAGCCGTCGACAAGCGCCCAGTTGAGGGCCTTACAGTTCCGCTTTACCAAGACCTTGGGGACGTGAGCGAATCGTTCGATGTGCTGATTGATGCTTCGCAAGCGGACGGACTGGATGCCGTGGTTGAGTTCGCGGTCGCCAACAGGAAACCGCTACTGGTTGCTGCGACAGGTCACACGGAGAAGCAGCTTGGTTTGCTTGAGGAAGCCAGCCAAGTAATCCCCGTACTGCGGTCCACGAACCTGTCTTTGGGTGTGAACACC
>CAYFNQ010000144.1:0-1011 GCA_964344535.1 uncultured Actinomyces sp.
ATCCTCCCCCTCGGAAGGAGTAACCTCACCTTCACCATTTGAAGCACCATCGTTTCCTTCTTCAGGGAAAACTGTTTCATCAGCAGAAGTATCCTCTGTTGTAGGTTTTGTGACCTGTTCTTCGTCTAATATGTTTGTATCATTCGCAATGGGCAATGTTTCTTCACCGTCAGCAACACTAACGTCATTATCAGCATTCTCGGCAGAATCTAATACATCCGATAAAGGTGGCTCCATATCGGTGCCCGTGACTGTTGCAGTCTCCGAGTCCGACAAGACTTCCTCATCTGATGAGACGGTTTCATCTTCACCTGTCTGCGCAGCAACCTGATTAGCGGAAGGCAGAACATCCCCAGTTGATGGGGTATCGGATACTTCGCTGGTTCTGACAGATTCCTGTTGCTCTGGTTTGGAATCGTTATTGGAAACAGTATCGACTGTTTCCTCTACTGGGTTTGAAACAACAGCCGGAACACTGTTGGAAGCTTCATGCGTTTGTGGAGCTAATTGTTCCACCACATCAGAAGTCGGCGGAATCGGAGCACTTTCATTTACATCAGGCACATCTTGCTGAGCCTGCACTTCAACTGTCTGTGTAACGTCTGCAATCTCCCCAGTAGCTTCTGCCAAAACACTGGAGTAGGTTTGTAAAAACAATCCAGATAACATTGTTAACAACATTAGAGTCGCTACAATCCGCCTATGTTTCATTTAATATGTCCATCCTTTCAGATTTGGTGATTCGTGTAAATATGAGGAGCCCAGTTTCTCGTATGCTGCATTATAATAATGTGTTTTTCTAAAGATATACGGTGAAAGGATAATATCTTAATGTAAAAAAAGTAAGTAAAATAATACAAAAATTGATAAGAGGTTTGTAGAAGTACCATACATATTGGACAGTTACGAAGAAGGATGGATGAAAGAGGTCTTGTCTTTAGAATATTGTTTTGCAATATTCCTAAGGTTAACGTACATAAAATAAATTTGATTTGATACTTACTTAATATT
>CAYFNQ010000145.1:0-1010 GCA_964344535.1 uncultured Actinomyces sp.
AATATAGAATACACAATGACAGCATTAGACGATAAAGAAGTAACTAAATCCTCTGCTACATCTAGTAAAGATTTTATGCTGTTACAATTTGAACCACCAACTGGACATTTCTATGTAGAGAAGTATGGAAGAGGTCCTTATAACTTTGCGTTAAACTTACTACAAGATGGGAAGGAAGTAGATACTGAGTATAGAGTTTACACAAAAGGATTTGGTTATAAGTGGACTAGAGCTAAGGGTGAAGATGCAGATGACATAAATAGTTATGGTAAAGTTGACTATTCACTAATTACCACTGATTATGAAACTAGACTATTCTCTACAAAAGACAAAGTTTTAACCAATGAAGATTTTTATTTTAAGAAACTTAGAATAGAAGAACCTCGTGTATATGATTATGGTAAATATGAGCAAAATGGTTTTGGTTATTACGAAGATAACGACAAAATTTCTTATGGACCTATATCACAAGGTTATTACGGTTATATTCAAACAAAAGATTATAGCAAATATCCAGATATGAAAGTTTCTGTATCAAAAGACGGAACTAATTTTACTGAATATGCTACTTTTTCATATAAGACTGGAAAACCTGTATTTACAAAAACAGATGGAAGTGTAATAAATGGAGATACAATAGAGTTTCCACAAGACACTATTGATTATAAAGTAGAATTAACTACAAAAGCTCCGGCTGTTTTATATAATATGTACCCAACTGTTACATTAAAACCATCTAAGTATGTAAAGGAAAATGTAGATAAGCTATTCAAAGAAACAGATACGCCAAACACATATGGTCTAAATAAGGCTAAATTAGACACTGTGTTATATGATAAACTAACACCAATTAATGGTATGCAAGATGATGTAGTCTTAAACTCATTCCAGTATGGTTCAAGATTAACAAAATCTTTATCTTATGATGGTTCAAGTGAAGCTCAAAAGAAAAACCAAAATGTTAGATTAAGCTATAGTTCTACATTTACTTCTCAAACTAATATGCGAAC
>CAYFNQ010000146.1:0-1002 GCA_964344535.1 uncultured Actinomyces sp.
CTGGGAACCGGTTCCTGGGGGACCACCTTTGCCCAGGTGCTGGCTGATGCCGGACACAACGTCACCATGTGGGGCAGACGCGAAGCAGTCGTTGACATGATCAACGACCATGAGAACTCTGCTTACCTGCCAGGCATAGAGCTGTCTGACCGGATCACAGCCACGACCTCCATGGAAGAAGCTGTGCAAGGCGCTGACACCGTCGTGGTGGCAGTGCCCGTCCAGGTGGCTGCCGGGGTTGTCAAGCAGGCGGTCGCCTACAACCCGGATGCCACATATATGTCACTTTCAAAGGGGATTGAAGAGGGCACGGCCCGCACCATGGCGGAGATTCTTGCCCAGGATGGCGGCTTGTCCCCATCCCAGATCGCCATCCTGTCTGGGCCGAACCTGTCCAGGGAAATTGCTATGAAGCAACCTGCTGCTGCGGTGGTGGCGTCCCAGGACATTGAGACAGCAAAGCGTCTGGCCAAGGCCTGCCACAACGCTTACTTCCGCCCATACGTTTCCACCGACGTCTTGGGGTGCGAGCTAGCCGGGGCCACAAAGAACGTTCTAGCAATTGCTATTGGAGCCGCTGAGGGCCAGGGATGGGGCACCAACACTAGAAGCACACTGATCACCCGTGGCTTGGCAGAAATGACCCGACTAGGTGGGTCATTGGGGGCTGACCCGGCTACGTTCGCCGGTCTAGCTGGCATTGGTGACCTCATGGCCACGTGCTCTTCCAAACTTTCCCGCAACTATTCCCTGGGCTACCGACTGGGCCAAGGGATGACTTTGGAAGAAGCGTTAGAGCTGTCCCCAGGTGTCGCTGAAGGCGCCCGCACTGCCGGCCCCCTGTTAGACATTGCCCAACGCCACGGCGTAGACATGCCAATCACAACGGGTGTCGTCGCTGCCATCACCGGCAAGGCAACGGTGGAGGAGATGGGTGCCATGCTTTTGGGGCGCCCCCAGAAGATGGACGGCTGGGAGATAGAGCTCCTGGATTGACCCGCC